>NZ_JFYL01000020.1 GCF_000632455.1 Acinetobacter sp. Ver3
AACAAGCTTTCGTTTGGTATAAGGCAGCAGCCGATCAAGGTATTTCATCTGCTCAGCTGAATGTGGGTCGTATGTATGCTGATGGTATTGGTGTTACTAAAAATGAAACCTTAGCTCGCCAATACTTCGAAAAAGCAGCAAGTCATGGTGACAATCGTGCAAGCTTCAATTTAGCCGTTATGGAAGAGCAAAAGAAAAACTATATGGGTGCTTACCAATGGTATGAGCTTTCTACACGTGATGGCATGTTAGATAATAAAGTGATCAATATGTCTGAGACGAAAAAGACGGCTTTGGCTGCCAACCTGACACCAGAACAAATTCGTACTGCACGTGACCGTGCTGATCAATGGATTCAAAGTCGTTAATAACGCTTATAAGTTTGAAGAAAGCACCTATCGGTGCTTTTTTTATTCGATCATCTTCTTCATTCTTATGAATTTCAGATCTTCGAATATGTCCACTTCATTCTGTGAAGTAAAACCTAATTTTTTATAAAAATGAACAGCCCCTATATGCGCATTGACTGTGATCTGTTGGATCTCCGTTTGAGTTAATTGATCTAACACATAATTAAATAAATGAGTTCCAACGCCTTGAAATTGCAGATTTGGATGAACAAAAAAATGAAAAATATGAGTGGGTTGTTTGTAAGCAATCATCCCCACAAGCGACTGCTTTAATTCTGCAACAAAGTATTTTATCTCTTGATGATTGATGTGCGATACAAGAGCTTCTTTTGAAAATAGGGACTTACTTTTTGGCATTTCATCAAAGTGATTCAAAGCGAAAGCAATACAGGACGCAATATTTTCAACATCCGCGATCTCTGCTTGACGAATATGAATGGTATTTAAATCTCTCATGATTAATGATTGGTTATTTTAGAGATGAGTTCATCTGTATCATCGCAAATATCCGTTAGAATAGCTTCAAATTTGAAACTGAAAGCGATTCAACATGGCGTCTAAAGATTGGTTAGATCAAGGTACTTTGGTTTTAGCGAGCAACAATAAAGGGAAAATAGCTGAGTTCGAAAAGTTATTTGAAGATTTAAAACTCCCTGTTAACGTTGTGCCTCAAGGAAAACTGAACATTGAGGATGCGGTGGAAGATGGGTTAAGTTTTGTAGAAAATGCCATTATCAAAGCACGACATGCTTCTAAGATTTCGGGTAAACCAGCTATAGCAGATGACTCAGGTATTTGCGTCCCTGCACTTGGTGGTGCTCCTGGTATTTACTCTGCACGTTATGCTGGTGAGCATGGCGATGATGCTGCCAATAATGCTAAATTACTGGCAGATTTAGCACCATTACGTAACAATGGTGACGTGATTGAAGGGATGTTTGTGTGTGTACTCGCCTTAGTTCAACACGCCGAAGATCCTTTACCTCAGATTTTCCAAGGAATCTGGAAAGGTGAAATTTTGGAAGTAGCACGTGGCAAAAATGGTTTTGGCTATGACCCACTGTTTTGGCTACCTGAACTCAATATTAGTAGCGCTGAAATGACCAAAGAAGAAAAAAATAAGATCAGTCATCGTGGTCAAGCCATGCAGTTATTCAAAGCAAGCCTCGAAACGAACTAAACAATCAGTCCATGATAAACCATGGCAAATAAACCAATTGTCATGCAACTTACGATGGTACCCGCTGCGATATATTGGGCTGAAACACCTGTTCCTGAATAATGTGTTTCTAAAGCAACAATATTCGCTGCGGGTGGCAATAAAAAAAACATAGACATCAGTGCAATAACAACCAGTTCGTGAGGAATCGGTAGAAGAAAATAGGCTACCGCACAGCACACTAAACCAAATAGAAATTTAATCAAAGCAAGTTTTAAACTTTCAATTAAATCGGACAAGTGAATTTTTACTTGAGATAACCACATCCCAAGGATACACATCCCTGTAAAGGTCATTAACCACTTATCCAATATATACAATGATTGAATCATTGCATTCTGCTGAAAATGACTAACATTCCATAACGAAAGAAAACCAGCAACTAATAAAGCTAAAATCGGTGGAGAGAAAGTCAATTTTCTCAAAATCTCCATCGCAGACTGCTTTTCAGCACTTAATACGGTCACTGCACAAATATTACCAAAAATAGAGCCCCCGACATAAAGTGCAACCATAGGACTAGATGCTTGCGCACCAAAAATAGCGAATGCAAATGGAAAGCCAAGCCAAGCCATGTTCAGGTAACTGGAACATAAGGAGACTAATTTGTCTTTTGTACGGTAATAAACAAATAAATACAGCAAAAATGAAGCGATAAAACCAAATAACATCAACCATATACTGCCCTCTTGGTAAAACACCATATTGTAAATAATGATGAGAGGAATCAGCACTTTCGCCAACAACATCGCCATAAAGGGACGAATTTTTTGTAAATATTCTACACCAAAATAGCCGATGAGAAAGGAGACTAGTGGGAGTAGAAGAACCATATTAAATATGAAATAGATTTTTTCTCATCTTAGCACAACATCTATTTCACTTCAGAATAAGTCTCTTGCACACATAAAAAATCCATGACTTCAAACTGAAATAATTCCGTCAACTTGCTGTCATAAAGAACTGTTGAAATCATTCAAGATCATTTTCAATAAGGAATATATCATGGCTGGATTATCAATTTGGCACGTACTTATTTTCGCAATTGTCGTTTTACTTTTGTTCGGTACGTCTAAGCTAAAAAATTTGGGTAAAGATGTTGGTGGTGCGGTTAAAGATTTTAAAAAATCAATTAAGGATGACGAAGACCAGAGCACATCTGCTCAATTAAAAGAACCACGCACGATTGAACATCAAACATCTCATGATTTGAACTCAACAGCTAAACATTAAAGGTAGGTAACAGTAATGCTGAATATTGGTATGGCTGAACTATTAATGTTTGGCATCATTGCATTGCTTGTTCTTGGACCTGAAAAGCTTCCTGAGGGTGCGCGATTTGCTGGTAAATGGTATGGCAAAATTAAGCGTATGGTCAGCAATGTACAAAATGATATTGATCGTGAACTAAGAATGTCTGAACTTAAAGAACAAATGCAGACTGAAATGAAGCGCATTCAAGAATTAGAAGAAAAAATGAAAGCGCAAATGCAGGAAATTGAAAAACACACAGTATTAAGCGATGAATATTTAAATCCACCTATCGATCAACAGGTTCTCTCTGAAACAAGATCTATTTATGTGTATTTAAGCGTTCAGCAAAGTACAGCAGTTCCTTTTAGAGGACACGCTACACCTAAGCAAAGTTTTATTCATATTCAAAATTCGGCGCAACACAATAAACCGTATGTAGTCTTAGCGGAGGCAGTATGAGTCACAATACTCTCCCAAATATCATCTCTTCAAATGAAGTTAATCCTCAGCTTGAAGAAATGCCAATAACCAAGCATCTTATTATTTTAAGAAAATATTTATTTAGAATAGTTGGGGTCATTCTCGTTTTATTCTTTTGTTTATTACCATTTGCAAATCAAAGCTATCAAATGATGTCTGAGCCTCTTAGAGCTCAACTCCCAATAAATTCATCAATGATTGCAACTGATGTCACCGCGACATTTATGGCACCATTTAAGTTAAACTTCTTCGTTGCTCTAATGATCGCCATGCCATTTATCATTTATCAAATATGGGCTTTTGTCAGACCGGCGCTATATAAAAATGAGAAAGCTTTAGCTCTACCATTACTCATCGGAAGTATTACATTATTTTATGCGGGTGTTGCTTTTGCTTACTTTGTAGCCCTCCCTTCGATTTTACATTTTTTCATTAGCGTTGCACCTGAAACGGTAGCACCCATGACTGACATTAATAGCTATCTGAGTTTCTGTTTAAAATTATTCTTGGTTTTTGGTTTAACTTTTGAAATTCCAATTGTGACTTTATTACTCATTATGATTGGAGTCGTTACCACAGAACAATTGGTTGAAAAAAGACGTTTTATTATTGTAGGTTGTTTCTTCGTTTCTATGTTTGTGACGCCACCTGATGCACTCTCGATGATTATGTTAGCGATACCAATGTGGATGTTATTTGAATTGGGACTTTTGTTTGGAAAATTACTCGAAAACAGAAGAGCAAAGTCAGTACTTTGATATCTTGACCCTTTTACACATAGGCGAGTCTGAAGACTCGCCTTTTTCATACTCTTTAAATAAAAGCTTAATTCAACTGACATAAATCTATCACTTGATTGTCATGATTCCGCATTAAGTTGTTTGTGACGCTAAAAACTACCAAGCAAGATGCTAGGAACGAACATGACTGATTTAACACCTTTTAACGATGATTACGATAGCAATGATTCGGGGAATCCAGAATTTCACCATTTACTTGAAAAGCAAATTACGCGTAGAGATCTCATTAAGAAGACTGCTGGTGGTGCAGTAGCATTGACAGTAGCGGCTTCAGTAGCAGGCTGTAACAGTGACGACAATGACAATAACAACTCAAATCCTTCTCTACCTGAATTCGACAAATCAAAAACGCCAACTGAACTAACATTTAAAGCGGTTGATAAAAATATTAAAAATGAATTCACAGTGCCTGAAGGATATGAAGCACGTGTTATTTATGCACTAGGAGACCCGCTTTTTGAAGGTATGCCTGAATGGGATGCAGATAATATTCCGAGTGGTGCTTCATTTACCATGCGCTCAGGCGAATGTCATGACGGTATGACATATTTCGGCATGAAAAATAGTCGTTATGATCAAAATGAGTCAAATGTAGGTTTACTGGTACTCAACCACGAATATGTAGATAACAAAGCGATTTTGCATCCAGCGAATAATACAATTTCAGCGGATATTCGTTCTGAAGATGAAGCATTACGTGAAATCAACTGTCACGGCGTTTCAGTGATTGAAGTACAAAAAAATCCTACAACTCAACAAGTCACTCTAAACAAACGCTCTGTATTCAACCGTCGAATTACAGCTGCAACACCGATCGATTTCGCTGGTCCTGTAAAAGGGCATGAATTGGTACAAACCAAGATCAGTCCAGAAGGCACATTTACATTAGGTACGATCAATAACTGTGGTAACGGTTATACGCCTTGGGGCACATACTTAACCACTGAAGAAAACTTTAACCAATACTTTACTCGCGATGATAAAGATCGTTCTGAAAAGGATTTGGAGTCGTTAAAACGCTATAAAATTGCTTCAAATAGTTCTTATAAGTGGCACACAGTTCAAGCACAACTGTTCCCTCAAGATGTCTATGAGCGCTGGTTAACTAAAGTCTCTGCATCTTCTGCAACTCAAGATTTTAGAAACTCACCAAATACATTTGGTTGGATTGTTGAAATTGACCCGTTTGATGGTCGTCAACGCCCAGTAAAACGTACAGCTCTTGGACGTTTTGCACATGAAGATTGTCGTGTCAGTCGTGCCATTCCTGGGCAACCACTAGCCTTCTATATGGGGGATGACTCTCAAGGCGAATATATCTATAAATTTGTTTCAGATGCGGTTTGGGACCCTAAAGATATCAACGGCGGTTATGCTGCTGGTGATAAATATATGAATAACGGTAAATTCTATGTTGCTAAATTTAACTTTAATGAAGCAACTCAAAAGACGTCTGGTGAGTGGATTGAACTCAATATCTCCAATCCATTAATTGCTAGTTATTCAAAATACAAATTTACAGATCAAGCTGATGTATTGGTAAATGCCCGTTTAGCAGGTGATGCAGTTGGTGCAACCAAAATGGATCGTCCAGAATGGGTTGCAGTAAACCCAGAGAATGGTGAGGTTTATGTCACCTTAACAAATAACTCATTACGTGGAAGTGAGCATACGATTGATGCTGCCAACCCTCGTAATTATGCTGATAATGATAAAGGTGGTAGTCCTCGCGGGAATATCAACGGACATATTATTCGTTTCCGTGAAACTGGTGATACTGTTACAGCAAAAACATTTGTATGGGATATCTTCTTATTTGGCGCAGAAGAAGATTCACTTCCGGGTGTAAACCTATCTGGACTCACATCAGCCAATGATTTCTCAAGTCCAGATGGCCTATGGTTTGATCCACGTGGTGTCTTGTGGGTACAGACTGATGATGGCGCTTATACAGATGAAACGAATTGCATGATGCTCGCTGCACTTCCAGGTCAAGTAAGTGATGGTAAAGTGACTTCTGCAAATGCTGGTTCAAATAATGCCACTCAACTTACTCCTGCTGGCGCACAGCTTGATGATTCAAAGTTACGTCGTTTTTTAACAGGCCCTTCAGGCTGTGAAATTACAGGTGTAACGATGACACCAGACTATAAAGCTATTTTTGTGAATGTTCAGCATCCAGGTGGTACTTGGCCTGCAAATCACAGCAACACTATCAGCGGTGGTAAAGGTACACGTCCTCGCTCTGCGACGGTCGTGATTACACGTAAAGATGGTGGTGAGATTGTTGGGGAAAGTCTAGAAAAGAAAGAAAACACTCCTGCTGCTTAATTCAAACATTGAAATAGAAAATGCCGACTACGATGTCGGCATTTTTTTTGAGAGATTCAGATCAATTTTGACTATGTGATTCTGATGTTCACCTTGCTGCGTTTTTTCAAGCCAAGTCCATTGGTTTCTTTTCAACAACAGGTAGTTTGAGCATCGTGTTCCATATATCGGGCTTTGTATAAAAGTAGAAGATAACAGCTGCTCCATTTCCACTGATATGCCCGTTTGAGGTAATAAGTCTAAATCAATTTTTCTTTCATCTTGTAAGATATCCCAAACGACATACTCTAAATCATACGCTTTTTGATCATTGGGATTTAATTGCAATAAGGGCAAGAACTCTTGTGTAAAGCGTTTACGCAAATGTTTGGTTTTTTCCCATGGATCACTTAATACACCATTGGAAACCACATATACACCTTTAGCAAGAACTTGTGGAGATTCACCACGATTACTCATATAAACCGCTTGATCAGAGGTTCCGATAAAAAGGTTAAATCCAGCGTAATCACATTGCTTTTTTTCTAATTCTTGGGCAAATCGGATCGGTGCTAATTCAGACTCCAGATATTGCTGAATGATATGTCCTCTTGAAGGTGAATATTCCTTCTTATCATTTGCATCACGGTAATTTGTCACAAGTGCCCAACGCCCTGCAGCAGTAATCCCCATCCATGTCCCACCAGATTGTAAATCTTGACCTGCAATAATTGGGCTATTTTCCCACTTATGAATTTGTGAAGCAGGTCGGTGATAAAACTCATCCCGATTTGAAATTAAGCATAATGGTGTTTCATCCAACACTTGCCATGCGATTGCTACAATACACATCGTTGCATCCTTAGAACTTTACACATTGAATGTACAACATTTTTTCAGTCTTTCCGTTAGAATCGACACAAAACATAATATAAAGGAAAAGCAATGCTGACCTATCCTTCTATTGACCCAGTGGCAATATCTGTGGGTCCATTACAAGTTCACTGGTATGGACTCATGTATCTACTCGCATTTTTATTTGCGTGGGGCTTGGCAACATTCCGTGCTAAGCAACGAGGATGGACACCAGACATGGTCTCTGATCTCATCTTTTACGGTGCATTAGGTGTCGTGATTGGTGGTCGAGTAGGCTATGTGTTCTTTTATGGTTTTGATCAATTCCTTGCAAATCCGATATGGTTATTCCAAGTTTGGACAGGTGGCATGAGCTTCCATGGCGGCTTCTTAGGTGTCATGTTGGCCATGTTATTGTGGTGTAAAAAATACAAAATGACTTGGTTCCAAACACTGGATTTTATTGCCCCATGTGTTCCAACAGGTCTGATGTTTGGTCGTATTGGCAACTTTATTGGCGGCGAACTTTATGGCCGACAAGTCACAGATCCAAATTTCGCATTGGGTATGATTTTCCCTACAGATCCTTTACAACTCGTACGACATCCATCCCAACTTTACCAAGCACTCTGTGAGGGTTTGATTCTTTTTATTGTTCTGTGGTGGTTTAGTTCTAAACCTCGTCCACGCATGGCTGTTTCTGCTCTATTCTTAATTGGATATGGTATCGCTCGCTTCACAGTTGAATTCTTCCGTGAGCCAGATAATGGTCAATTATTTATCGGATGGATGAGCAAAGGACAATTCCTTACAGTTCCAATGATTCTCATCGGGCTATGGATGCTTTGGTATGCCTACCAAAAGAAAGTATATGACTGGGGTCCTCTACAAAATAATGGCAAATAAGTAAATTATGTCCTCAAAGGTGAACATCTTGTTCACCTTTTTTTGTGCTAGAGTTTTGAATTATTTACTGTGATTCAGATTACTATGCTCGAGTTTTGGTTTGATCCTAAAGTTTCAATACAATACAAAGCTTTATTTTTTATTTTGATTGCGAGTGCTACCGCTACGTTATATTGGATGCAACCGCTTAACTTCGATGCCATCTTAATGTTTGTGGGCACAGGTATTGTTTTTCTTATTTGCCGTTACTGTAAAATTCATTTCGCTTCACACCATCCAACTGGGCTAATGTACCGATTATTTACTTGGATTCCTATCGCTTTGCTACTTGCCTTGATTTTCATGCATGCAAAGGATGGAGAAATTCTTTTACCTGGTGCTCAAGGATTAGGATTTATGGCTTTATCTATTTGCTTATTTTCTCCACTGTCTCTACTTCATCAACATCAGCATTAAGACGTCATTATGTTAAATTTCTGGTATTCGGAACGATGCACACGCACGCTTAAATTGATCATTTGTATATCAACGTGTGTAATGATTCTGTTGACAGCTGAAATTAAAAAACTTGATTTTCTATCGACACTAATGAGCTTATGTTTAGGCTTAAGCGTACACATTATTCATCATGTTTTGATCCAATCTAAGCGTCTAAAGCATCAGCTGAAAGCATATTATGCTTTAATTCCTATCATCTTGATTGTATTTTTTATCTTCATGCTTTCAGCGCTGAACTTTCAAAATAGCAGAGAGTTTTTTGCACTTTTTGTACAACTCATAGGTTATAGCGCAGTGGGATTGTTCGTAGTGAGTTTATATGCATCTCGTACACCCCGCTGAATTTCAAAACAACTAAGCAAATGAAAATAAATATAATCACACTCACTTAACGCTTTGCTACAGAACAGTATTATTTCTACTCCAAAACTGTGCCTATACTCAAAGAACGTATCTAATTTAGATTAAATGGAGTACATCATAATGAGTCAAAATTTAACGACCGTATCTAACTTCCAACTTGAACGCTATTTAGGTACTTGGTATGAGATTGCACGCTTACCAATGAAGCACCAACCTGAAGACAGTACGGATATTTCGGCAGTCTATACCTTAAACAGCGATGGAACCGTACGTGTTCAAAATCGTTGTCTTGATGGCAACAAAGAACTGGATGAGTCTATTGGCGAAGCCACAGTTGTAGATGCTGAACATGGCAAATTAGAAGTCAGCTTTTTGCCTGAAGGATTTCGTTGGATTCCATTCACTAAGGGTGATTATTGGGTACTTAAGATCGATGAAAATTATCAAACTGCTTTAGTCGGTGAACCTAATCAAAAATATCTTTGGATTCTGCACCGTGAACCTGTGTTAAATGAATCTATCAAACAAGCGTATCTAGCATATGCTCAATCCATTGGTTATGACCTAAGCGATTTAATTCATACTGTACATACAGGACACAAAACTGCTTAAGCCCTAAAATTTTGTGTTAAATGAGAGCACCCTAAAGGGTGCTTTCTTATTTCTTTAATTACTCGCTTTCAAAGAGTCTATTCCGTAAGGAAGATATTAAAATGCATGCTGCTTTAGTATAAACTGATGCCAATGAAATTTTTGGCATTGGTTTATTCTTCAAATGCCACATTCAAATCGATCAGGACATTTATGAAAGCGTATTTAGACCTACTACAACATATCCTCGACAATGGCGGTGATAAAGGTGACCGTACTGGTACAGGTACTCGTTCTGTATTTGGTCATCAAATGCGCTTTGATCTTTCTAAAGGTTTTCCTCTACTGACCACAAAGAAAGTTCACTTCCGTTCAATCGTGATTGAATTACTTTGGTTCCTTAAAGGTGATACCAATGTTAAATATCTGCAAGATCATAAAGTTACAATTTGGGATGAATGGTCGACAGCTGAGCAGACTGCTCGTTTTGGACGTCCTGAAGGAGAGCTAGGTCCAGTATATGGACACCAATGGCGTAACTTTGGTGCAACTAAAAAAGACGATGGTTTATACGAGCAAGATGGTTTTGATCAAATCAAATGGTTAATTAATGAAATTAAAACCAATCCAAACTCCCGTCGTTTAATCGTATCAGGTTGGAACCCAAAAGAAGCTGGACAAGTGGCACTCCCTCCTTGTCACACGCTTTTCCAGTTTTTTGTTCAGGATGGAAAATTATCATGTCAGCTTTATCAACGTAGTGCTGATGTTTTTCTTGGCGTTCCATTTAATATTGCAAGTTATGCACTTCTCACCCATATGATTGCGCAAGTCTGTGATCTAGAAGTCGGTGATTTTGTTTGGACAGGTGGTGATACTCATCTTTACGCCAATCATTTCGAGCAAGCACAACTTCAATTAACACGTGAACCACTTCCATTGTGCCAACTCAAACTGAATCCCGAAATTAAAGATATTTTTGATTTCAAATTTGAAGATATTGAAATCGTAAATTACGAATCGCATCCTGCAATTAAAGCACCAGTTGCGGTTTGATTTTAACTAAAGTCTTTTGGGATCACCGTTGGTACCAATCGTGATCCAACTTTACATTTCCCTCTTTAACTCATATTCGCTGGAAGAATAATCATGGCATTTCAAGGTTTAGAAGTCGTACACGTCGTTGCAATGGATCAACAACGTTGTATTGGCAAAGGAAATGATTTGCCATGGCATATTTCAGCTGATCTCAAACATTTTAAAGAAATTACTCAAGGTGGTGTTGTGGTCATGGGACGTAAAACACTTGAATCTATGGGTAGAACACTTCCTAAACGTGTAAATTGGGTCATTACACGAGATACGTCATGGCAGTTTGAAGGAACAAAAATCGCGCATACAATCGAGAGTGCACTTGAGCAGGCAGTCCATGATGTAAAAGCTTCAGAAAAGCCTGGATCTATTTTTATCATAGGTGGTGGAGAAATTTTTAGCCAAACGATCTCTATTGCGGATCGCTTAGAACTCACGCATGTTGAATTAGACGTTCAAGGTGATGCTCATTATCCTGAGATTCCACCTGAATTTAAAAAAGTGGCATCAGAGCAACACATTGATGACAAAACAAATATTGCATTTGAGTTCGCAACCTACCAAAAATAAAGCTTTCTTACATATAGCCAATAACAATGCATAACATCGGTAAAAGAGAGTTTATTCTTGCGCTTGCAAAGGGAGCTTTTCACTCCCTATTTAGTTTATTTGTCATCTTCTCTTCAATTTGGTTATGTATGGCCTTATGGGTTCAAGAGCCATTTGGCTGGTTAGTCAATCGTATTATCATTGGCTTTTGGGTCGCTTTTGCCTTAAGTGTTTTAGGCATATATGCAACACAACATTTTTTCAGCCGTAGTAAAGATGTTGTCTTATACATTGTCTTTTTTGCGTTCAGTTTAGTTTGGTATTTTAGTATCCCTGCCAAACAAGACCGTGAGTGGAATCCTGAAGTCGCAAGAATTCTCAATTATGAACGTCAAGGTGATTGGGTCACTTTACACAATGTGCGTAATTTTGCATGGAATGAAGACGGAACCTTTCAAGAACGCTGGGAAACACGTCAAATTGATTTGAATCAAATCAGTGGCATTAACATCATTACTTCATATTGGATGGGACCACAAATCGCCCACACTTTAGTCAGCTTTGATTTCAAAAACTCTAAACCACTGACCTTTTCGATTGAAATTCGCAAAGAAAAAGATGAAGAGTTCTCTGCTATTGGTGGTTTTTTTAGAAAGTACGAAGTCAGTTTAGTTGCTGCTGACGAGAAAGACATTATTTATACACGTAGCAATGTACGTAATGAGCAGGTCTATTTTTTCCCAATCAACATGGAAGCTGCTGAAATGAAAGCTTTATTTGAGGAATATTTAGAGCAAGCAGATCAACTTAATCAAGAACCAAAATGGTATAACACCTTGACCAGTAACTGCACCACTTTGGTTTTTGATATGGTTCAAGCGATTTCCAAACATGAACTGCCAGTGGACTACAGATTATTAGCCTCAGGTTATTTACCTAATTATCTGTATGACTTGGGGGCATTACAACATCATTGGGATATCAAAACATGGTACAACAAGGCACATGTCAACCCAAGAACAGACCAATTTAATCAATTTAAATATCAAAGTAGTGAAAATTATTCAAAATTGATTCGTCTGGGTCTCCCTCAGAGTCAGCCAGAGCTTGCACCTTAGCGTATCAGTTGATATACATAAAATTGACTTGAATTTAATTTATATTAGAAAGAAATAACACAGGGGCATTTCATATGTTAAAACAACTTTTAGCCGTATCCGTTATAGGCTCAGCATTACTTTTTACAGCATGTACCACAACACCATCTGCTGAAAAGCAGCAACAAGCACTTAATCAATTGCAAAATAAAACTTGGATTTTGACACATATCGGCGCAACAGAATTTAAAACCGACCCTACTGCACACAATGTTCCAAGTATTCAATTTGATGCAGCATCTAGTCGTTTGAGTGGTGCAGATGGTTGTAACCGTTTTATGGGTGCATATAGCATTAAAGCTGACAAAATTAGCTTGAGTGAAGTTGCGACTACACAAATGATGTGCGTGAATACTCAAGAACTTGCAAATCGCTATAATGCTGCCTTGGCAAAAGTCGCGGCATTCCAAGTCTATGACAAAACGCTTCGCCTACTCGATGAGAATGGTAATCCAGTATTGCAGTATGAGTCTGCAATACAACCGCGTTAACAGTTAAGCAACCATTTCACTGGTTGCTTTTTTCATTCTACACCCCATTATTTCAGTCATTGCAACTCAATAAGGTGAATCCCATGCAACAAGCTTTGCTCGGTGGCGGATGCTTCTGGTGTGTTGAAGCAGTTTTCCTTCAACTCAAAGGTGTCACTAAAGTCGTGAGTGGTTATGCGGGTGGGTATACGGCCAATCCAAGCTATGAGGACATTTGCAAAGGAGACACCCATCACGCAGAAGTGGTTTTAGTGGATTTTGATGAAAGTCAAATTAGCTTTGCTCAATTGCTTGATGTATTTTTTGCAACACATGATCCAACCACACTCAATCGCCAAGGTAATGATATAGGTACGCAATATCGCTCTGTCATTTATTATTTTAATGAAGAACAGCGCCAGATTGCAGAGAAAGCAATTCAACAGTTAAAAGCAGAAGGTTTAGATATTGTTACAGAATTAAGCTCAGTACCGACCTTCTACCCTGCTGAAGAATATCATCAAAACTTCTTTGCTCGTAACCCGACTCAGGGCTACTGCAATTTTAGTATCCCACCAAAACTTTTAAAGCTGCGCTCTAAATTTGAAGGTTTACTCAAAGACTAATACAGGTATAAAAAAAGCGACCTTATGGTCGCTTTTCTCATGTTAATCACTTAATTATCTGTGGCAAAGGCAATGTCAGCAAGCCCGGCTTCGCTTGCACGTGACATCACTTGAGCAACAGTATCATAACGTGATTCTTTATCTGCTTTAAGAATAATCGTCGGTTGTTGTGCTGAACCACCGGCATCGTTAAATCTTTTTTGCAATTCATCTAAGCTGATAATTTCTGAATCCCATGCAATCTCACCCTGTGAGTTAATGCTTACTTGAATCGATTCAGGTGGTGGATCAATGATATCCGCTGTCGTTTTTGGTAAAGTTAATGGAATTGATGGGTTAGCAACGGTCGCTGTCACCAAGAAGATGATCATCAAAACCAACATAATGTCAATTAACGGGATGAGGTTCATCTCCGTCATGCCTGTATCGTTGTCTTCACCCAATTGAAAAGCCATTAAGCTTGACCTCCAACGTAACTTTCTTGAGTCGCTTTCACTTCAACTTTTTGCGCAGAAGAATCTTGTTGCAGCATCGTGTCGATTAACAGACTGTGAGCATGATCTTGTAGTTCATTACTTAATGTACGATTAAAGCGAATACAAATGTTGTATGCGATCACTGCTGGAATAGCAACTGCCAAACCAATACCAGTCATAATCAGGGCTTCACCTACAGGGGTTGCAACTTGTGCAAGTCCTGCTTGACCGCTTTTACCTACTGCAACCAATGCATGGAAGATTCCCCATACTGTACCAAATAGCCCTACAAATGGTGCAAGTGAGGCAATTGTTCCGAGTACAGCAACACCTTTTTCAGCAGATGCTTTTTCCAAAGCAATCTGACGCAATAAAGCTTGCTCAGCAACAGCTTTACGTTGTTCAAATCCCAAAGGAGCGAGTTTTGCTTTCAATCCTGCTAATGCTTTAGAGAGTTGAGCATAAGCAACTTCTTTCAGTTGACGTGTTCCTATCACACGTAAAACGACAATTGTCCATGTCGCAATAGACATTGCGAGTAAAACGAAATAAAGCGTCTTACTGACTGCATCAGCATGTTGCCAATAAACTGAAAAGTTCATACTCGAACTCCTAATAAAAGTTAGCCGTTAGAATTCAACTTAAGTTCAAATGGTTGTTCCGCTCTAAACGGATAAGCCACACCATTTTCCTTATAAGGTCTGAATTTTGCATTACGCACTGAGCGTAAAATCTTTTGATCAAGCGAATCAATTCCACTTGATTTTGTGATTCTGGCATTCACTACATTACCGTTAGTGTCCGCTTCAATCGATACTACAACAGTACGATCAGAACCTTGTAAATCTCGGTTGGTATATGATGGCTTCGGTGTACGAGACCATGATATTTGCCCAATACTTAAATTCTTTGGTGTATTCCGTGCTTGCTGCTCACGACGTTCTTGTTCGCGTCTTTCATTTTCCAAGCGCTCACGTTCTTGTTGCTCACGTAGCTGTTGGTCACGCAATGCTTGCTCACGTCGCTGCTGTTCAAGCAACTCACGATTTTTACGTTCTTGCTCTAAACGCTGTTGTTCCTGCTTTTGCTTTTCTAATTTATCTTCTTGAACAATTGCTTTTTGTTCGACAGGTTTAGGCTTTTCAGCAATGACTTTGGGTTTAACCACAGGAGGTGGTTCAACGACTTTAGGTTCTGGTTTTGGTTGAACTTGAGGTTTCACAGGTTCAACAGGAGGTGGCGGCGGTGGCGCATCCTCTTTAATCTGAACAAAACGAACCTTAATTGGGTCTTTATCAATAGGTTTTAATTCAGGTGTTTTCATCTGACTCACGGCAAATAAAACACCAATATGCCCGATCACCACTGCAATGAGCGAAGTAAGCACTTTCTTTTTCATTGAGATTGGATTTTGCATCATAGGAATGGAAGATGGGCTCATTAAAATTTATGACCTGATATACATTGACGCTGTCTTCAGAAGGAAGATTTCAATCAAACTTATCGGTTAGTACAATTAAAGTACGCCAATAATAAATGAGAAGTGTTTTCATTTGCAACTATTAATTCTGCAGTTTTGATGAGTTTTTTTGATCATCAATAAAAAAGGCATGCTCACGCATGCCTTAATAAATCAGTGATATTTAATTAAAAATCACTGGAATACCACAGTTTTATTACCATCAACAATGATACGGTCTTCTAAATGCCACTTAACAGCACGCGCCAAGACATTACGCTCAACGTCTTGACCTAATTCACGTAATTGATCAACTGTAAAATCATGGCTGACACGCTCGACATCTTGTTCAATAATCGGACCTTGATCCAAATCAGCTGTCACATAATGCGCTGTTGCACCAATCAGTTTTACGCCTTTTTCATACGCTTGCTTATAAGGGTTAGCACCCACAAAAGCTGGAAGGAAAGAATGATGAATGTTGATCACTTTCATTTCCCACTTAGAGACGAACTCTTCATCAAGAATCTGCATATAACGTGCGAGTACAAGTAAATCATTACCTTGCATTAACTCATCAATTTTTGCATATGCTTCGCGCTTGTTCTCTTTATTGACAGGCACAACTTCAAAAGGAATACCGAAGTTTTCCACAGACTCACGTAGATCTTCATGATTCGATACAACCTTAGTGATTTCACAAGGTAATCCACCACGTGCATGACGCCACAAAAGCTCAAGCAAGGCATGGTCGACTCTCGATACCAAAATACCGACTTTCTTTACATCTGACACTAAAGCTAAACGCCAATGCATGTTGTAACGTTCAGCTACGTTTGTGGCGAAAGTTTGTAGAATATTTTCCTTACGGCTTTGCAAATTGTCGAGTTCAAACTCAACACGCATGAAATAACGCCCGCCCTGAGCTTCTGTTGCATATTGATCAAGCGCAGTGATGTTTGCCCCTTGATGATACAAAAAGCTCGATACAGCCTGCACGATTCCTGGTTTATCTTCGCAAGTAATCAGTAAACGTGCTGTGTTAGCAGTTGTCATATTCATGATGATTTATATCACTTAACAGTTAAATTGAAAAACAGCCGCGTATTCTAACTCTTTTTTTAATGCTTTCAAATTATCTTTGCTGAAATCAATCTTCTCGATCAGCAGAAAGACTGGCAAATAATTCAGATGTTCCCAGCGTTTCAAGCAAGCGCTCATAAGTCTGACGACTTTCACCACGTAAATAAGGACCTTCAAGAAACACCATTTGACGCAGTGCCTGCCAAACCCACTTTTCATCTAAATGGTTGGAATCTTTTAAATGACCAGACATATAGAGAAAATTCGTCCAGTTCGTTAGGACGATCCATAGGTTGATGATCAACGCTTCAATTTCAGACTCTGTCATTTGCATGAGACCTGCATTGACGAAGGCTCTGTAAATCTTTTGACCTTGTTGCATCACTTTACCTGCGAAACGCGGGTAAATTTTTCTAAAGTCATCATTATTTTCTGTTAAATGATATACATCACGATGCAGAAAACGATAGGCCCATAACTGACTACTGAGTACTTGAAAGTATCGGATTTTATCATTGGCATTTACATCACGGTCTTCTGGCAATGCTAGCAGCTCTAAAGTTGCATGCTGATATTGCTCCATCAGCTCTTTAATGATCTCTTGCTTGTTACGAAAGTGATAATAGAGATTACCAGGACTAATACCTAACTCTGCTGCGATATGGTTAGTTGTGACAGATCGCTCTCCACGTTCGTTAAAGAGTTGCAAACTAATTTGCAAGATTCGGTCTTTGGTTTTTAACGTTTTGGAATGCGACATCCTAATACCATCTATAACAAGAATAATGACGTTTAGCCCAAGCTAACATAAAAGTGACTTGACTTTTAGAGTATTTACTCTAAAAATAAAAATCACATCAACCCTTACATTAGTGGTACTGGTCATGAACAGTCAAACAAAAACAAATTTAATGACGACTGAAGCATCGGAAGTTCAGCATTTACATGATCTTCTAGCGCTTCAGAAAGCAGCCTATCGACGTTATCCGAACCCGACAGCAAAACAGCGTATTGAACGTTTGGCTCGTCTTAAAGCAGTTTTGATTAAATATCAGGACCAAATTGCAGAAGCAATTAGCCAAGATTATGGTAATCGTTCGGTTTCTGAAACGAAAATTGGTGAACTACTCACTTCACTCGAACAAATCAAATATTACAGCAAACATTTAACAGAGTGGATGAAGCCTTCTAAACGCCATATCGGTATTTTACATCAACCTGCAAAAGGTTGGGTTCAGTATCAACCTTTAGGTGTTGTCGGTATCATTTCCCCTTGGAACTACCCTTTATTATTGGCGATTAGCCCATTAGTATGTGCATTGGCAGCGGGCAACCATGCCATGATTAAAGTTTCAAGCACCTCTCGTAACTTTGGCTATGTATTACAAAATGCTTTATCTGAAGCGTTCCCACAAGAGTTAGTTGCCGTTGTTACAGGTGGTGGCGTAATCTCTGACACATTCAGTCATCTTGCATTTGATAAATTAGTCTTCACAGGCTCTACCAATGTTGGTAAGACTGTGATGAAAGCAGCATCTGAAAACTTAGTTCCAGTTATTCTAGAACTTGGTGGTAAATCACCAGTTATCGTGCACCCTTCAATTGACTTAAAGGATGTCGCGGAGCGTGTTGCATTCGGTAAATTGTGGAATGCGGGTCAAACTTGTGTCGCACCAGATTATATTTTCCTACCACGTGGTAAAACTTCAGAGTTTATTCACCAGTTTGAAACCGTTGCGAAAACGATGTATCCAACATTACGTGACAACCAAGATTACACCTCTATAGTGAGCGATAAGCAAAATAAACGCTTACAAGGTTACTTAGAAGATGCGATTCAAAATGGTGCTCAAGTCACTGAAATTAACCCATTAAAAGAAGAGCTTGCTTCTGTACGTAAAATAGCGCCAACCCTTCTGACCAATATCAGCCCTGATATGGAAATTATGAAGAACGAAATCTTTGGTCCAATTTTACCAATCTTAGAATATGATCAAATAGACGAAGTTATCGAGTTTATTAATGACCGACCACGTCCACTTGCATTATACTATTTCGACTTTAACGATGCTCGAGCAGAATACGTTTCGCAACGTACTCACTCTGGACACTTTGGTCAAAACGCTGTTGTTACTCATGTTGCACAAGATGATCTACCTTTCGGTGGCGTTGGTGCATCTGGTATGGGCAGATACCATGGTCCCGAAGGCTTCTTCAGTTTATCAAATGAACGCTCAGTCATGTCTATTCCAAAGCTATTCAGCTTGAAATACGTACTGCCTCCGTTTAATAGACCGATCCCTAGTCTTATCCGTAAAGCCTTTCTTCGTTAAATGATCAAGGCATGATCTATCACAACAGGTCATGCCCTGTTTTTATCAATTTCGCTTGTCTTTTAAGCGTATTTTTGATATAAAACGCCCCTTGAATGAATTCAATCCGTTTTATTTTGACTGGCCATACAGGTTTGCTGTTGGCTAAATCAATGGAGTTACACCATGTCTAAGGTTTGCCAAGTTACCGGCAAGCGTCCAGTCGTTGGTAACAACGTCTCACACGCCAACAACAAAACTAAGCGCCGGTTCGAGCCGAACCTGCACCACCACCGTTTTTGGTTAGAAAGCGAAAAACGTTTCGTACGTCTTCGTCTAACTACTAAAGGTATGCGTATTATCGACAAATTGGGCATCGAAAAGGTTGTTGCTGACCTACGTGCTCAAGGTCAAAAGATCTAAGGAGCAACGAAAATGCGTGATAAGATTCGCCTAGTTTCTTCTGCTGGTACAGGTTATTTCTATACCACTACTAAGAACAAACGTACTATGCCGGAAAAAATGGAAATCAAAAAATTTGATCCAAAAATCCGTCAACACGTAATCTTCAAAGAAGCTAAAATCAAATAATTTTAGTTCTTTAAAAAAATACGACCCATTGGGTCGTTTTTTTTGCCTTTTTTTTCTTCAGGTTGTTAAAATTTAATCTCAGTTTGGCATTTTTTATGCTTATACAGCTCAAAAGCCAATTCATAATTTATAAATATTTAAGGGGTGATTAGTGCCACATGATGTAGATTTAATTATATTGCTTGCGGTTGGTTTTGGCTTAGCCCTTATTTTTGGCTTTATCGCCGCACGTTTACGTCTACCCCCTCTTGTTGGCTATCTCATTGCCGGCATTATTATTAGCCCCAAAACCCCCGGTATCGTCGCCGATATCACACTAGCCAATCAACTCGCAGAACTGGGTGTCATGTTTTTGATGTTCGGTGTCGGGATGCACTTTTCACTGAAAGATTTAATGCAAGTTCGGCGTATTGCTGTCCCTGGTGCAATTTTACAAATCACAGTGGCTACCATCCTCGGGATTGGCGTCTCCATGCTATGGGGATGGAGTTTTGGGTCAGCATTGGTGTTTGGCTTAAGCTTATCTTGTGCGAGTACTGTGGTACTCCTAAAAGCTTTAGGTGACCGAGGCTTACTGGATTCAGTCAATGGAAAAATTGCTGTGGGATGGCTACTCGTCGAAGACCTAGTCATGGTGCTCGCTTTAGTTTTATTACCCGCTACAGCTGTACTCCTTGGCGGAACAGCACTGGAAGGCGCTGATCCAGATCAAAATGTCTTTGTGACTTTAGGAATAACCTTACTTAAAGTTGCGGGCTTTATTGCCTTTATGCTGATTATTGGTAAGCGCCTCATCCCTAAAATTATTCAGTTTGTCGTACGCTTGGGTTCTCGCGAGCTATTTACACTGACTGTGGTTGCAGCAGCCGTATCCATTGCCTATGGTTCATATGCGATTTTTGGCGTTTCAATGGCATTAGGTGCATTCTTTGCTGGGATGGTGGTTAAAGAGTCTGACTTCAGTCATCGTGCTGAAGAAGAAACGTTACCACTGCGTGAGATATTCTCCATCCTATTCTTCGTCTCTGTCGGAATGTTGTTTGACCCAACAATTATCGTTGAAGAACCACTTCATATTCTGGCTGTGATTAGCATTATCATGATCGGAAAAACATTAGCAGCAATGGCGCTGGTTTTGTTCTTCCGCTATCCATTAAATACCGCACTTACAGTAGGTGCCTCACTCGCTCAAATCGGTGAGTTCTCCTTTATCTTGGCAACACTCGGTCTATCTATAGGATTATTAACCCCTGAAGCTCAAAACTTGATTTTAGCCGGGGCATTATTTTCTATTTCGCTCAATTCTGTTTTATTTTCAGCCATTGAACCCGTACAGAAATGGATTCGTGAGCGCTCGCATTTGGCTCGTTTGCTTGAGCGTAGTGGTGATCCATTGGCGATGCTACCTGACGAGGTCTCACAGGACTACCTGCGCGATCAAGTGGTCATGGTCGGTCATGGAGAAGTTGGACGTCGCTTAACAAAAACACTGATGGAAAATAACATCAAAGTGGTGATTGCTGAAGAAAATCGAGAAATTGTTGAAAAACTACGTGCAAAAGATATTGCTGCAGTATCAGGTTCAGCAACAGAGCCGGGCGTATTAATTCAAGCGCATATACAACATGCGAGGCTTTTAATTATCTCGCCGATGGATATTTTAGATATTCATAAGATTGTAGATACTGCCAAACTTCTGAATCCACAGATTCAAGTTTTGATCTGTGCAGAAAGTAAAGAAGAAGCTGAAGCAATACGTGCAGATGAAATTGGTGAAGTGTATTACGCGAAGGAAGAAATGGCGAAGAACATGAGCAATCATATTCTAAATCAAATTGAAATCGCACATCATCATGCACCATCTCACTAAGTAAAATAAAAACCGCGCTATTTGCGCGGTTTTTTCTTAGCTATAAAACTGTGGTTTTTCATCTACGACTTCCGCATGCCATTCATTCGATTGTTTTTCGAGAAGTGCAAATAACGCAGCCTGAATCATGTGTTGGGCAATCAAAGGCATATGATCACCTAATAAAGCTTTCACTTCATCATTAAATTGAATTTTCACAAGTGGCTCATCCTCGGATGCAGCGTGACGAAGCGCTAACTCGCCATTCTCGAGTTGCACCAATTCTAAAATTGCTTCTTGTGTTCCGAATAATTCTTTCAATTGCTCTATAGACATATACCCTCCATGATTCACATGGTGGCAAAATGCTGAATGCACTTTGCATAGCTTAGACTATTTTATATAAGTTCTAAAATTTATATTTCAAGTCTAATCGTTTAAAACTGTCATGATTACAATTAAAACTCAACCATTTCGTTACGAAAACCGTCAATAAGATGGGTTAAGTCACGATGCCACTCTCGAAGAATTTGAGTGTCTGGCAACCACGCTTGAGGTGTCTGCGTGACTTTAATAATAAGATTTGAAGAAGTCTCATCCTCAGGTTCTGGTGCACTTGGTTCAGGTGCATACTGGCACATACGATAAGCGCGCTTTAGTTCTGCAATAAAACCATCCTTTGCAAGATGCTGTAACACGGTGATTTCTGGAGAAACTTGCCCTTTAGCGGCCATATGCTCTTCAATAGATTTTAATGTAGGTGAAAAATCATTTAAACGGTAATAACGAACCAACTCTTGCAAAAATGCCAAAACCGCTCCATGCAAATGAAAGACTGCCGCTTCACGATGGGCTTGAGCTTGTTGAATATGATCTGTCTGTTCTGCTTGCTGACATGATAGACGGGCAAAATAGAGTTTTTGATTAGTGCGATCTGCATGAAAACGAGCAACACGAGACATGAAAACTTCCTAGCAACATTTATGTCATACAACTTAAATGTTGGCGCCATATCACGCAATGCTTTTAAGAAAAAAATAAAGATTAATTTTAGATCAACAAGATTGATTGAAAGCTTGATGATTAATGCATACTGCTTAAAAAAAAGCCAGCCAAATGCATGGCTGACCCTTGCGAATGAATCTAAGGTTATATTAGCGAACAATACCCTTAAAAATTCCTAATGGATTATAAGTCCCATCGCCTTTTTCATTGTCATAATGAAATTTGACCTGATCTTGATCACCACCTAACAGTGTTCCAGCCTTGTAAAGACCCTCTGAAATCGCAAGGAAGCCAACATCAATTGCTTGATGAACTGTACCAACACCAGGTATTAGGCTCAATGGCTTCCAAATTGGAGCTTGAACATTCAATGTGCTCGAAAATAAGTTTGATGCGTTTTGAAGCGTGTCACCGATTAACGTACCTGCACCTGATACGATTTCTGTTTCTAGATGATTTAATTCTTGAATAGACATTTTTATAACCTTTTGGGGTTTTATAATGGAGCTTTTATACTACACACTTCACTCAAAATTATTCAATCTATTATTAATATATACTTCACAATAATTTGTATATAAATGTGATTTTAATTGTATGTTTTTAATAAAAATATTAATATATAACAGAAATACATTTCAAAAATATGTCAATTCTTGAAAGTACAAAAGTCGGTCAAAAAAGCTAAAAAATATTCATATTTATTAGTTAAATTAAATAAAATATCAAATAAAAAGGAGCAATAACTGCTCCTACTTTATTTAGACATCAAGTTATGCTTCTGGCTTTTCGTCTGCAGCTTTTACTCGAATACCTGCACCTTTAACTTTACGGGTGTTCAGCCCCTTAATTGCTTTCACAGCTTCACGGCCATGTGGCATCTCAACAAAGGCAAATCCTTTCGATTTTCCTGTTGCAGCATCTAACACCAATGTACATGAGTCTACTGTTCCAAACTGCTGAAATAACTCCAGAATCTCAGCTTCAGTAATGCTGCGCTCTAAGTTACGAACTAAAATTTTCATGAAAAAACCTTAAGAAGATAGGCAAAAAAACCAAAAAGTACGCGCCTACTCTACTTTTTGTATGAAACAATCTAGATAGTTTAATCGAGATCAATCCCAAAATCTAAATTAATCGACTGTCGCTCAATCAAAGCACTCTTAACCGTTTGCTGCCTGGTTTTATAATGTGTTTCACTTGTACACAAATGTCTTGAAAGATCATTAAGAAAATAGCTTTCAACTTTTCGTCCTTGCTCATCGACTTGTTCCCTTGCCCACGTCACCAAATTTTGCTTAGTTAAAATCAATTCATTTTGTGCACGGGTAAGTGCTACATAAAGGACACGGCGTTCTTCTTCAACTTCATCAAAATCCCCTTGAGCTCTTGCATGTGGATACTGACCAGGTGTCACATTCGCCACGTAACAAACTTTTTGTTCAGTTCCTTTAGCAGAATGTATCGTGATCAAGGTAACAACATCAGTATCTGACTGGCGTTCGATTTCACTGATTGAAACTGGATCAAGCACGTAGGCTTCTAAAAACTCACTTAACTGAGTATGTTTTGAAGCTAACTGTTTCACCAACTCAAAGTCTCCTTGACGACGCCCCCAATCCTTTTTGTAATTTTCACTCAACTGAATTTCTATTGCCTGAATTGCCAAGCTTACGCAAGCTTTAACTTCGGTCTTTAACACATTCAACTGCTTCATAATGAGTAGAGCCTCAGCAGGAATACGTCCAAATTTTTCTAGTTTTTCCGCAATGACGTCATCTTGAGGATCCTGTAACAAGTGTTGCGCTAAACGGCTTGCGCCTACATCACCGACACCATCCCAAAGCGTCAAAAACCGCATCCATGCAATATCGTCTGAAGGATTGGCAATGACGCGTAGTAAACTTAGTAAATCCTTAACATGCGCAGTTTCAAGAAGTTTCATACCACCAATAAACCGGTATGGGACATTAGCTGCAATGAAAGCTGCTTCAATATGACGAGCTGCAAAGCTTGAACGTACCAGAACCATATGATCGCGCCAAGGACTTCCCTCAAGCAAATATCTCTCTTTAATATCTATGGCAATCCATTTTGCTTCATCAAACTCATTCGGGAAAATATGAATTTTAGGCTTTATGCCTGTACCTCGATACGCATCTAAGCGCTTGTCATATTTAATCTCACTTTGATCAAGCAACCAATTTGATAAATCTAAAATTTCTTGAGTAGATCGGTAGTTTTTTTCTAATTTAAAGATCTGAGCTGCTGGCACACGCTCTTTAAAATGATGAATGTTTTCGAAATCTGCGCCACGAAAACCATAAATCGATTGAGCATCATCCCCGACACAAAACAAACTTACTCGGTCCTTCAAAGGCTCTAATAGCGCCCATTGCAATGGATTGGTGTCTTGCATTTCATCCACGAGCATATGTCTGCAAATCGAAGCCACATAATCGACTAGACCCTCAGACTGTGCTAAAGCTGACGCCACGATCGCAAGAATATCGTCATAATCAAGAAAGCTGCGTGCCTGCTTTCGAGTTTCATATTCTTTCATGATTTCTGCAATCAGGTCTTTCATTGCTAAGAATTCAGGCATTTGCTTTTCTATGGCAACACTTAGCTTTTGACGCGTATTTCTAGCATATGAATACAGATCACATAATTCAGCAGGCTTCGGGAGCTGATTGGGATTCTTCTTATCATCTTTACCACGTATCAAACGAAACATCATGAGTTGATCATCACGATCAATAATTGAGAATTGCGCTAAGCCGAAAGCTTTTGGTATACGACGCAGCAAGTACATACAAAAAGTATGGAATGTTGATGCTCGTAATCCTTTTGCTTGTTCACCGAGTGCCAATTCGACACGCGCCACGATTTCACTGGCAGCACGACGCGTAAACGTCAAAATTTGAATTTGATTGGCGGGTACACCTTGATCAATAAGATAAGCAGCACGTGCCACAATCGTTTTGGTTTTACCACAGCCCGCACCCGCCAACACCAAACTATGTAAGGCTTCTGTGGTTGCAGCTTGTTTTTGTTGAGGATTTAATTCATCAATCAGGCTGTCTAAACTCATCGCTACTCATCAATTTTACAATAACAATAGTTTAACAGAGCTAGATTTAGAAAATACAAACACGCTTCAGTTTTAAACCTCAAAGCCCACTTACATAGAGGATTAGATATGCTGCCTTACGATATTTTGTACCGTTAAATCTAAATTCTGAACTGCATTTTTCAAGGATTCTGACAAACTTTGATCCAGAGGATTAATACTACAGATGTGATGAAACCCTTGTTCGTACAATGGTTCTACCCCTTCACCAACTCTACCAGCGAATGCAAATACAGGCTTGTTGTGCCGATATGCGACTTGAGCAACGGCAAATGGGGTTTTACCAAATTGAGTCTGAGTATCAATTTTCCCTTCACCCGTAAATACATAATCAGCTTGCGCAATTTTTTCAGCCAATTGAGTTTCCTCAATGATTAATTCAGCACCCGATCGAATATCTGCGCCTGTAAATGCCATCAAACCAAATCCCAAACCACCTGCTGCACCAGCACCAGATCGATGACGTAAATCGACTAAAAGCTGCTGCTCTACCACCCCTGCAAAGTGCAATAAATTATGATCCAATACTTGCACCATTTCAGGTGTTGCCCCTTTTTGCGGACCAAAAATATAAGATGCGCCAAGTGGACCACATAATGGATTGTTTACATCTGAAGCAATAACAATATCTGTTTTAGTCAATCTTGGGTCGAGTTGTGACACATCAATGGAATCGATTTGGTTTAAGTTTCCACCTGTTGGCTCAAATGCTTCATGATATTGATTAATAAATTTCACGCCCAAAGCATGCGCCATACCAGCACCACCATCATTGGTCACACTCCCACCCAATCCGATGATGATCTTTTTCACACCGAATTCGAGAGCTGCGGCAATCAGTTGCCCTGTTCCTACAGTATTAGTGAACAAAGGATTTCTTAAATGAGGTGGTATGAGATGAATGCCATTGGCTTTCGCCATTTCAATGACTGCTGTTTGTCCCTGATCAATTAATCCAAAATGAGTCATGACACGCTGATTAGCGAATGGGCCTTGTACTTCGCACGCGATTTTTAATCCTGATTTTGCCATGACCAATGCATCAATGGTTCCTTCACCACCATCTGCCATTGGATTCAAAATACATTGTGCATCTGGTAAGACTTTGTGGATGGCATTTTTCATAATCATGCATACCTGCTCAGCAGGCATGCTTTCTTTGAAAGAGTCGGGAGCAAGTAATATTGATAACATCTAAAATTTAAAATCTCTAAGGCATAATTTTATTTACTTTTACATAGTCAGCGTTTTTAGTTTTTTTAAACTCTAACCACCCACCATGAATCGAACTAAATGCATCAAGAGTTGTAACAAAACCATAATTCGAAGGATTAAAATCAATTTCCGCAGATTCTAAAGATTTTAATACTTCTTCTGTTTTTGCCCAGCCTTCATTATTTGATATTTGATTAATTAAATTTTGTACAAGCTTTACAAAGAGGCTAAAACTTCGTTTTCTTACTAGCAGCTGACTTCTTACAGTTTTTATTTCAAAAACACCAAGCTCTTTGAACAATTCAGAAATTTTGGATTTCCCATAAGTCCTTGGATCAAATTCGGGTTTAACATTACTAATATATTTACGTACCATAGATAAACTTGCCCACCCATGCTCATCAGACTGATCTTTTACAGCTTTATAAATCAAATTCATTAGTGCAGGTTCAAGCTTTAAACTAGATGCCTTTAAGTCATTATTTATATAATTCTGATCAGGAGATTTGTTATCCTCATCTTTATGATTTTTATTATCTAAATCTAAATTCTCTGTAAAAATAAATGTATCACAGGCTTTTCTAAAAGCTTCTGGAGTGTGTTTTTTACCAAAACCATATACAGATAATCCGCTCTCCCTTATTCTTGACGCAAGTCTAGTGAAATCGCTATCACTTGACACAATACAAAACCCATCAAATGTTCCGCTATAAAGTAAATCCATAGCATCTATTACCAAAGTCATATCGGTAGAATTTTTGCCTGAAGTATAAGCAAACTGCTGAATAGGTATAATTGCATGAGGAAGCAATACATCACGCCATTTTTTTAAATATTCACTACTCCAATCCCCATAAATTCTTTTTACAATGGCTATACCATACTTAGCAATTTCTTCAAGTAAAGGCTCTACTAAAGCAGCTGAAGAATTATCTGCATCAATCAACACAGCTAGCTTCTTATTACCTATATCCATGGTAAAAATTTCTCACGTTAAATCTAAGTATTATTCAAATAATTTAAAAAAAATGCTGACCTTAGCCAGCATTTCTTCATGTTTACGCTTCAATCCATTTACCATCTTGGTAAATCAAAGACCATTTCGTTTGTTTACCTTCAGGCGTTTCGGAACCAATATATTGCGCTTGGTTTTTACGACTAAATTTCACTAAAGTTGGATTTCCATCAGGGTCAGTATCTGGCGCTTGCAGAATAAACTGATACTTTGGATCTAGCTGTTCAGCAACCGTACGCAATTCCGCAACCTTAGGAGCACGAGTTTCACGCACTTTAGGGAATTTACTTGCTGCTAAGAATAAGCCTGCTGCTCCATCACGTAATACGAAAAAGTCGTCATGTTTCGTTGAGCGCAAATGTTCCATTTTAATAGGGTCGACACGAGGAGGTGCTGGTTGACCATTCTTCAATACTTTACGTGTATTTTCACAGCTTGTGCAGGCAAAATAAGGACCAAAACGCCCTGTCTTTAACTGCATCTCACCATCACATTTGTCACATGGAATTGTTGGACCATCGTACCCTTTAATTTTGAACTCACCTTCTTCAAGCTCAAAACCTTCGCAGTCTGGATTGTTCCCACAAATATGAAGTTTACGACCACCATCAATAACGTAGCTATCCATTGCTGTTTCGCAAATTGGGCAACGTTTTTTCGACATTAAATCTGCGGTTTCTGCAGACTCATCATCAGATAATGCAGCCAAAGACTCTACTGGCGTTAAGTTAAGTGTACCTTTACAACGTTCTTTCGGTGGTAAGTTATAGCCAGAACAACCTAAGAATACACCTGTGGTACCGGTACGAATCTGCATCGGACGATCACATTCTTTACAATGCACAGCATCAACTTCAACAGGCTGATTACGGCGCATGCCATTTTCACCCTGTGCAGTAGTCAGACGTTTCTTAAAATCACCATAGAAACTATCTAATAACTCTTTCCAATTACGCTCACCATCTGCAACTTTATCCAGTTGACCTTCTAGATCTGCAGTAAATGCATAATTCATTAAGTTGTTAAAACTTTCGTCCAAACGATCTGTAACGATTTCACCCATCTTCTCTGCATAGAGACGACGGTTATCCAATTTCACATAGCCACGATCTTGGATCGTTGAAATAATCGCTGCGTAAGTTGAAGGACGACCAATGCCTTTTTTCTCAAGCTCTTTCACCAATGATGCTTCTGTAAAACGTGCAGGCGGTTTAGTGAAATGTTGCGAAGGATCTAACTTTTGAAGTTGTAGAACTTCACCCACTTTCACAGCAGGCAGTAAAACATCATCATCCGACTTGTTCTGGCCACGTACTTTCGTAAAGCCATCAAATACCAAAGTACGACCTTTAGCTTTAAGCTCTACACCATTCGCGTCAACCAAGATCGTCGAAGACAAATATTCAGCAGGTGTCATTTGACATGCAACAAACTGACGCCAAATCAGATCATATAGACGCTGAGCATCGCGATCTACACCCGCAAGTTGATCACCCTTCAGTGCGACGTTTGATGGACGAATCGCTTCATGGGCTTCTTGCGCACCTGCTTTATTTCCAAAACGGTTTGGCTTTGCAGGGAGATATTTTTCACCATACTCAGTTTCGATATGTCCACGTACCATATTGACCGCATCATCACTCAAGAATGTAGAGTCGGTACGCATATAGGTGATATAACCTGCCTCATACAAGCGCTGTGCCATCGTCATCGTTTTCTTTACAGAGAAACCGAGTCGAGTACTTGCTGCTTGTTGTAAGGTCGAGGTGATATAAGGTGCGCTCGGATTAACTTTGGTCGGTTTATCTTCACGGGCAGCAACTTTGAATTCAGCGTCTTTTAAAACATCTAATAAAGCATCTGTTTGTGCTTTGTTTTGAAGTTTTAATGTCTTACCTGACTGTTTGACTGCTTCTAAACGAATATCATCTTTTTTAGATTTGGTATCTGCAAAAACTTGCCAATATTCTTCAGGAATAAAAGCACGAATTTCTCGCTCACGCTCAACCACAAGTTTCGCAGCAACTGACTGTACACGACCCGCAGATAAACCACGTGCGATCTTCTCCCACAATAGTGGTGAAATCATAAAGCCAACAATACGATCAAGGAAACGGCGTGCTTGTTGTGCATTGACTTTATCAATATCTAAACGAGCAGGCTGTTTAAATGCTTCTTGAATGGCATTTTTAGTAATTTCGTTGAAAACCACACGTCTATAACGAGAGTCATCACCACCAATAACTTCTTTTAAATGCCAAGCAATCGCTTCTCCTTCACGGTCCAAATCAGTTGCGAGATAGACCTCGTCAACCTGCGAAGCAAGCTTTTTCAGTTCTGAAACAACATTTTCTTTACCAGGAAGCACTTCATAGTGTGCTTTCCAACCGTGCTCAGGGTCTACCCCCATACGATTAATCAGTGCCTGTTGAGCTTTTTCAGCTTTCTCTTCAGCAGTCTGTTTGGTACGTGTTACTGGTTTCTTTTCCGTACTTTTTGAAGCACCTGTTGGTAAGTCACGGACATGACCCACAGATGATTTCACAATGTAGTTTGAACCTAAGTATTTATTAATGGTCTTCGCTTTAGCAGGCGACTCGACGATCACTAAAGCACGTTTTTTTCCAGCTTCTGACGATTGAGCTGTAGCGCTTTTGGATGTGGACTTAGGAGCATTCGCCATAGTGAACCGTTATTCCTATAAGATTAAAAAATTAAATTTCAGCCAATTTGTGTAAAAGTGCTTTCATTTCATCAAGTTGTGTAGCATGAAGATCTTCTTCTTCCTTCCAGTACAAACCGACGCAATTAGACTGCATATCAATAGCATAAATCCCTTTTAATGCAATGGGGAAATCATTAAATTTCTCATTCCCGTGAACAACCTTAAGTTTTTCATTTTCAACCAATGCGCGCATTAAAGGTAGGCGACCATCAGGAATGATAACGCTGTAATACGCTACCATACTGGCACGATTTTCTGATGCCATTGGAATATTGGTCCATGAAGGTGCAGCAATCAAACGCGGGTGTAATCCCATTTTTCGCGCTTTCTCACGCATGATCCCCAAAGCTTTTTCTCTTGGATTTACACGTAATCCGAAGATCGAGCCCAGCACAAAAACAACGATAAGAATCGTTATCCAAAGTCCAGCATTTTCCATAGTTCACCTTTTGCTTCTTATATTAGAGTTGCATAAGCCGAATATAAAAGGCAAGTTGAAAATTAAAAATACGATTTATAGCGGCATGAAACCAGTATTGAGACCTGAACCAAATAAGGCATGATGTGGTATAACTCACCTAAGCACAGTGCAACTGAAATAAAAAAAAGCGATAAAATCATCGCTTTTTTCCGAGGCATTTTTAGTTCAAAAACATCTCATGGCTATAAAGTACTTCATGACCATTCCAATAAATATATCCTTTATCAATCATTTCCTTAAGCAATAACCGCACATCTGATTTTGGAAATAGTTGTTCTAATAAATCACGCAGTTCATAAATATCTTTAGGCTTTCCGGATTTTAAAGCATTCAATTTTTGGATGACTTCCAGCTGGACAGGATCTATTTTTTCAAAATTTTTAAACAAATCACTCTGAATATGTTGAATGTCTTGTGACTCTTCAATTTCAGCTAAAATGTCTTTTGCTTCGATATGTAGCTTCGCCAATAACGCATCTACCTGCCCAAGCTTGTGGTCTGCTACTACATCTTCATCAACATTCATATCCAATTGAGCCCACTGCTTTAATACCTTTTTACGAAAGGAAATTTGCTCACCTTCTTTTTTAACTACCTTTAAATTAATCAGCATGCCAATCAATTTAGCGCTGTGCTCGTCATTTATTCTCAACGTATTCTCGATCGAGTTTTTAAGCTTAGCTAAGGTGTTGGGCTTCCCTTCCATACGAACCACAACATCACAATACTGCTTTACTTTAAATAAATCATGATTTTGACGAATAGTTTCAACTGAAGGCACGTTGTATTTGAGTTTTGACACAGGTTGCTCTGGTTGTACCTGTATCAAATTACATTGAATGCCAGAAGCTCGCATCATGTCAGCCAACATGGTGCTACAGTCTCGTGCAGAAATCACATCAATCTCTGCGCCATGCTCAACCAATGCCAAGATTTGCCCCACAATCACAGCGTACTCAAATTCTTTTTCTTTTGCCTCAAGCATTTCTAAAATGACAATTTGACCACTACTAATCCAACTCGCAAATTCAGTCAAATCAGTGAGACTGTAATGAAAACTCCCTTTCGAATGAAATAGATAGGTCGTGGTGTAATGTTGCACAATCTCCCGAAATAACGTCGAAGTCGGCATGTTATTTTCAAGATCTATTAGGACAACTTTAGCGCTCATAGGATAAGATTCAGAATTCGGCAAGTGAAAAGACTATTACAACGACCTTCATATCAAAGGTCAAACTATTTACGCATACTTCTTGATAAATAATCAGTATTTATGTCACGTCTTAATAATGTGGCGGTTTATCCAAAATTGGATCAAATGGAGCAACACCATCGTCAGCATGAGTAGCTTCAACACGTTGATACAAAATTTGCATTTGTTTCTTTAAATCGCTGATTTCACGGCTTTGTAATGCAATTTGAATATTTAACTGATCAACTAATTCATCTAAAAATGCAATTCGGACTTGCAAATCTTCTATGGGTGCGGAAAATGACGCCTGCTCATTTAGATTTTTTTGATTCGACATTATAAGTCCTCATCAGGGGATTTCAGGAAACATTATGGCCTATATTACCTTAAGGGACGTCCAACTCGCATTTGGTGGACCGTACTTACTCGACGGCGCGAATTTTAGTTTAGAACGCGGCGAACGAGTGTGTTTGATTGGCCGTAATGGTGAGGGTAAGTCTACTTTACTTAAACTCATTGATGGAAGTTTATTGCCTGATGCTGGTGAAGTTTCCCTGCAAAATGGCATCACCATTTCTATGCTGGCTCAAGACGTGCCAATGGACTCGGGACGTGTTGCAGATATTGTGGCAGATGGCGCAGGTGAAGCAGCTTTTGTTCTTAGAGCTTATCACGAAGCAAGCGAAGCTTGTGTACTCGGCGATATGGAAGCTTGCGATCGCATGGGTAACTTGCAACATAAAATGGATCAATTAGATGGTTGGGCACTTGAAACTAAAGTGAATTCAATCCTCAGTAAAATGGGACTTGATCCTGATGCTGATTTAGCTGATCTTTCAGGTGGTCGTAAACGTCGTGTGCTTCTTGCACGCGCACTACTCACCCAACCTGATGTTTTGTTACTCGACGAACCAACGAACCATTTAGATGTTGAAAGTATCGAGTGGTTAGAAAAATTCTTACTCGATCAAAATAATTTAACATTACTCTTCATTTCGCATGACCGTTCATTTGTAGACAGTATTGCTACACGTATTGTGGAACTGGATCGTGGCATCTTACGCAGTTATGAAGGGAACTATTCACGTTACCTCGAACTCAAAACTGCACAGATGGAAGCTGAAGAAAAACAAAATGCGCTGTTCGATAAAAAGCTAGCAGAAGAAGAAGTTTGGATTCGTCAAGGCATTAAAGCACGTCGTACCCGTAACGAAGGTCGTGTACGTGCCTTAAAAGCATTACGTGAAGAATCTAAAGCCCGCCGTTCGCAGCAAGGCAAAGTGAGCATGGCTACCCAAGATGCTCAACGTTCAGGCAAAGTGGTCTTCGAAATTGAAAACCTCAGTGTGCAATTTGGCGACAACACTCCAATTATCAAAGATTTTAATGCACTGGTTCTGCGTGGAGATCGTATTGGTCTCGTGGGCGATAACGGTGTCGGTAAAACCACGCTAATCAAAGCAATTTTGGGTCAACAAGAACACTCAGGTACGGTCAAAACAGGGACACAACTCGAAGTGGCTTATTTTGACCAGCTTCGTAACGTGCTCGATCTTGAAAAATCGGTAAAAGACAACGTGGCCGAAGGGTCAGACTTTGTCGATATCAATGGCGGACGTCGTCATATCTATAGCTATTTACAAGATTTCTTGTTCTCCCCTGAGCGTGCTCGTACACCTGTAAAAGCCCTTTCTGGTGGTGAACGTAACCGCATTTTATTAGCGAAATTACTGCTTAAACCATCGAACCTCATCGTGATGGATGAGCCAACCAATGACTTGGATATGGTGACGCTTGAGCTGCTTGAAGAGATGCTCAGTGATTACAAAGGAACTTTATTGTTGATCTCGCATGACCGTGCCTTTATGGACAATGTCGTGACCTCAACTTGGGTATTCGATGGCAAAGGCAATATCGATGAATATGTCGGTGGTTATCAAGACTACCTCATGCAACGTCCTGATCAAACTGTAGTCGATCAGAAATCTGCGGTGAAGAAAGCAGCTGCAAAAGCTGAAGCGGCGGCAACCCCTGCACCAGCGGTTAAAAAAGTAAAACTAAGCTATAAAGATCAACGTGCTTTAGAACAACTTCCTGCTGAAATGGAAGCTTTGGAAAAGGAACAAGCCGAGATTAATGCGCTTTTAGCAGATGGTTCTTTATTTGTGACAGATAGTGACAAAGCAACTCAACTTTCGATTCGCCTTACTGAAATTGATGAGTTACTTTTAGAGAAATTAGAGCGCTGGGAAGCGCTTGAAAGTCTTGCGAATGGTGGCTGATTACCCTGATGAATAAAAAAACTCCGCGCTTGCGGAGTTTTTTATTTTGCCAAGTTTGATCACGCTAAACCAATTACTGCAACCAATGCTGCTAGCACACCTACAATCTTTTTACCTTGTGGAACAAATTTCACCATCAATGCCCCTAAACCCAGTCCAAGAGCATAAATCATTGCCATGGCAGTAATCATGCCTAAAATCTGAACGCCAACATTTCCATTCATCGCTAATTCAGCTCCGTGTGCTGAACCATGAAAAACTGATAGAAACACTGCTGCAACTGGAAAAATTCTGTTCGATTTGGTCCATAAACTTACAGCTAAGATGAACAATGAACCTACAATTCCAATTTCTGCAACGCCATTCGGAATAATTCCATGCGCACCTAAACTGAATCCAGCAACGAGCGCTGTAAGCAAGCCCCATGCCCCAATCATCTTCCAAATTTTAGACATGCTCCACATCAAAACGCCGAAACTGAGTGCCATCATCAAATGATCCAATCCTGTAAACGGATGAATGAAGCCCGTCCAAAAATTAGCGTCATGGTGATGATGGCCTGGATGTGCCATTACAAGGCTCGGAACACTTGCCAGAATGAATAGACCGAATTTATTGCATTGTTTCATCCTTTAAGCCCTCTTGTTTAAGCTTTGAATAAACCTTGTTTTTCAATAAAACTGATAATCTCGTTTAAACCATCTTCAGTTTTCATGTTTGAAAACAAGAACGGTTTATCTCCTCGCATACGCTTGGCATCTTGATCCATCACCTGCAAATTCGCTCCAACCATTGGCGCCAGATCTGTTTTATTGATAATCAGTAAGTCAGACTTGGTAATGCCTGGACCGCCTTTACGTGGAATTTTTTCACCACCAGCAACATCAATCACATATAGCGTCAGATCAGACAGTTCAGGGCTAAACGTTGCTGCCAAATTATCACCACCACTTTCAATGATAATTAACTCTAGACCATCAAACTTTTCACATAAGTCATCAATCGCTGCCAAATTGATTGAGGCATCTTCACGAATAGCCGTATGCGGGCAACCGCCAGTTTCCACCCCCACAATACGATCGGGTGACATGGCTTCATGACGAGTTAAAAAGTTGGAATCTTCTTTGGTATAAATATCATTGGTCACCACCGCCATATTGTATTTATTACGCAATGCACGGCATAAATTTAAAGTCAGTGCTGTTTTACCAGATCCGACTGGTCCACCAATTCCGACACGTAAAGGAGAACGTTCTGACATGATTGATTCCTTATGATAATTTTTAAGATCTAAATAAACGCGAATATTGTGTTTCATGGGACATGCTGAGCATGGCATATTGAGGTAAGGCACTGCTGAGTTGATGATCTTCTATACACATTGCATGCGTTATGGCATCTGGGACTAAACCATGTAAATGCCACAAAATTCGTTGACCACTCATCTGACCGAGCGGCACAGTTTTGACTGCGCCAAGTACTTGGTTTTCTAAAACAGTAAATGTATACGCCGTTAAAACATCTTCGATATTCAGATCCAATCGCCCACATAACTGAGCATATACAGGTACAAATCCAAGTTGTTTTTTGACCGTAACGGGCATTTTCAATACATCTTTAATCCATGCGTTCAAGGAAAATGCCAACTGCTGCGATTCAGCCAATAACTCACGACTTTCACGACTGGCTCGATAGAACTGTGCCCAATGATTAAACTGCTGTTCATTATCATGGGCCTGCATCAAACGCTTCAATACAGGTAGCTCAAAACGAACCAAAAGCATTTCCAGAACTTCTTCGAAGTACGCAATACTGGATTGCTCATCATGGATCAAACCTTGATCGATCGCACTTTCAACACCTTGCGAATAGCAATAAGCGCCTACAGGCAAAGCTGTAGAGGACAAAGTTAACAGTTTGAGTAAGTGAGCTGCATTAGTGATGCGCATGAGCATGAATCGCTTTGATTGGGCTTAGACGATGATCATGTGCATGCTGAGCATAAGCACCACTTTCTGGCTCAAATGGATGATCCACTTCCGTGACCATTAAACCCAATCCTTCGACCATTTCGGCTAAGACATGATCAGGTTCAAAATATAGTGCACTAGGCGTGAGCATAAGAGGGACATGACGATTCCCTAAATGATAGGCTGCTTTCAAAAGCTCAAATTCAGAAGAAGCTTGAACACACATCAGGCGTTCGGGCAATGCGTCCACCCGCAGTAAGTCACCTGATTCAGTTGCAATAAATGATCCGCCGCGAAGAATACCTGTGCGCGGTAAAACTGCACCAATATCGCACCCTGAAACTAAAGTTGCACGAAAACGGCTCTTTTGTCGTGTATCAAAGTTGAGTTGCACAGTTTCGAAAGCTTGATCTTCTGTCACTGCTTCTATTCTTTGAGTATAGATTTTCATGCCTTTCCTATTGTCGCTTGAATACTTTGCTTTAATTTCAACTCGCGAAATGTCTTGTTCAACATCAATCCATTTACGCATCAAAATTAAGCATTATTCATGCCAACATGAAATCTATTGGTGCATCCCCTTCTTCTTATTAAAGAATATTCAATGATCTATAAAAATGTTTAAGCCCAAATCACCAAGATTGCTGCAATCACAACTAAAGCTAATCCCCAATGTTCGGCTTTCGCTAACTTTTCTTTAAAGAAATAAGCGGAGATCAATAAGCTAAACAAAATCTCAATCTGACCGAGCGTTTTGACCACTGGGACACTCATCATACTCATGGCAGTAAACCATCCCAGTGATGCCATAAAACTACATACACTGACTTTAAAGGTCAGTCCTAGACATTGCCACATCGCCAGCAGCGTTTGACGACGGAATAAGCTCAGATACAAAAGCATACTCAAGCATTGAAAGCCAATCACCGACAGTAATACCCATGCAGCGCGATGAATTGTTGGCAACATTGTTAGTTCAAGACTGGCCTCTCTAACCAATAGTGAAGTGATAGCAAAACACAAACCACTCCCGATGCCAATCATCAGTGTTTTGGGTGAAAATCCAGTAAAACCATGTCCCCGACTCAACAGAAACACAGCAAAACCACCCAGTAACACCCCAAACCATGCCAACCATGACAAATGATCAGAGAGAAAAGCAACGCCAATGATTGCAGCTAAGATCGCTTCACTTTTAGCCAGTCCCACGCCAATGGCATAGTTTTTTTGTTTAAATAACTGCACCATCAATGCAGTGGCTAAAATTTGGCTAATGCCTGCGATAAAAATATAAACCCAATATTTTGTCGTAAATTGAACAGTCGCTGTTACCGGTGAGAAGTGATAAAGGCTACTCAAATAAATCAATGCAAAAGGCAAGGCGAAGATAAAGCGTGCAAGGGTGACGCCCCATACATCGACAGTGGTACTCAATTGTTTTTGAAAGGCATTGCGCCAAGCCTGCATAAAAGCAGCCATGAGGGTAAAGAGAATCCAACTGAACGCCATAAAAATATCACTTTAATGAGTAGGACTGACGGGTTTTATTCTATGCCTCATCCAGTGTAATGACTAATCAAAAAAGGATTGTATGTAGATAGCATAAAGTTTGATTTTATTCGTTAGATAAAAAGATGATATTTTTTGAGCTAACATTCCTCGTGTAACTGTCACCTAAATCAGTTGAAGTAATATGGTATCTAAATTGCATAACATTGAGATCACTGATAAATTTTTCACATGAATATTTTTATATGTTAAAAGTATGTAATTAGACCCTAAGTCTAATTGCAAGATGCTGCCCCTTAATGCAGTATTTACTTATAAAAAAAATGATTTATCAGTGACGATATTTCTCCCTATACCCGATAGCCGGAAGCCATCTCAGGTAAGGACCTACAATGACCAGCTTACAATATTATCAAACTATTTTTGATAAAGCGGGCGATGCAATTTTTGTACATGATATTGGCAGCGTCCAATTTATGGATGTCAATGAAGCCGCTGTGGAACTTACAGGATATAGTAAATCTGAATTGACACAGATGACTGTTGAAAAGATCAGTGCTTTTCAACATGGTTTTGATTTACATCATGCGCTCAGAAAAGTTCAACAGGCCGCCACAACAACAGATGAAGCAATCACATTTGAATGGTTAATAGAGTCTCATGACCAACGTCATATACCCGTTGAAGTATGTCTTAAAAAAGTTGAAATCGAAAATGAACCAAAGCTTCTTGCTCTAGTACGCAACATCAGCGAAATCAAAAAATATCAATATGCCTTACAGTCTAAAGATCAGTATTTCAAAATACTGCTTGAACATTCAGGAGATGGAATTGCTATTCTCGACTTACAAGGCAAGTTGCTGTATGCCAGCCCGTCTCTACAAGGTATTCTTGGTTATCGGGATCGCTTTGTACTTAATAAGAATGTGTTAACCGCTATTCATCCCGACGATCGTATTAAAGTCAGACAGCTTTTATTTAAAAAAACAGAACAACATGCAGTTGGTGTGATTCATTACAAAATCTTGCACCACAATGGAAAATGGCGACACCATGAGGCAACCTATCGTAACTTATTAGATCACCCTGATATTCAAGGTATATTGGTAAATTATCGTGATATCACTGAACGTATTGAGGCTGAAGAAAAAGCACGTGCTCGAGAAAAGCAACTTGGTCATATGTCACGTTGCAAAACTATGGGTGAGTTAGCTACCGCACTTGCACATGAATTAAATCAACCACTTGCTGCACTCAATAATTATGTCGGAGGCAGTATTATTCGCATTCAAAACGGTTTAGCCAACTCACAAGAGACACTTGATGCCCTCAATGCTGCGTTAAATCAAACACATCGCGTCAATGGTATTATTCACAGCATGCGAAGTTTTTTGCGTAAAGGTGAGGCGAATTTTCAGATTCATTCTGTGAATCATCTTATTCAAGAGTTACATCCTTTGATTAACCTTAAAGCTGATCAAGGTGGATGTACCATCCATTATGAATTAAGTGTTTCACCTATTTTTATATCAGCAGATGAAACGCTCTTTAGCCAAGTCATTATCAATCTCGTCTTTAATGCGGTCGATGCTCTACAAAATAATCCCGAAGGTGAAAGGGACATTTATATCCGCACTTGGCAACATAACCAACATGCTCGGGTTGCAATTGCAGATAATGGTCCTGGACTCGAAGGGCAAAATCCAGAACAAATTTTTGAATCTTTCTATTCAAGTAAAAACAACAGTATGGGCATTGGCTTAACCCTGTCTCGGAGCATCATTGAAAATCATCATGGTTATTTATGGGTCTCTGAAGGTGAGTCTGGTGCCATTTTTAATATTTCTTTAGCAGCACAGGAGCGTGCAAAATGTATTTAACTAATTCTCATGTTCCCGAGCCCATTGTGTATGTGATAGATGATGATCAAGACATTTGTAATTCACTCACATGGTTGCTCGATTCCGTGCAACTCGAAACTAAAACATTCAATAGTGCTACTGAATTCCTGAATTATCAGCGCCCGCAAACGCCTGCATGTTTAATCCTTGATATTCGTATGCGAGGGATGAGTGGCTTGCAACTACAACAACAATTGAATCAACAAAAAATCCGTATGCCAATCATTTTCATGACTGGTCACGGCGACATTCCAATGTCGGTCAATGCGATGAAAGCTGGGGCATTTGATTTTTTAGAAAAACCTTTTAATCCACAGCATATGCTTAATCAAATCCAAGTCTGTCTGCAACTTGCTGAACAAGACTTTATTGAAGAAGAAAAACGTCAAGAACAGATGATTAAATTGAAATCTTTATCACCAAGAGAAAGTGAGATTATCAATTTATTGGTCGATGGACTTTCGAGTAAACATATCGCACAAATGTTGAATATCAGCCATAAAACAGTAGAAATTCACCGCACTCATATTCGTCAGAAATTAGGAACTGAATCTATCGCACAGATCGTCAATATGGTCTTGATGTGTCGTGATCGCTCAATACCGGCGATGGGTTAACCATCGCCTGAGCGGGAGAAAAATGATATCTTCGATTAAAAGAAACGATCAAAATGAATTTGTTGTTGTGGAATACCTGCTTGATGGGCCATTTGTTCAATAGATTTCACCATCGGTGGCGGACCTGCACAATAAATTTCATGCTCAAGCAACTGTTCGCCTAATACATCTTGAATCACTTCATGAATAAACCCCGAACGGATACCTTCAATGAGTTCAGAGGAGGTTGCAGGCACATAATTGAGGCGTTCCCCTAATTCTGTCCAGTCACGTAATTGATTTTCAGTAAACAAATCACGTTGCTCACGACCACCATGGAAAAACCAGACTTTTTGATGTTGCAAATGTGGGTTAACTGCAACGCCTCGAGCAATCGCTAACATGGGAGCAAGTCCAGAACCACCAGCCACACACACAATAGGGCGAGGCTTCTCTTGTAAATGCGCTAACCCATATGGACCATCAATTTGAATATCAGCCTTTTCACGTAACTGTTCATCAAATAACAGATTGGTCATTTTACCATCAGGAACACGGCGGATTTGGAAGACCCATAAACCGTCGTCATTCGGCAGATTGGACATCGAATAGGCACGAAGTAACTCTTGATTCACCCAAATTAAAGCGTATTGTCCAGGAATAAATTGTGCTGGCTCATCTGATTGAAAATGTACTTCCAAAATATCATGTGTCACCAAATGAGCATGCTTCAATGTTACTTTTTTTGTTTTGGAATAATTTTAGGAACACATTGTTCGTCTAAACGAAGCTTAATGACACAATCAGATTTGGGGCGACACTGACACGCCAGTAACCGACCTTTACGTTTATCACGATCGCTTAATCCAGGTGCATCTGCCCATAAATTTTCCACTTCACCTGACAAGACTTCGATTTTACACGTCCCGCAACCACCCGCATTACATTCGTAAGGAATGCCTAGTCCTTCACGTAAGCCACCGCGAAGCAATACATCATTAGCTGAACAATGAAATTCGGCTTGACCGTCTATTTGGATTTTATACATCGGCATCACTCCACCAAATAAACATTGTTGTCACGTACAATCGATTGATAGGTTTTCAGTGGAATCGTACAAGGTGCACCACATGGCTCACCTGTTTTGATATCAAATGCACCCGCATGAAATGGGCACTCCACTTCACAGCCATCAATCTCACCATCTGCCAATGATGCATCACCATGTGTACACGTATCATCGGTGACATAGAACTCGCCATCTTCTAAGTGAAACACTGCCAATGGCGGATAACCGTCAATGATGACTTGTAGTCCCTCACCCTGTTCCACATCAGAGGTTGAACACAAAAATTTCTCGGCAATATTGGTCATTTTTATGTTCATTGAGTTAACTCCTCTATCGGTGAATCTGTGGCTTCAGGACCTAGAATGTGATAACCACCATCGGCATGAATCACACTGCCTGTGAGTAATTTTGCTTTCGGGCTACACAATAAACTTAATGCTTGTGCGACTTCCTCTGCATCCGCAATACGTCCTAACACATGGAAACGTCCTGCCACTCGATCAGTTTTGGCGCGGTCTCCGCCGGAAATCATTTGCATTGGGACGGACCAAGTCCAACCTAATGAGAGTGCATGTACACGAATACCATCTTGTGCTAGATCCAGTGCCATGCTTTGTGTGAGTTGCTCTAAAGTTGCTTTAGATGCTGGATAGACCCAGCGTTCTTTTTGTGCAATACGTGCGCTTACGCTGCTGATATTAATTACGGCACCATCAGTACTTTTTTTCAAAAGTGGTCGACATGCTTGTACTAACGCTGCGTGACCAAATACCGTGACATTGAACGTGTTTTGCCAATCTTGACGTGTAGATTCAGATCCATGATCTTCATACAAACACGCCAAATTCACCAAAATATCTAACTGTGTTAATTTGGCACTTAATGTGCGAATACTGTCATCATTAGCGAGATCTAAAAATTCATATTGCGCTTGGGTTGCGTCTGCCACTTGCTGTCCTTGAGTTTGATTAATATCAGCAACAATGACCTGTGCACCTAAGCCTTTCAACTCTTGGACTACGGCTTGACCAATATGTGTCGCACCACCTGTCACCAAGACGACTTTTCCATCTAAGTCTGTCATGAAACCTCCTTGTACTCAGGCCATTCATTAAATTGTCCCTTGCAAAACAACAGTGGACGTTGATTACTGTGACGACATTGCTCAATTTTTCCTAAGAAAATTTGATGATCACCTGCTTCAATTTGTTGAGCTCTTTTACAAATAAATTGCACTACACAATCTTCTAAAACAGGAGCTTTTGAAGCTTGAATATTCCACGTACCATACTGAAATTTATCTGCTATTGGCTTAGCGAAGTTCAAACCTACTTCCTGCTGATGTGCACCTAAAATATTAATGGCGAAGTATTCAGCACTTTCAAAAATAGATCGGCTTGGAGAATAATTGACTAAACTCCATAACACCAATGCAGGATCTAAAGACACTGAACTAAAGGAATTAATCGTCAACCCTACAGGTTGTTGATCTTGGTCTAAGCAAGTGACAATCGCGACACCAGTGGCAAAACCGCCGAAGGCCTGCCGAAGCGCTTTCGCTTCAGCTAGGTCAACGTCCTGCCACAAAACTTCAGGCAGCTGCATGTTGAAACTCCTCACGTGACAGATATTCTTTAGCCCCTTCTGCACCATCTACGGCTGGCCAGAAACCGCACGGGTTGTTGAAATGCCCCATAAAGTCATCCGCAATCGCTTGGTTCTGCGAGGCTGCAGCTAATACTTGTAATAAGCTCTCACTTGGTGGATTTAACAATAGATTCGTGAATTCAGTCGTATAGCGACCTGACTTTTCCCAGAATTGCTCGAATACTTCTGTCATCCAATCTGCACTAAAGTCTTCATCACCTCGTGCTAAAATCGCAGCTAAATAATGCTCCACCATACGGGTTGCATTGTTTGCGCCTTGTCCTGCGATTGGATCATTTACAATGACAGTGTCTCCAATCCCCCAAATTTTTGCACCGTTATCTAAGGTTGCAACAGGATCTCGAACTTCAGGGCGGAATGCACCTTTGAGCCATGCGTTTGGATCACTTAATTCCATATTATCGACCATACGGAAGCTTTGATCTGGTGTTACTTTGGCAACCGCTTCTTTCATGCGTTGGACCATTTCTTCGCCAGATGTCACATCATCGAAGATATCCATTGGACCATTCGGTACACATTCAAATAAGAAACTACGACATGGACCATGCGTGTGACTATAGAATGGCATACTGAAGTATTCGCCTGCACCTGCAACAAAATTAAAATGCAAAGTCTGAGATGGTTGACCTTGCCAACTGTTTGGACCGCATAAATCATCACCGACGACGAGTGCTGCAGCCAATTTGCGAGGAGGAGTGTGATGTACTGAGCGTGATTCGTTGCGTTTGAATAAACTGGTGATATTGCCCTTACCTGCTGCCAAAATCGTCAGATCATTTTCAACAGTGATTACTTCCAAATCTTCTGGACTGACATTTTGAATGATGAGCTTGCCACCACGGCGCGGATATTCCTCTAACCAACGGTGATATTTGGTTCGTTGGTCCATGG
>NZ_JFYL01000021.1 GCF_000632455.1 Acinetobacter sp. Ver3
TTTTTTATTTTACTTAATCATTCGCGCCACTGAGCTCTAGCGCGCGTTGATATGCGACTTTCTTTTTGATTCCAGTGAGATCAGCTGCAAGTTGAGATGCTGCTTTTACAGATAAATCTTGCAATAAACGATTGAGTAATTTATCTAATTCTTCTTGCTGCATGTCTTTTTCAGTGGCTGCTCCAGCAATGACGAGTACAATTTCCCCTTTTTGCTGGTGATGATCATTTGCAATAAATGAGTGTAAATCTCCAAGGGTCATTTTTTTGATTGTTTCGAAGGTTTTGGTAATTTCACGTGCAAACCCGACTTCACGGTCAGCCCCGAACACAGAGACCATATCCGTTACAGAGTCTAGGATTCGATGTGGTGCCTCATAGATGATCATGGTATGCGTGTTGTCTTTCAGTTTATTTAATTGAATAAGACGTTGTGATTGTTTCGAAGATAGAAATCCTTCAAAACTAAAGTGATCACTGGGTAGACCTACAGCGCTTAATGCTGCAATAGCTGCACATGCACCTGGAACAGGAACGACACGAATACCATGGTCCTGAGCTGCACGAACCAATTTAAAACCAGGATCACTAATCAACGGTGTACCTGCATCACTGACAAGTGCAACATTTTCACCATTTTTTAACTTATCGATAATTATATCAATTTTGTTACTTTCATTGTGATCATGGCACGCTGTAAACGGAGTTGAGATATTATAGTGTTTCATTAAAAGAGCGGACTGACGTGTGTCTTCTGCCGCGATAAGAGAGACAGACTTTAAAACATCAATTGCTCGATAAGTCATGTCATCTAAGTGCCCAATTGGCGTCGCTACAACAAATAACTGAGCACTCATAAGGTTTCTCCATGTCGGATCTATTAAGAATAAAAAAAGAATTCATTGGTATTGGCTTATGTGGAATGATTTTCCAAGCCCAAGCGGAAGTATTGGTTATTTTACCTGATTCAGGCCCTATGGCGCGAGCAAGTAATAGCATTAAAAATGGTATTGATGAGGCTTATCAAAAGTCTAAAAGTGAAATGCCAATCAAATATGTCAATTCGGATCAAAAACGATTAAAAGAGATACTAAAGACGCAAGTCAGTCAAAACACCAAACTTATTATTGGTCCATTAGTCAGACAGGATGTCGAAGCAATAATGAAAGAACCGCTTAAAATTCCTGTTTTAGCACTGAATGAAGTTCCTTCTAAGCATGCAAAAGTGTGGCAGTTTAGTTTATCGAAAACTGATGATGCTCAAGGTTTAATTAAACAGATTGAAAAGGACCGAGTTCAACATCTCTATATCTTGCGTGAGTCTGGTACTGAGTCCGAGAGTTTAAGCTTTGTAAATGCCGTGTTTAAAAATTTTCATGGTAAGTTTTCTCTAGTCCAACAATTGCCTGATATAAAGTCAAATGAAGGGGTGTTGCTTTTAGGCAGTATGGCGTGGATCAACTCATTGAAGAATAAGCCTTCAAAACGTTTGTATGTTCAGGCTTTTGCTATTGATCATAATATGGATATTCCGAACGGAACTAAATTCTGTGATGTTCCAGTCATGGTTCAATTTTTAAAAAAACCTAATCAAACAACAGAAAATACTGCTGCATTCCAACGTCTCAATGCCTTCGGTCAAGATGTTTGGCGTTTGGCGGATTTGATGTTGAAAACGAAGAATCCTGATCAAATATCAATTCAAGGTCAGACTGGGCACTTGAGTTTTAAAGAGCATCGGATCGAAAGAAAACCTGCGTGCTTCGAGAAAACATGGTTTAGATTAAAAAATATTTAAGAGGACTTAAATGGATGAGTTCTCAACAATTAGGTATATGGGCTGAAGACCAAACTGAAAAAGTCTTGATCTCACAGGGTTATATTGTGCTGGCTCGAAATTTTCATTCTCGTTATGGTGAGATAGACCTGATTGCTCAACGTGATCTTGAGCTTGTATTTGTTGAGGTCAAAGCCAGATCAAAAACAACCTATGCTTCAGCCCTAGAATCAATATCATCGAGCAAGCAAATTAAAATTGCGAAAACAGCAATGTCATTTCTACAAAAATTTCCAAGCTATACAGAGTTTTATTATCGTTTTGATGTGTTTTGTTTTGATTTTCATAAAAAAATTGCAAAACCGTTACAGCATGAAATTTCTGATATAGATTATGATCTCGAGTGGATTGAAAATGCATTTACAATAAATGCAGACTTGATTAATCTATGAACCGAATGAGCTAAGCCATTTCCAACAATAGAAAAAATTCAAGTTTCACGAGGAGACGGATTGAGTGTTGAAGCGTATTGTAATTTCGATGGCGTGTGTTGCTAGTCTTTCAGGCTGTGCAAGTTTTATTTCAGGTGGAACTGGCGCAGAACCAGTTGGGGTGGTGAGTGGAGCTCGTTCTTTAGGTCAGGTATTTATTGACTCTTCAATTGAACGTACAGCAAAGATCAATTTATACAAATTGGATGCTCGTTTTAAACAATCTCGAGTCAATGTGAATAGCTTTCACAGTAATGTCTTGTTAACAGGTCAAGTGCCTGATGCGCATTTGAAACAGTTAGCAGAAGATAACGTTCGAGCGATGAGTGATGTGAAATCTATTCATAACTACATCACAGTTGGTCCTCAAATTGGTTACTCTACCATCATGCAAGATGCGACTGCGACAGCGAACACACGTGGCTTAATTATGCGTGCGCCAGTTGTTTCAGACAGTAAAGTCTTGGTTCATACTGAAGATGGCGTGTTATATGTGATGGGACGCTTAAATACAGCTGAAGAGCAAGATCTCATTGAAGTTTTACAACGAGTAGGGAATGTCACGAAAATTGTTACTTTGATTGATAACGTGGAATCTGCTCAAGTAGGCGCAGGTGTTCAATCATCATCACTTATGAACCCTTCAGCGGTGAGTACTCAACCTTATGTTGAAACACCCGTTGCAATTGATCCTGACGCTGGTGTCAGTTACCAATAATGTCGAATAAGATTGCGCAATTTTTTCCGAAATCAGTTCAGTTAAAACTGACCAAATTGAATCAAAAACTGAATGCTTTTCGCCCATATAATTTGGGTGGTTTGGCATTAAATCAATTGACCTCAAATAAAGGCTATTCTGTAAAAAGAAATATTGCTTATGGTCTTAAAGCTCGGCAACGACTGGATCTTTATGTTTGCCAAGCGCCAGCGAATAAACCTTTAGTTATATTCGTGCATGGTGGTGCATGGAGTAGAGGAAGTAAGGACGATTACAAGTTTCTTGGAGAAAGTTTGACACGTGCTGGATATAACCTCGCCGTAATAAACTATCATCTGGCGCCAGAACATATTTTTCCTCGTTACGTAACTGACCTTGCAGATTCAATTCAATATTTAATCAAAAGTGCTGATAAATATGGTATTTGTGCAGATCAAATAGCGCTTATCGGACATTCTGCTGGTGCTTTTAATGTGATGTCACTGATTTATCATCCTTCATTCATTGCCTTTGAAGGACGAGATCGAATTAAAGCGTTGATTGGTTTGGCTGGACCCTATCACTTTAACTATCTAGGTGATCATTTATCTGAACATGCATTCGATAAAGCAGTAAATTTCAAAGCGGTGATGCCATACTATTTTGTAGAGAAAAATAATATTCAGCACTATATTTTTCTAGCAGATCAAGATACGTTGGTAAAAGATCATAATTCTGAAGAGATGCATCAAGCACTGTTAGCTGTAGAGAATCATAGCCAGCTCATTCGGGTGCCTCGTACTGGACATGTATCAATCATGGCAACAACTGCAACATTATTTGGTCGACTCTTCAAAACTCGATCTCTCATCCTGAAAGTTTTAGAAGAGTCCTTCAAATAAATCTATAACGATTCGGATTTGATTTATTCTGATTTGAAAGGAGTATTGTGAATGACATGTTGAATCATGGCATGCGCAATACTTCCTGCAAATGGAATTTCTGGTAAATCATCAAATTTAAAGAATTGGGCATCACTAATTTCATCTTCTTGAAGCACAATGTCACCTGAATCATACTCGGCCCGAAAAGCAATCATTAAATTACTTGGGAATGGCCAAGGTTGGCTGGCAAGATATTGAATATTTTTAACATTTAGACCAATTTCTTCCATGGTTTCGCGTTGCACAGCCTCTTCTAAAGTTTCACCAACTTCGACAAAACCTGCAATTAATCCATACATATTGGATTTATTTTTTGCATTTTTCGCCAGCAAAATTTCATTGTCACCTCGTGTGATTACGGTGATAACACAAGGTTGAACACGAGGGTATTGGTGATAATTACATGCTGGGCAGATCATGGCATATTCTGAACGGTGCACATCCGTTTCTGTACCGCAATGACTGCAAAATTTATGATTACGACGCCATTCTAATAATTGAACTGCTCGGCTCGCTTGTTCAAATTGTTGCTTAGACCATTGAGTGATCAACTGTCGGATTGGCACAAGTTGATAACCTTCAGGAATCGCTTCTTCAATATGTAGATCTCGTGCAATTACCTGATCACCAGATTTGAAAATCAGATCACTCTCTAAACGTTCAACACGTGGTAATTGGAAGTTTTCATCGACGAGAAGTTGATGTTGTTTAAAAATATAAGCAACAGAGAGTTCAGACATTAGGCAACCGCTTTAATTTTTTGACTGCTGATGAGTGCAGTCTCAGATACTGATTTATGAATAGGATAATCATACTTCAAGCCATCAAGATGAAGCTCTAGACTGGCAAGCACATCTAGAATGTGCTGAAGTTGTTGGGGGGTGAGTGATTTCTGAATATCGTAATAGTGTTCAACCGCCTCAGCACTATTTTTTAGCGCATTACTTAATTCTTGAGCATCAAGAAATAGAGCAGCACCGCTTAATTGTCTTAAATTGGTTGTGATGTTTAATAAATCATTTGTGTCTTTAGCATCGATGTTTTGAAAAAGCTTATCGCCTAGTTCTTGCAAGAGAATTCGAGCTTCTTTTTGCAGCGTTTCATGTGCATCATCTAGCCGATCCAGTGATATATTCATATTATTCACATCAAGTTGAATGCGAGTTGGTGCAAAATTTCGCTTCAAAATCCCGATAGAGTTCATAGCCGATAGCATGCTGTTCATTAATCGTTGAGCAAAATCGGTATTTTGTTGAATATAGGTTCGATGAAAATGATCTGCTTGCAGTTTCATCTCTGCATAAGCTTCATTAAGATTCATGACTAAAAAGATATTTGCCATACGATACAGCTTTAAGCGAATATCTAAAATTTGATCGTCGGTAAAACTTTGATAGTGACTTTCAATATCTAATCTTAATTGATTCAATTCTTCTGTAATCAAGTGAGCAACGGTATCCATTGTTCTTTGATCAGGTCCAAACAGATGGCGACTAAAAATTTGTAGTTGAACATCAGTCAAAATGTTGTCCGAGATTTGAAAATACTCACGAAGCATTTGTGAATCGTAGTTTTCTTGGCTAATACAAATCGCTAAAGCATTAGCAAAGTCAGTTTCATCGACCTGAAAATGCTGGGGTGCATTTAAAAACTCCCGAATTTGACTGCCAACTTTAGCCAACCATTTTAGGCGTGCATCACTGAGAATGAGTTGGTCAAGTTGATTAAATGCGATTTGCATCAGAAGCCAATATTGTTGACTCGGTGTTTCAAGAGAGAGCAGTGCTATATGATATACAATGAGTTTAAAACGATCAAAATCGTCTTCAGTTTCATTTTGCGTCACTAATTTTATTAAACAATCTTTATATAGTGTATTCCAATAATCAGATGAATTAATCTGATTCGATGAAGCTTGCGGTGTTAAAGTTAATTGTTTCTGAGTGGTCTGAATTCCATTACCCAAAGCTGTGCAAGGGATGTTCAATACTCGCTCAAGATGGTTAAGTGTATCTAAGAGAAATTGGGGGACATCGACTTCACGTAAGCAAATAAATTCGATATATCGCTTTAGCATCGTTGTACCATCACTTAATGCAGCAGCGTATTTCAGGTTTTTTGCAGTTGGATTTTGCATCATCTTTGACATGACTTGCGCACAGTAGTGTGCAAGTTGTGCGAGATGAGGAAGCTCGATCATGGCAAAAACTTGATTGGATTGTTCAAGTCGAATGAATGCGTCATCTATCCCAAAAGGAAGTGTTTGATCCTCAATAAGCTCTGATACTGTATTTTCGACCTGATCGATGATTTGATCAATTTCTTTTTTAACAATAAGTAATGCTGTAGGGTCAAAATAAATTGAACTTTGATAAGACATCGATCGAAACCTATGTTGGCCGTTAATTTTGCTCAGAGCCCAGATAAGGGGAATTTTTGCTCTAAATGAATATAGCCGAACTGATCGTACTCTACAAAATGAATCAAGCAGATGGAAGATTATTTAGCAAATAAGCACGGCTCGCCATTTTTTTTTGGTAATCTTCGATCCATTTTTGGTGTGCTGCTAATTCCTCATCAGAAGCATAAATGATTGGTAAATCTACCTCAATTTTTTGGTACTGATTTTGTCCAGTTTCAGAATGATGATCATGCGCGGAGAGTGCATCGATATCAAATGAAACTTGACCACCTGTCATGGCTAAATAAACATCTGACAGAATTTCTGCATCCAGTAAAGCACCGTGGAAGGTACGATCACGCTGTGGAACTTCGTAGCGCTTCACTAATGCATCCAATGAGTTCTTTTGACCTGGATGTTTCGCTTTTGCCATCGCAAGTGTATCAGTCACTGCGCAGACTTCTGAAAGCGTACCAAAGCCAGCACGTTTGAACTCCATATCTAAGAAGTTCATATCGAAAGTTGCGTTGTGTGCGATAATTTCTGCACCTTTTAAGTACTTGTACAGTTCAGCAGCGATTTCTTCAAATATAGGTTTATCTTTCAAAAAATCATCAGAAATACCGTGAATTGCTTCAGATTCACCGACTGGTTTTTTGGGATTGATATAAATGTGAATTGAACTTCCTGTCAGTTTACGATTGATCATTTCAATCGCACCCACCTCGATAATACGGTCTGTATCTTGATAATAAAAACCTGTAGTTTCCGTATCTAAAATCAGTTGGCGTGGTCCTTGTAAATTTAAACGAGCAGGCGTGACCACAATATGTGGATGCGATTTTTCAGCTAACTGAGGAACGCTTTGATCTACAGATTCAGAATTTAAGTCCTGTGCATCAACTGTCTTAATAATATCTGAGGAGTTTGAGGTGACTTCGTCCGTGCTGTATTTAGCTTGATCATCATTTTCTGCTAAATCAATTTCGACTTCTTCTTCAACTTCTTCATCTTGATCGTTGAGATCTAAACCAAACGGATCATTGAGCAACCAATCTTCAGACTGTTTTTTTTTATCATTCGCTTGCAGGGAATTTTTTAATTGTTCAGCCGTTTGGTCAGCGCCTTGATTAGCTAACTGATCTGCCATTTCATTGCCTGGATGTCCTGCATGACCTTTAATCCAGTTCCACTCAATATCGCGACCTTGACAAACTTGATCCAAAGTTTGCCATAAATCAGGATTTTTTACGTCTTTCCAATTTTTCTTTTTCCAACCACTGATCCATTCAGTAATACCGCGTTTTACATAGTTTGAGTCTGTCCAAATGATCAGCTTCGCATCAACAGGACAAAATTTGATTCCTTCGATTGCGGCTGTTAACTCCATACGATTATTGGTCGTGTCAGGTTCACCACCACATATTTTATGTTCTGTATCCTTAGTGATGATGTAAGCACCCCAGCCACCTAGCCCAGGATTACCACGACATGCGCCATCAACATAAAGTGTTATTTCAGACATAGTTTGAACCAATCAATCGAATAAAGTGTTGAACATCAAGTTCGGAAATTTTATTGTATACGTAAATGCGAAACATCAGTGCGATAACTGGATATTTTTTAATGTCTTGTAACATTTATAAGCAATTACTCATCAAGAAGAGACTTGCCTGAACAACGAGCTCCTCTAAAATGGCTTATATACAATAAATTTACTATGCGTCTTTCGGAATTTGTATGTCTAAAACAACCACCGCAGTGTGGCAGCCATCTGCAACTTTTTTATTTAAAATTTCAGTAATTACTTCCGCAGTAACCGGGTTAGGCGTAATGACTGGCTGTACAGCGAGTCCCACTTCCGCAAAGACGCAAAAGTCGAATCAACTCGGCATGTTAGATGCCAGTAGCTTAGATTCACTTGAAGATCTTTTATCTGCAACTGATATGCGTGCAGTTGAAGGTGATCGTTTACTTATTTTAAAGCACGGCGATGTTTGGAAACGTATGACCGTTGGTTTTAAAATGGATGAAACAAAGTGGGATCCACGGATTGATGCTCAAAGAAGTTGGTTTATTACGCGTCAGCCTTATCTGGATCGTTTATCCGCTCGAGCTTCTCGTTATCTTTATCATACTGTAAAGGAAGCAGAGCGCCGTGGATTACCTACAGAACTTGCTTTACTTCCCGTCATTGAGAGTTCCTATGATCCAGCTGCAACGAGTTCAGCGGCAGCTGCAGGGATGTGGCAATTCATCCCAAGTACAGGTCGTATTTATGGATTAAGACAGACCAATTTGTATGATGGACGCCGTGATGTAGTTGAATCTACACGTGCAGCCTACGAGTTTTTAGGAAGTTTATATAACCAATTCGGTTCATGGGAATTAGCTTTAGCGGCTTATAACGCTGGTCCTGGACGTATTCAACAAGCGATTAACCGTAATAAGGCTGCTGGCTTGCCTACAGATTATTGGTCATTACGTTTGCCTCAAGAGACAATGAACTATGTTCCACGTTTCCTTGCGGTTGCACAGATTATCAAATCCCCTGAAAAGTATGGCGTAAGATTACCACCAATTGCGAATCGTCCTCACTTTAGAGAAGTTCCAGTTCCAGCAGGTGCGAGTTTAAACGAAATTGCTTCTCTGACAGGCTTAAGTCGTGCAGAACTTTATCAACTGAATCCAGGGCATCGTGGTGATATCATTGATCCTCAAAGTCCACAGCGAATTTTAATTCCAGCAGATTTAAATCCAAATATTGATCGTAAATTGAAAGCACTTAAACCAAGCAGTACAGGTCTATGGGCGAGCGCTTCAAGCCCTGTTTCTACATCTACGCCAGCAACCACAATTATAACGACAGTAAATACACCAAAAGCTTCAAATGCTTCCGTATTGGCAACTCAAACAGCGAAGCCAGTTAATAATACTCAAACACCTTCAGTATCTACAACAATTTCAACTTCGAAGGGTAGGACTCCTTCTGGTTCTGATGCATTGGCAGCTTTTGCTGCTTCGGCAGTGGTGCCAAGCGCACCTCGTATACCTGTTGCTGTTACACCGGCGCAAAATGTTAAACCTGTACGTGTAGAACCAGAAATCACTGCTGAAGAAAAAGCCAAAATCTTAGCTTCAATTGCACCTGAAAAAACCACAACAACTACGAGTTCTGATCAAATTATTGCCTCGGTCATTGAACCACAGGCCACTGAAGCAGAAAAAGCGGAAGTCGTTAGAGAGATTAGTGCCATTGCACCTCAAGGTACTGAGATTGTCGATCCGTTGGATGGCAAGATTAAATTAACTGCGATTCAAACAAGTCAATCTGTGGCAGCAGGACAAGGTTCAGAAGTTAAAGTTGGCTTTGCTTATCCTAAATCTGTAGCAGAAAGTACATTGCCTACTTCTGAGGAAGCCCAGCTTAATCAAGGTAAGGCATTTAAGAAAACTGAAAGTGAAGTGGTTGTAGAACCACCTAAGGGTAAGCGTAGTACGTATACGGTACTCCCTGGTGACACGCTGGCAATTATTGCAATGAAAAACGGCGTAAGTTGGAGAGATATTGCAAAATGGAACCAAGTAGATCCAAATGCAACCTTATATGTAGGTGCGACCCTATATCTGTACGATGCTAAACCAGTAGCATCTGCCCAGAAAACGGATATAAAGCCAGCAAGTTATATTGTAAAAGCAAATGATAGTCTTACTAGTGTTGCAAACCAGTTTGATTTAAGTGTCCAACAATTGGCTGAATTGAATGGTCTGACTATCAATAGTAATTTACTGGTTGGGCAGAAGTTAAATCTAACCCAGTCTCAAGCATCTAAATCAAGCAAAACTGAACAAGCGCTAACTAAGGTTCAAACGAAATCTTATACGGTCAAACGCGGTGAATACTTAAAGTTAATCGCTGATCGATACGGACTTTCGACTCAAGAGTTAGCGTCATTAAGCTCAGGATTGAAAGCTGATAGTAGCCTATACGCGGGTCAAAAAATTAATGTTCCTTTAGAAGAAGTGCAATCTGCTACAGCTTCATCAACGACTCGCGCGAGTAATGCTAAAACTGTACCTGAAATTCAGACTGAAACTTACCGCGTACAACGAGGAGATACGTTGTACAACATTGCAAATGCGAATAAGTTAACCGTTGTTGAGTTGGCGACACTGAATAATTTGGATATTGAAAAAGGATTGATGGTTGGTCAAACCATTAAAGTACCGGTGGGATCTAAAGTACCAGAGCAATATGTTGTTCAATCAGGCGATAGCCTGAATGCCATTGCAAGCAAATATAATCTTTCTGTTGCACAGTTAGCAGAAATGAATGGCTTGCGTACGAATGCTGGATTACAAGTTGGGCAAAAGCTGAATTTGAAAGAAGATGAAAATAAAGCTTCCACTAAGCAGAGTTCGACACGAAATAATTCGGTTGCTGAGAAAGTGGAGTCTCACACTGTGAAGAGTGGAGAGACCTTAGCAAGTATTGCGCGACAATATGATATGTCGCTTCAATCATTACTTACGCTGAATGATCTAAATGCGAGATCAGTCCTTCAAATTGGTCAAAAATTAAAAGTAAGTGGCGATGTTGAAAAGGCGGCTGAGAGTACTGAAAAAACACCAGTCCGTCAATCAAAATCGCGTGATACAGAGGATTATGCTGTCAAATCAGGTGAGTCTCTCCATGTTATTGCTACACGATTTGATATGACTGCAAAAGAACTTGCAGATCTCAATAAGTTGAACCTACGTGCTGGATTGCAAAGAGGTCAAATTATTCAAGTTCCTAAAGTTGTTACAGATTATAAAGTCCGTAGTGGTGATTCCCTGTATAGAATTGCGAATCGATTTGGTATAGACATTGATCAGCTTGCAGAAATGAATGGTTTGAAACCAAACACACCTTTACAGATTGGTGCTACGATAAAAGTTCCACATTCTTAAGTCTGCTTAAGCAATCAGGAATTTCATTTCGAGATGTGCATTTCATCAACTTTGTCAAAAGCAAAGTTTATTCTCCTCTTCTTGCCCATTCATATCAGTGCATGGGCAAATCTTCAAACGACGACTTATATTGCTTTACAGTCAAAACCTAAATATCTGAATTTAGATGCGATGCCATATGCCAACCCAGACGCACCAAAGGGTGGAAAGTTGGTGAAAGCGGCTGATGGGACATTTGATAATCTAAACGGTATGAATGGGCAAGGGAGTTGGGTTGAAGGTACAAATTACTTGTTCGATACGCTATTTTCAAAGTCATTAGATGAACCAAATGTGTTTTATCCACTTTTGGCTGAGAAAATTCAGTTTGATCCAAGCCGAACAAAATTTGTGATTTTTCATTTAAATCCACGTGCTCGATTTAGTGATGGATCGCCTGTACTGGCTGAGGATGTCAAATTCACGTTTGAAATGTATTTAACCAAAACCAATCCCGGTTTACAGATGTATTTGTCTGATTTAGATAAAATTCAGGTTCTGTCTAAACATGCCGTAAAAATGGTATTTAAATCAGAAAGTAATACTGAAATGCCAGCAATACTTTCACAGATGCCTATTTTTTCTAAAAAGGATTGGGAATCTAAAGATTTTAGTCGAGCAACACTCAAACCCATTTTAGGATCAGGGCCATATACAATTAAAAATATTGATGCTGGTCGTAGTATTACCTATCAGCGTAATCCCCATTATTGGGCTAAGGATTTGCTTGTAAATCGTGGTCGTTATAATTTTGATCAAATTAAATATGTTTATTACCGTAGTTCGGACATTGCATTTGAAGGATTTAAAGCTGGACAATATACATTTCACCAAGAGAAATTTGCTCGTAAATGGAAGACGGAATACAACTTTCCAGCATTTAACTCAGGGTTGGTTAAAAAATATAGTGTAGCTTTACAAAATCCTGCTCCGACACAAAGTATCGTTTTTAACACACGAAAAAAACCGCTAAACGATATCTATTTTAGACAAGCAATGACCTATGCTTATGACTTTGAATGGCAAAATAAAGCATTGTTTTATCAACAATATCAACGTTTACAAAGTCATTTCCAGTTTAGTGAGCTAGAGGCAAAGTCAGTCCCAAGCCCTAAAGAATTAACAATATTAAAACCTTATTTATCTCGGTTACATCCTTTACAACGAGAAGGAGTATTAAAAGCGTGGAAATATCCTATTACTGATGGTACAGGCTACAATCGTAAAAGCTTACTCACTGCTCGGAAAATTTTAATTGACCAGGGGTATTCATTTAAAAATGGTAATTTGCATGCGCGTGATGGAAAACCAATTCAATTAGAGTTGCTTCTTCATCAAGAAGGCTTACAACGGACGCTCATGCCTTATATTCGAAATTTAAAAAAATTGGGTATTCAGGTTTCGATTCGCCAAGTCGATATGCCTCAATATTTACAGCGAATGCGTCAATATGATTTTGATTTAACCACGATGGTGATGCCTCAGTCACTAAATCCTGGGAATGAGCAAGCGCAATTTTGGAGCAGTCATGCTGCAAATGAAGAGGGAAATTATAATTTTTCTGGTGTGAAAAATAGCGTTATAGATGAAATTATACAACGTATTATCCATGCACCTGATCGAGAAAAATTAATATTAAATACACGTATCTTGGATCGTTTATTACGTGCAGGATATTATCAGATACTTACTTATGGAAATGATCGTGAATGGTATGCGTATTGGAATATGTATAAACAGCCACAGATTAAACCAAAACTTGCTGTTGGTGAAGATTATTGGTGGGTAGATCAACAGCAAGCTCGCAAAGTGGCTGCTTATCTTGGTCGAAGTAAAGGCTCACGTTAAAGGTTAAATTTATGGGTCTTTATATACTTAAACGACTTTTGCTAATCATTCCCACCTTATTTTTGATATTACTCATCAATTTCGCCGTCGTTCAAATTGCTCCTGGTGGACCTGTTGAACAGGCAATACAGAGAGCTGAACAGTTTCAAGGCATTGGTGTTGTGTCTGGTTCGACATCTCACATCAATGAAGTCCAGAGTCATTATCAGGGTACACGAGGACTCAGTCCTGAAATGGTCGAGCAGATCAAAGCGCAATATGGATTTGACCGCCCTGTGCATGAGCGCTTTTTTAAAATGCTCAAAGGATATCTTCAACTCGATTTTGGAACGAGCTTTTTTAAAAATAAATCAGTAACAACATTAATTTTGGAAAAAATCCCAGTTACGATCTCCCTTGGATTATGGAGTACCTTACTGATCTACAGTATCGCCATTCCTCTAGGGATCAGCAAAGCGAAAAGACATGGCAGTCTGTTTGATCAAACGACCTCCCTAGTATTGGCCGTAGGTTATGCAGTGCCAACTTTTGTATTTGCTATTCTGCTTATTATGATTTTTTCGGGGGGATCGTATTTGCAATGGTTTCCATTACAAGGATTGGTCTCTGAGAATTTCGCTGAACTCAGCTTCATTGATAAAGTAAAAGATTATTTTTGGCATCTTACATTGCCTGTCCTTACTATTATATTAGGTGGATTTGCGACCCTCACATATCTAACAAAATACTCTTTTATGGAAGAGTTAAATAAACAATATGTGACGGCAGCTCGTGCTAAAGGTCTGACCGAGCCACGCGTTTTATACAATCATGTTTTCCGTAACGCCATGTTGATCGTTATAGCAGGATTACCTGAAGCACTGATCGGAATTTTTTTTGTTGGCAATCTATTTGTTGAAATTATATTTAATCTTGATGGTTTGGGATTGCTCGGATTTGAGGCAATTCAGCAGCGTGATTATCCTGTAATTTTTGGAACATTGTTTATCTTTACGTTGGTCGGTCTAATTTTGAGATTACTCAGTGATGTTCTATATCAATTGATTGATCCAAGAATCAATTTTGATCGTCAAGGAGCATAAAAATGTCTCCACTTTTCGATCAACGAATTTCAAAATTTAAGTCACATCGACTCGGATTCTTCAGCTTCATTTTATTTATCGCGATCTTTATTTTATCCTTGGGGGCAGAGTTTATTGCCAACGAAAAACCAATACTTATTTATTATAAAGAAGAAATTTATTTCCCAATTTTTAAGCCTTATCCTGAAACAACATTCGGTGGTGTCTTTGAGACTGAGTCTGATTATAAAGATCCAGCCGTTCAAGAATTGATTAATGAGCATGGATGGCAGATTTGGCCTATCATCCCATTTTCATATCAAACACCTAATTATGAATTGGCAGAAGCTGTACCATCTCCACCGACCTCCGTGAATTGGTTAGGCACAGATGATCAAGGTCGTGATGTCTTGGCAAGATTAATATATGGTATTCGTATCTCTTTGCTGTTCGGTATTGCACTTACTATTGGATCTGCATTCATAGGAATTACCATTGGTGCTATCCAAGGCTACTTTGGCGGTTGGTTGGATCTGATCGGTCAAAGGCTGTTAGAGGTGTGGGGTGGTCTACCAATGTTATTTATTGTGATGATCTTAGTGAGCATGTTTACACCAAGCGTATATTGGCTGTTTTTAATTATGCTGATGTTTGGTTGGACTGCGTTAGTTGGTCTTGTTCGTGCAGAGTTTCTGAAAGCCAGAAATTTGGATTATGTGCGAGCTGCGAGATCACTCGGTGCTACAGATAGTCAAATTATTATCAAACATATTTTACCCAATGCTATAAGTTCGTCACTTTCACAGCTTCCTTTCATTCTTACCGCTAATATTACCGCACTTACAGCCTTGGATTTTCTGGGCTATGGTTTGCCACCTGATACAGCTTCAATTGGTGAAATTTTACTGCAGGGTAAGAATAATCTATCAGCACCGTGGCTGGTTTTATCTGGATTTTTTAGTCTAGCAGTTGTGTTATCTATTCTTATTTATATTGGGGAGGCAGCTCGAGATGCATTTGATCCAAGAGGCTAAACCAATACTTGAAGTCAACAAGCTCAATATTCAGTTGAATGAACAAAAAATCTTAACTGATTTGTCTTTTAAGCTAAATGCGGGTGAGACAGTTGCGATTGTTGGTGAAAGTGGTTCAGGAAAATCTTTAGCTTGTCTAAGTCTTCTAGGTCTTCAAGATCGCGCTCTAGACTTAAGTGGTGAAATCATATTTCAAAATGAAGATCTGCGTCTAAAACACGAGGATCAGTTGCGCTTAATACGTGGCAATAAGATCGCGATGATATTTCAAGAGCCAATGACGGCACTAAATCCATTACATACAATTGAAAAAATTATTTCAGAACCTTTATGGCTGATGGGGCTTAAGAAAAAAACCATTCGAAAAAAAATAGAAGAAGTGCTTTGTGATGTAGGGTTGGGGAGTTCATCAGACATCCTCAAGCGATATCCAAACCAGTTGTCTGGTGGGCAGCGTCAAAGGGTAATGATTGCAACAGCTCTGATTTCCGAACCTGAAATTTTAATTGCAGACGAACCAACAACAGCCCTTGATGTATCACTACAGAAGCAAATTTTAAAATTAATTAAAGACCAAGCGCATCAAAAAAATATGGCCTTAGTTTTGGTTAGTCATGATTTAAGGTTGGTGCAACAATATGCTGATCAGGTATTGGTTTTGTCTAAAGGTGTCACAGTTGAACAGGGTGATGTCTCTCAAATATTCCTGCAGCCTCGCCATGAATATACTCGACTGCTCCTTAATCAGCAGTTTGATTCGATTTCACCTATCAGTGAAGAGGCCAAAGAACTTTTAAATACTGAACATCTTCGAGTGCGGTATCCACCTAAGCTGAATTTTCTGAATGTATTTAAAACTCAATTTATAGCGGTGGAAGATTTATGTTTTCAGCTTAAACAAGGAGAGTCGCTTGGTATTGTAGGTGAAAGTGGATCTGGAAAAACCAGTGCTGCACTCGCGCTTGCACGACTCATAGAGTCAACAGGTACCATTGAGTTAAATCGTATCAAGCTCAATCAGTTGTCTGATAAGCAATTAAGAGCGCATCGAAATGATTTTCAAATCGTTTTTCAAGATCCTTTTTCGAGTCTTAACCCAAGAATGAATGTTTTGTCATTATTAACTGAAGGGTTAAGATTAAAAAAATTGAGAAAGAGTGAAAAATTAAATCTCGCGATTCAAGCCCTTGAAGAGGTTAATCTCACAAAAGAATTTCTTCATCGTTATCCTCATCAAATGTCGGGTGGACAACGACAAAGAGTATCACTGGCCAGAGCACTGATTCTGAAACCTCAATTACTCATTCTAGATGAGCCAACATCTGCATTAGATCGCAATACACAAATAAAATTGGTGAACTTACTTCAAGATATACAGCAAAGAACAGGGATCAGTTACATCTTTGTTAGTCATGATCTGAAAATTGTGAAAGCGTTATGCCATCGAGTTATGGTGATGAAAGATGCAAAAGTTGTAGAAATTCAAGAGACAGAACGTTTATTCAGTGCACCGATTCATGCTTATACGCAACATCTTATACAAAGTAGTTTATAAAAGTTATTTGACAAGAAGGATTGTCAATTCTAGACTGAAATTCAGGGAAGTCACGCCTAATTGGTTTTAGGTTTAGATAAGCACAAAATTGAGAACTTCAAGATGAGTAAAATTGCTGAGCCGATTCAAATTCGCAATACAACTTTCAAAAATCGCATTATTAAAGGCGCAATGAGTGAAGCTCTAGCGAATGCTGCTGGTGAACCAAATCATTTGCACACAGGCTTGTATGAAGCTTGGGCAAAAGGTGGTTTAGGGTGTTCAATCACAGGAAATGTGATGGTTGATCTACGTGCGAAGAATGAGCCTGGTGTCGTCGTGGTCGAAAATGAGCGAGATTTACCTAAATTAAAGGCATGGGCTGACCTAGGTAAACGTTATGGTATGGTCCAGCTTGTTCAATTGTCTCATCCGGGCAGACAGTGTCCTAAAGGCTTAAATAAAGAAACTGTTGCACCGTCTGCTGTTCCATTTAGTGCTATGTTGGCTACTACCTTTGCTACTCCACGGGCTCTCGAGCATGAGGAAATTCTAGATCTAATCCAACGATTTGCAACCTCTGCAGCGATTTGCGAAAAAGCGGGCTTTGAAGGTGTTCAATTACACGGTGCTCATGGATATTTAATCAGTGAATTTCTATCGCCACTGACCAATAAACGTAATGATCAATGGGGTGGCAGCATTGAAAATCGTATGCGTTTTTTATTAGAAATTTATAAAGCTGTTCGAGCTGCAACATCTAATAACTTTATCGTTTCAGTGAAATTGAATTCCGCAGATTTTCAACGTGGTGGAATTACTGAAGAAGAAGTGATTCAAGTATTTAAAGCTATTGATGATGCAGGTATCGATTTAATTGAAATTTCAGGTGGTACGTATGAAGCGCCCGCAATGGCAGGTGCTAAAGCTGAACAGCGTAAAGCAAGTACCATTGCACGTGAGGCTTACTTTTTAGATTTCGCAGAGAAAATACGTAAAGAAGTAAAATGCAGACTGATGGTTACAGGTGGATTCAGAACCGTTAAAGGGATGAATGATGCTTTAGAAAGTGGTGCATGTGACTTTATTGGAATTGCACGCCCGCTCGCTGTAGAAACGGATTTAACTGATCGTTTGATTGCAGGACACGATGTTAGATATGCAGTAAAACCAATTAAAACAGGGATTCCATTTATTGATAAAATGGCAATTATGGAAATTATTTGGTATGCGGCACAATTCAAAGCGATTGGTGAGGGTAATCAACCTAATCCAAAACTTTCACCTTTAAAAGTTTTTCTGAATTATGCAAAAGGAAATGTGAAGGCTATCATTCAAGGTAAAGTTAATTCAAGAAAATCTGCATAGTGTGAATCAATATATATAAGGAGCCTTCATGGCTCCTTATTTTATGCTGCGACTTAGAACTAAAGCGCAAGCGTTTGAAAAGGGAAAAGTATCTTAGAAACTTCTTGGGTTGCCCATAATCCGATCGCTCGTGGATGATAGTAAGGTGAGAGATATGGAATTAATAATGCTAGTTTATCGTTTGTATCATCTAATGAATCACATTGATGTTTGATCTGTTCAAGTTCATGTTGATTATTGTATTTTGAGAGCCAGTTTTGATCTCCTGTTACAGGCATTCTTTTTAAACGAATAGTTAATGATTCCCCTTGAATCCAGTCTTTGATCAGCATTTTCTCAGTTGCATTAAATACACCAAACATTTTGCCATCACTATCGTGAATAAGTTTCCAAAAACGACTTTCTTCGACAGGTCTGTTTTTAATAATCCATTGTTTATCAATTAAGATTTGAACAAATTCAGATATTAATTGAGGTTGAGCGAGCCACTCATTAATAGACTTGCCACTGAATTGACATTTTTGGTTATGGATATGTTGACCGACAACTGCTTTTCTTTGCAGAAGTTGATAAACGCTTTTAGTCAGATCAATTTCTTGAATGATATTCGTCGAGCTCAAGCCAAGATCATTCATTTGGAAGCCCATTTTCACCAGTTCAAGATATTTTGATTTATCTTGAGCTTGATGATAATGATCAATAAATGCCTGTATTGATTTTTCAGCATGTCCATTGTGTGCATTATCAATTGTAATATGAATATTAAAATAATGAGGATCAATTCCAAGTTCTGCTAACTCATAATTGGTGATTAACAGGTGTAGTGGTAATTGTTCATAACCCAAGTTAAATCCAATTACCAGTGGAAATAAATCATGTGATATATATGCGAGAGCAAGTTGAACAGCGGCTTGTTCAAAATAAATATCATCTAAATAATTAATGTACGGTTCAAGCTCGAAATGTCGTAGTAAGCTTTGATACATGCAAACATGATTTGCTTTAGCATCTCCCAAGCCAAGTTCTTCTAAGTAGATATAGCTTAGATCTTTGTTCTCAAACAAAGAGGGGTGCGTAAGAGATGAATATAGCCATGAGCCATCTGCATATTTAACTGGAGCAACTTTATATAAAAACTCTAAAGCATGAGAGATGGTTGGAAAGTAGTCACGCCCAAGGCCTGATTTTCGTTGATCTAGATAACTTTGAAATTTAGAACAAGTTTGATCATGTTCGTGTTGTATATGTTGCCTAACTTGGTCTACCTGATCAATCCACGATAAATGAGTCGTATTGAGTTGATCGAATAGTGAAAGAACATAGCTTTCGGCATATTCTGTTTTACATTCACGATTCACTTTAGGGTCTAAAAAAAACTCAACCCAGTCTTTATTTGTTTTAGGACTAATTGTATTTAATTGTGATGGGGATGCTAGGGGATTAAGTACGGTGTTGTCCAACATCATCTTCTCCAAGCGTTATTAAGGGTTTAAACCACCATAACCTGCAAAGATGATAATGTTGTTTATTTTGTGTTCGATTTTTAGGGTGACTAAGTTATAAAAAAAAGCCCAAGTCTTAAATGCTTGGGCTTTTTTATGAGATGTATCATCTCGAATATGGCGTCCCTACGGGGATTCGAACCCCGGTTACCGCCGTGAAAGGGCGATGTCCTAGGCCTCTAGACGATAGGGACAGTGCAGAAATATATTTTAAACCATGTTATTTCAATTGAAATTAATGGCGTCCCTACGGGGATTCGAACCCCGGTTACCGCCGTGAAAGGGCGATGTCCTAGGCCTCTAGACGATAGGGACTTAATAAAATCTACTTCTGAAAATTGGCGTCCCTACGGGGATTCGAACCCCGGTTACCGCCGTGAAAGGGCGATGTCCTAGGCCTCTAGACGATAGGGACGTTTCAGAGGTGGGCGTATAATAGGGTGAAAATAGGAGGGTGTCAAACGCATTTCAGCAAAAAAATTAAAAAATACGTGTGTTCGTATGAAAATAAAACAATATTGAATTTTAAGGCTAAATTTAGATCAAATCTCCAAGAAATATTAGAAAAGCATTTGGAAAATAGGAACTGTCTAAACAAAAAAATAGCGACCGAAGTCGCTATTTCAAAATCAAGATTTATCGTGATAAAACAGGTAATAACTGGCATAGCATACAGCAATGAACGCTAAACACCCGAAAAAGCTAATACGCATACTTGGATCAAATACCATACTTAAGCATGTGATAAAACAGAACACAAAACCTAAGATTGGGACAATTGGAAATAATGGAGCAGCAAAGCCCAGCTCTTCTTTTTTGCGCCCTTGCTTATACCAATCGCGTCTGAAATTAAATTGGCTTAAACAAATACTCATCCACACAACGACCATTGTAAAAGCAGCAATACCTAATAAATTGGTAAAAATAGTCTCAGGTGCGAATTGTTCTGACAATAAGCCTGGTAACCCACCGATCATTGTCACGATCACTGCAACATAGGGGATACCACGTGCATTCACTCTAGAAAATACTGCAGGGAGCTGCTTTTTGTAAGATAAAGACCACATCATGCGTGACGCAGCAAACAAACCAGAGTTAGCAGCTGACAATAAAGCGGTAATAATTACAAAACGGATGATATCTTCTGCATAGGGAATACCAATATGCTGGAAAACAGTCACGAATGGAGAGCTACTCACACCTTCAGCAGCTAAGCCAGCTTCTTGATGTGGAAGAAGTGACGTTACTACAATGATTGTACCTACGAAGAAAATCAACAGACGAAAAATCGCTGTATTAATCGCTTTAGGAACATTTTTAGCTGGGTCTTTAGTTTCACCAGCAGCAACCCCAATTAATTCTGTTCCAGAGAATGCGAAGTTTACGATAAGCATCGTAGCAAAAATTGGGAATAGACCTTCAGGGAACCAACCTTGAGCAGTTAAATTGCTAAATAAAGGCGCCGTTTCGTAACCTTGATAGCCAATTACGCCAAAAATTGCGAGTAGGCCTAAGAGAATAAATGCAACAACAGTAATAACTTTAACTAAGGCCAGCCAAAATTCAGATTCTGCGAACCATTTTGTGGAAATCATATTTAAAACAAATACGAATACACCAAAGACTATAGTCCACATCCACATGGAACTATCTGGGAACCATTCCTGCATGAGGAGGGCGGCGGCTGTAAATTCAGTTCCTAAAGTAACCGACCAAGTTAACCAATATAACCAAGTGATGGTATAGCCTGTTCCTGGTCCAATATATCTTTTGGCATAAGCACCAAACGAACCAGACTCAGGCATATGAACGGCAAGCTCACCTAAACACAGCATAACCATGTAGGCGATAATCCCGCCAAGGATATAAGAAATAATGGCACCTACAGGCCCCGTTTGTGCAATGACTTCACCCGAACCTAAGAAAAGTCCAGTACCGATTGCGCCGCCAAGCGAAATCATAACCAGATGTCGAGTACTCATAGCGCGTTGTAAAGGCGCAGAATTGCCCTGATGCGAAGCATCATTCGGAGATGAGTGCATAGGATTGAAAATTCGAAACAAATGAAGCGAGTTATTGTAGTGAAAAACTACAATTCTTCAATGAAATAATAGTAATTTTGAATATTGAGTGATCGTATGAGACGATAATGGCGTCCCTACGGGGATTCGAACCCCGGTTACCGCCGTGAAAGGGCGATGTCCTAGGCCTCTAGACGATAGGGACGTTGCGAGGTGCTTGTATATTAAGGATAGACATATCAATTGTCAAAAGCTTCGTATCAAAAAAAGTTTTAATCGTTCATACATTAAGCAAAAACAAACAATTAGTTTTAATTTTGATTAAACTGACAACAATAAGGTTTTTTGATGTATTTGATTAGTATGGAGAGAAGGTCCTCACTATGAAAAAACGATCCGCTTTATATTCATCATATCAAACCAACCATCTATTAAATTTGATAAGATGACGTGGTAAGACAATGAAGGAAAGAGGCGTGTTGCCATTTAAACTCTGGGTCGATGCTGATGCATTACCTAAAATTTTGCGTGAAGTCATCTTAAGAGCTTCTGATCGTTATCAACTCGAAGTAACTTTTGTCGCCAATCAAAATGTAGGAATAACTCCTTCCGTTCGTATTAATTCAATACAAGTGATGAGTGGAGCAGATCAAGCTGATAAAGAAATTATCGAACGTATGAAAGAGCATGATATTGTCATGACGCAGGATATTCCTCTAGCAGCTCAAGTCATCGAAAAGGGTGGCGTTGCAATTCATCCACGTGGTGAAATTTGGACAGAAGCTAATATTAAGGCACGATTACATTTGCGTGATTTCATGGAAACTTTGAGAGGGGCTGGCGTTCAAACCGGTGGACCACCGCCAATTTCAGAAAGAGATAAGCGTGAATTTTCAAGTGCTTTGGATCAAACGATTCAAAAACAAAAAAGAAAAACTGCCTGATTTATCTTATCAATCGAGTTCACATGCCAGAAAAATCTAAACTTATGCTCATTTATGCCTTATTGGTCATCATCTGGGCAACAACTCCACTTGCGATTGTGTGGAGTGTAGAAGATATTTATTTAATGTGGGCATTGGTGATTCGATTAGGCTTGGCACTGCCTATCGCGGCATTACTTCTCATAGTTTTAAAGGTGAAATTTCCTTTAAATTCAATTGCATTGCATAGTTATTTTGCTGGTTCATTTAGCTTGATTGGTTCGCAATTTTTTACTTATGTAGCTACTGATTATCTAAGTTCTGGCATGATTGCACTGATGTTTGGATTAGCACCAATTATGGCAGGGCTTATTGGAAAATTTATCTTTCAACAAGATTTGCATAAGCTGCAATGGTTAGGAATGATCGTCGCGATTACTGGGCTCGTAGTGATCAGTTTTACTGGATCATCACAACATATCCATCCCATTGGAATTGGTTTAATGTTGCTTAGCGTTTTTTCATACGCAATGTCAATTTTTTGGGTAAAAAAAATAAATGCTGATGTAGCACCGATGGCACAGGCGACAGGTTCAATACTGGTTTCTACCTTTGTTGCATGTTTAATTGTGCCATTTATATGGAAATATTTACCTACTGAATTACCTTCAATGAAGTCATTACTTGCGATCATATATTCTGTTGTTATGGCTTCATTAGTGGCTATGTTTTGTTATTTCTATTTGGTCAAAAAAATCCAACCGACGACATTGTCACTGACAAATGTAATGACTCCAGTTCTAGCTCTTGGTGTAGGTGCTGCATTTAATCATGAGAAATTAACGCTAGGTATGATACTGGGAGCAATGATCCTACTTCTGGGATTGTTTATGTATTTTTATCGGGATATAGAAACGAATCAGAAATTTAAACAAAAAGTATTAAAGCCTTAAGTTGGATGCTCAGCGATTCTGTGAGTTTTTTAAATGCTTCAAGGCTTCTGTTAACTTTACTTTGTCTTGGGGATGTAACGTTAGAAAATATGCACCGGTTCTAAACAGCCCATTTTCTTCTTGATTGCTGTAGACAACTTGTGCAGTTGCAGCGATATGAAAATCATTTTCAGGGTGACTCAATGTGATGTGTATATAGGTTTGTTCAGGGATATGTTGCTCAGCATAAAAACTAAAACCCGTTTCAGACAAATTGACTTGAGTAGGTACTGGTAACATGGTTTGTACAATAGAGTCGTAAAGTGAGCCCGTAATGAGGTTTAATTTTTGATTAAATAAGGATAATATCCGAGCAATTTGTTGATCTTTTTGATTTAATTGTTCTAATTCGTACATAAGCGCATGATCAAATTGATCTAATTCTGCAAGTAAGAGAAAATAGCGCGGTAGTACAAAATTTGAATCATAGGGATCATTCAAAGCGACATCTTTAGTGATGATCTGATAATTTATTCTTAAGGCAGCATCAATACGTGACATGACGCGTCTTTCAATATTGCCACTTTGATGCTGAAGATTTTCCATTAAAACACCTCGGACTAGATGGTATGTTTAAACCGATCTCGCTGTATATAGGGTTGAGATACACTCGCGCACGGCGAAGTAATCACTTTATTTCTTTTATTGCTTTAGTTTCCATGATCGGTCTGACTTTGGGCGTCGCTGTTCTCATTACTGTGTTATCTGTAATGAACGGTTTCGATCGTGAATTAAAAAACCGTGTCTTGGGAATGGTACCTCAAGCGACTGTTTCCTCTACACAAATTCTAACAGACTGGCCTGAGCTTGCAAAGAAAATAGACCAACATGAACATGTGACGGGTGTTGCACCTTTTACACAGTTGCAGGGGATGTTAACAGCCCAAGGACAGGTTGCAGGGATAATGGTCACGGGTATTGAGCCTGACTATGAAAAAAATGTATCTATTATTCAAAATCATATGGTTCAAGGCGACATCAACTCATTAAAGAAAGGTGAGTTCGGGATTGTTTTGGGCAAGCAGATGACGGATGCTTTAGGTTTAAGTCTCAATGACAATGTAACATTGGTATTACCTGAAGCGACACCATCACCCGCTGGCGTTGTTCCACGATTTAAACGTTTTAAAATTGTCGGTATTTTTAGTATTGGTGCGGAAGTGGACTCGATGATGGGTTACATCGCGCTAAATGATGCTTCGACACTGTTGAGACTGCCGGATGGTGCACAAGGTATCCGTATGAAGCTAGATGATATCTTCAAAGCACCACAAGTCGCTGAAGAAGTTGTTATGGATTTACCAGGCAATTTCTATCCATCAAATTGGACTTATACGCACGGCAATCTCTTTAGTGCCATTCAGATGGAAAAAGCAATGGTCAGCCTTTTACTTTTCCTGATTGTCTTGGTTGCAGCATTTAATATTGTATCTTCATTGGTGATGGTGGTTACTGATAAAAAATCCGACATTGCTATTTTAAGAACCTTAGGTGCTTCACCAGCAACGATCACTAAGATTTTTATGGTACAGGGTACGGTGATTGGTGTTGTAGGAACACTGGCAGGAGCAGCACTAGGTATCATCTTTGCAACGAGCATCAGTGGATTTATTGGCTGGCTGAACACCGCTTTTGGACTAAATTTATTCGATGCATATTTCATTAACTATTTACCATCGTATCTACGTTGGCAAGATGTGGTGGTGATTGTTAGCTTATCACTAGCGCTAAGTTTCCTTGCAACAATTTATCCAGCGCTGCGTGCTGCTAAAGTTCAACCAGCAGAGGCTTTACGCTATGAGTAATATTGTCTTAGAAGCCAAAAATATTCATAAACATTTTACAGATGGTAAATCAACTGTTGAAGTGATTAAGGGATTGGATTTAGTTGTTGAGCAAGGACAATTTGTTTCAATTGTTGGATCAAGTGGTTCGGGTAAGAGTACGCTGTTACATGTATTAGGGGGGCTTGATCGTCCGTCCGAAGGTGTAGTGATGCTTAATGGGCAGCGTTTTGACACTTTAGGCGAAGCTGAACGCGGTTTCCTACGTAATGAACACCTCGGATTTGTGTATCAATTTCACCATTTACTTCCTGAGTTTACGGCTTTAGAAAATGTATCAATGCCGCTGATGTTACGTAAAGATGCAAATTTTAAAGAAGTAAAAGAACGTGCAGAATATTTGTTGAATAAAGTGGGTTTATCACATCGTTTAACGCATAAACCAGGTGAGTTATCTGGCGGTGAGCGACAACGCGTTGCGCTTGCACGAGCTTTAGTGGCTCAACCTAAATTGATGATGGCAGATGAGCCTACTGGAAATTTAGATCGTAAAACTGCCGTCACAATTTTTGAATTGCTTTCCGATCTGCGTAAAGAATTTAATATGGCAATGCTCATCGTGACCCATGATGAACAGCTCGCACAAACTGCTGATAAGATTTTGCATATGCAAGATGGATTGTGGGTATAGGCTCAAAATCCGATTAACAGTCTTGTTAAAGCCCACTTAGGTGGGCTTTAATCTATTTAAGAAAAATAAACATAAAAGTTAGATGTTTTTAATATTTATTCTCATCTTTTGGATCATTGGTGTTGCTACGATCAGCTTTCAGGGTGAAGCTGAATATTCAACTCTCTTGCTGGGTATGGCAAGTATCATTTTGATCATGGGTTACTTTTTACGATTAATAAGGCAACCTGATCGATTCATTTATCCTCACACCTCAAGTATTGTCCAGTCATCATCAAGAATGCTTGTGCTAACGGGAATTTGTCTGATCACATTTGTTTTGGGGCATCAACATGCAAAAACAGCCTTACACGATTGTTTAGATAAACGTGTTCAATATATTGAAGAAAAAGAAATAGTTGTTTATATCAATAAAATTAATCAGCTGAAAATGGATCAGGAAGGTCGATCAATACAGCAGCGTGCGCAGGTGATCGACAAGAAGCAAGGACAATCTCAAACGCTATTATTATATTTGCGAGAGTCAAAACTTGATACGACATTAGAACTTGGGCGCTATTATAAAGTTACGGGAAAATTAAGACCCGCACATAGTTATGCAGTAGATGGGGTCTTTGATCAAGAGAAATGGTTGTTGCAGCAAAATATAGCTGGAACAATGCGTGTAGATTGGATCGTACCTGTAAGTGAAGCGGTGTTATATTCTGAAGGTTATTTATCTTCAACCGATGTGCATCGGAGCCTTATCGCACGATTGAGCCTGAGCATTGAAAAAGCACGTTTAGCTTTTAGGGGTGATATCGAACAGGGAGTATTCAGGAATAAGGGTTTGCTAGTCGCGTTACTCACAGGTGATAAGAGTCTACTGACGGAGCAACAAGAAGAATTATTTAAAAAACTAGGCATTACGCATTTATTGGCTATTTCAGGTCCACATGTTCTAATTTTTGCTGGCTTATTATCGTGGTTCATGGGGTATCTTGTATCAATTTTTCGTCCTCATATTTTTCTAAAAGTTCCCAAAACATATTTACTTTTAATCCCTTTCGTATGTGGGGTAATTATTTATAGTTTTTTTTCAGGGCTCGAAATTCCTGCACTAAGAACTACATTGTCAGTTTGTCTAATTAGTATCGCTATTTTATTCAAATTTAAGATTAAGCCTTTTGTGCTATTACTTATAAGTGCGAGCTTAATGCTCTATTTAGACCCTTTTAGTATTTTATCTGCTGCATTTTGGCTTTCTTACGGCGCATGTTTGATTTTGATTCGTGTATATCAAACGATCGCTAATGAACAGCAAAACACTGCTTTAATCAACAAATATCATTTTCTAGATAAAGCAAAAATGTATCTTAAAATACTTTTGCAATCCCAATGGAAAATATTTATTGCACTGATACCACTCACTTTACTGATATTTCAACAGATTTCTTTACTTGCGCCATTTGCTAATTTAGTTGCTGTTCCAATGATTGGGACCTTGATCGTGCCATTGGAAGTACTGGGCTATTGTCTTAGCTATATTCCTTTTGTTGGTCAATTTTTATTTCATCTGGCTGATGTATTGATATCGGTTCTTTTGGTGCTACTGACTAAGCTGGGAGCAATATTAGACAATCCATTGAAATGGGTAGCGTTAACGAAAGCACAAATGTTATTGCTCGTTTTGGCAGTATTCATGTTCTTTATGCCAAAGAATGTAATCCCTCGATTATGGATACCCGTATTAGGTGTGGCATTGCTGATGCCTAAACGTGATGATGGATACGATATCATTGAAATTTTGGACATAGGGCAGGGGCAGTCCATACTCTTACAGTCATCAGGGAAAACTGCTTTAGTTGATACAGGCGGGAGCTTTGATGAGAATACATTTAGTATCGGAGAAAATGTAGTTGTCCCTTTCTTAATTCAACGTGGCATATCAAAATTAGATCAAGTTTTTATCAGTCATCTTGATCAAGATCATGCTGGAGCATACCGCACTATTGGAAAACATATACAAATTGATCAAGTTATCTCAAATGAAAAAGATGATAGGTTTCAGTATGTTGAATTTGATTATTGTCGACAGCATCAACAGGTACAATTTGGTAAGATCAATATACAATTTCTTTCACCAGTTGAATCACAATTAAATTTTGTCAGTCAAAATCGTAATGAGCTCTCTTGCGTAATATATCTGACATTACCCTATGCTAACGATTTTAAGCATATTCTGATTATGGGGGATGCAGGGTGGGAGACAGAGTATCGTATTTTAAAGCAGTATCCTGAACTTAGAGTAGATATTTTAATCTTAGGACACCATGGCAGTCGACATAGTTCATCTTACGACTTTTTAAAAAATACCAAACCTAAAATTGCCATTGCATCGGCTGGTTTTGATAACCGCTATAATCATCCACATCCTGTTGTCAAAGAGCGTTTAAAAGCGCTTAATATTCCGCTACTCGATACCCAATCGAAGGGCAGCATTCGAATGACCTTCGATAAAAACGGAGATGTACAATTTCGATATCATCGAGATCAAAAAGCGTGGTTAACTCGGAATATCCCCATAGATTAACTTGCTTTTCTGACTTGTTCTATTTTTGCTCTGGCTTGTTCTGCAGGGATACGATAAATGTTATGTAGATCAGGATTTGCACGGAAACGTTTGTAGCTCCAATGAGCATGTTCAGGATAACGATGAATCAGGCTTTCTATTGCACGGTGAATTACTAACGTTCCATCAGCGGGAGTGCCTTCATAAATCGAAGCATCCATTGGTTCAATAAATACATCAAAATCTTCAGTTTCATTGCGAATTGCATAGACCAAAAGGCCTTTGGCTTTAGTTTTTTGGATGAGTTTGGCACTTAAATTACTGGACTCGAGTGGTATGCCGAAATAATCGATCATTTCACCACCGTGTTTAGGATTGTGATCTGGAAGAATCACAGTTGTCCCCCCTAATTTAAGGGCTTTAAAAATTTGTCTTATACCACTCTCATCTGTAGGGACTAAAGTTGCTTGTTCTCGACTACGAGCCTGGCGCACAAATTGATCTGCTTCTTCATTCTTGATGGGTTTATACATGATGGTCATCTTAGTATATTGTGCGAACCACGCATTCATGACTTCCCATGTACCAAAATGTGGTGCGAGTAAAATAATACCTTTCTTTTCAGCCATTGCTTCATGAAAATATTCAGCACCAGTGACATTGCGTATTCGTGAAATATTGGTTTCGTTTGAGCTTCCCCAAATACTAAAAAATTCCATATAAGATTGAAGTTCGTTTCTTACCGCTGCACGAGTCACTAAATGTTTTTCTTCATCAGAAAGATGCGGTAAGCAAATGTCGATATTGAGGCGGATGGTATTCGTAGTTTTTGTAATTTTTAGCGTATTAATCAGCCCTGCAAGCATTTTTGCAAAAAAACGAGAAAAACGAATCGGACGGCGACTGAAGAAATTTAACAGGCGGGTTGTGGTCGATGTTTTGGTTTCAGGCATTAGATTCAAAATTTGGTAAGTTCATAGAATATTGTGATTTGGGTTTATTATATGTTAAATCTTGACTTATAAATAGTTTGACCTCATTCCTTGTATATAATGTCAGCTTAAATTTAATTTGGATGGTATGTATGTCCGCTTGGCCGCCTGAACCACAAAATGAAAATCAAAAACCAAATAACCAACCGAACGGAAAAGAATGGCAAATTTTAGAAAAAGCTGTTCTCGCATCTGTAGAAGAACAGAGACGTGCAAGACGTTGGGGAATCTTTTTTAAATTTCTTACTTTCGCATATCTGTTGTTTATAGTTTTGGTCATGGGGAAAAGTTGTTCAACGACTTCCACTGATAGTGCGGTGTCATCACAGCATATTGCTACAGTCGATATTGTAGGAACGATTGCTGCAGACCAGCAAAGTGTGAATAGTGCAGATACGATCAAAGGTTTGAAAAAAGCATTTGAAAGCAAGCAATCGCAAGCTGTTGTTTTAAATATTAACTCTCCGGGTGGATCTCCAGTTCAGTCTGATGAAATTTGGCAAGAGATCCAATATTTAAAGTCGGTTTATAAAGATAAAAAACTTTATGCATTAATTGGTGACACAGGTGCTTCAGGTGCATATTACATTGCGTCTGCAGCGGATGAAATTATTGTTAATCCATCAAGTTTAGTCGGCTCAATTGGCGTCATTATGCCAAACTATGGAGTGAGTGGTTTGATGCAAAAACTTGGCGTTGAAGATCGCACCATGACTTCAGGTGAGAACAAAGCATTATTGTCGATGACACAACCAGTTGATCCTGCACAACGTGCACACGTACAAGGTGTATTGGATAATGTTCATCAACATTTTATTGATGCAGTCAAAAAAGGTCGTGGCAATAAATTGAAATCGCAAGACCCTGCTATATTTTCAGGTTTGTTTTGGACTGGTGAGCAGGCTGTGAAGCTCGGTATCGCAGATCGGATTGGCAGTATTCACACACTGAAACGTGAATTAAAAGTCGAAAAAACGGTAGATTATACTATTCAACGTAGCCCCTTTGATTCTGTGCTTGGACGACTTGGAAGTGAAATTGGTCAAGGTTTTGCTTCTTCAATTTCCAAGCAGATTCAATCTGAGCAGGTGAATCGAATCCAATGAAACCATTGATCCATTTTGCTCATGCCAACGGGGTTCCATCGAAAGTTTATCAAAAATTTTTTGATGCTTTGTCTGATCAATTCGATGTGATTTATACGACCAATCTTGGTGTTGATCAACGTTATCCTGTAGATCAACACTGGGAAAGTATGACACAGCAAGTGATTGATAATATTGTTCAGAAATCCCATGGTCGTAAAGTGATTGGTATCGGGCACTCCTTAGGAGGAGTTTTGACGTTCAAAGCTGCGTTGAAATGCCCAGAACTTTTTAGTCAAACTATTCTTCTCGATCCACCTCTTATTATGGGGCTAGAATCATTTGCTATGCATATTGCAAAGTCTTTGAAGTTAAAAGCAGTGGATCAAATGTCGCCAGCGGCATTGTCTAAACGTCGACGTGATCATTGGGATAGTCGAGAGCAAGCTGCAACATTACTTCGACCAAAAGCCCTATATGCAGCATTTGATGAGCAATGTTTTAATGACTATATTCAATTTGCATTAGTTGAAGATCCAAAGCGTGGCGGCGTTGAGTTGGCGATTCCAAAATCTATTGAAGTGGATATTTTTAGAACCAATCCTTCATTGTGGTGGCTGCCTCAACCTAAGCTCAAAGTTCCAAGTCAATTAATTGTTGCTTCTGAAGGTCCATTCTTAGCACGTAAATTCCCTCATAAAGTGAGGAAAAAGTTTGGTGTGCCTTTTAGTATTTTTGAAGGTGGACACATGTTCCCACTCGAACATCCTGAGCAATTGGCTGCACATTTAAAAACTATTTTGACGCCACTAAAAAACGCAGCCTAAGCTGCGTTTTTTAAATCAAATATGACAGAACTGTATTGGATCTTTCAAAATTTGATTTTTATAGTGCACACCTTCGGATGTGACTTGAATGGTTTGATTACAAATCCATTCTACAACTTGAGGATAAATTAAATGTTCAAGTTGATGTACACGATCTGCTAAAGATGCAACATTATCATGGTGAGAAACTTTGAGTACGCCTTGAACAAGTGCTTGACCTGCATCTAGTTCTGCAGTGACATAATGTACTGTGCAACCATGCCATAGATCACCAGTATTCAATACACGTTGATGTGTATGCATTCCTTTGTAATTTGGCAGCAGAGAGGGGTGGATATTGATCATTTTACCCTCCCATGCTTTAACGAACTTAGCACTTAAAATGCGCATAAACCCCGCTAAAACCACAAGATCAGCTTCCCAGTCGAGTAGTTGCTGGTGCATAACATCATCAAATGCTTCACGATCTGGGAAGTTTTTATGTTCAATCACTGCAGTTGCAATGTTGGCATGAGCAGCACGCTCAAGTGCGTAAGCAGCAGGTTTATTCGAGATCACACCGACAATTTGACCTGAAAGGTTTGCATCGATTAATGCTTGTAGGTTTGATCCGTTACCTGATACTAAAACAGCAATTTTAATCATGTTATAACAATAAACAGATTAAGCGAAGATCACACGAATTTTTTCATCTGCACCTTCTACAGATTCAGCATTGTCAACAATGTGGCCCATTGTCCATGCTTTTTCGCCGAGTTGATTTAAGATTTCAACTGTTTTATCAGCTTCAGCAGCATCAACAACTAGAACCATACCTACGCCACAGTTGAATGTGCGGTACATTTCAAATTGTTCTACACCACCTTCACGTTGAAGAAGTTTGAACAGCTCAGGCCATTCCCAAGAAGATTCGTTTACTACAGCTTGGGCACCATTTGGTAATACGCGAGGTAAGTTACCTGGTAAACCGCCACCTGTGATGTGTGCCATCGCGTGAACATCAACCTGTTTGAGAAGCTCTAGAATTGGTTTAACGTAGATACGAGTTGGCTCCATTGCAACATCAGCAAGTGGACGACCATCAACAATTTGAGTTAAATCAACATTTTTTACATCTAAAATTTTACGAAGAAGAGAGTAGCCATTAGAGTGTGCGCCGCTTGAAGCAACACCAACTAATACATCACCAGCTTTAACTTTAGAGCCATCAATAATTTTACTTTGTTCTACAACACCTACACAGAAACCAGCTAAATCGTAATCTTCACCTTCATACATGCCTGGCATTTCAGCAGTTTCACCACCGACCAATGCACATCCAGCAAGCTCACAACCTTGACCGATACCTGTCACTACATTTGCTGCGACATCAACATTGAGGTGACCAGTTGCGTAGTAATCAAGGAAGAAGAGTGGTTCAGCACCACAGACAAGTAAGTCGTTCACACACATTGCAACCAAATCCTGACCGATTGTGTCATGACGGTTTAAATTCAATGCTAAACGTAATTTTGTACCAACACCGTCTGTGCCAGATACGAGAACAGGTTCTTCATAACCTTTAGGAATTTTACAAAGTGCACCGAAGCCACCAAGACCGCCCATTACTTCAGGACGAGTCGTGCGTTTAGCGACTGATTTGATACGATCGACTAACGCGTCGCCCGCCTCAATGTCGACACCTGCATCTTTGTAGCTTAAACCAGTGTTTGGGGTAGAAGTTGAGTTGCTCATATTGAAGTCTCCGCATTCGCGCGGGGATTATAACCTGAATATACGAAACTCTTATGTTATTTATGCACTAAAATGTTATCTTTACTAAAATATTTTCCTTTACATAACGAATAATCTTAAAAAAGGCGAGTTTCTATGGTAGATCGTACCCTACGCCGTGTTTTTATCCTTGCAGGGATAGCTTTATTTCTCTGGATTTTATACTTATTAAAACCGGTCGTAATTCCATTTATTGGTGCATTTTTAATAGCTTATCTTTTCAGTCCATTGGTTGATCGATTGCATAAGATAGGTTTACCTCGTTGGTTGTCCATCAGTTTGGTATTTATCGGTATTGGTGTCGTGATCACATGGGCGATGTGGTATTTGGTTCCTTTAATCTGGGAACAGCTCATGTATGCCAAATCAAGCATCCCGAAAGTAGTTCACTGGGTAAATTATAGCTTCTTACCGTGGTTATCAGACACTTTCAATTTAGTGCCATTAGAGTTGGATGTAGATCAAATTTCAGCAGCTGTTATGGAGTATGTTCAAACCAATTATAGTGCCGATAGTATCCAAGCGATGGCACTTAAATTGGCACAATCTGGTCTGAATTTTATTCAAATTGGTGGGACAATTGTACTGATTCCAATTATTGCATTTTACTTCCTCTTAGATTGGGATCGAATGCTCAATAGTTTGCGTCGACTCATTCCACGCCCTTATGAAGCTTCTACGCTTGAAATCGTGGGTGAATGCCATAGCGTACTAGGTGCATTTGTAAAAGGACAATTCCTCGTGATGATCCTTTTGGGGATTGTTTATGCCGTTGGTCTACAACTGATTGGTCTGGAAGTCGGCTTGATCATTGGCATGATTGCGGGCTTGGCAAGTATCATCCCATATTTAGGATTTGCAGTAGGAATAATTGCTGCCGTGATCGCAACTTTCTTCCAATTTGGTATGGATTGGACTCAACTCCTTTTAGTTGCAGTGGTGTTCATGGTAGGTCAAGCCGTTGAAGGTTATGTGCTTCAGCCATTCTTATTGGGAGATAAAATTGGTCTTTCTCCTGTAGCAGTTGTATTCGCTGTACTGGCAGGTGCACAATTGGCTGGTTTCTTGGGAATGTTGATTGCATTACCTGTTGCTGCTGTAATCGTGGTACTGCTCCGACATGCGCGTGACACTTATGAAAAAAGTACAATTTATGGTACGTCTGCTGTTGCCGTAGCTGATCATGGTGGTGGTGAAATTACGATCCAAACCGATCAGGTTGATATTGAGCTTGATCTCAAACCACAATCAATCAATAATCAACAAGATATTGCAACATCTGAAAAAATCGATGTGCAGACACAAAATAAAGAACCTTAAGGTGACCAAGCATTTATGCGGCAACTGCAACTTGATATAGAACCTCAACTTGATGCACGGATCAGTGATTTTTCCGGCCCAGGTTGGGGACCCGTCATTGATGCAGTTCGCCAACTTCATGCTGGATTAATGAATCGATTTTACCTTTATGGCGGTGCGGGCACAGGTAAGAGTCACTTATTAACTGCGATATGTGACTCATATCTAGATGTTGGGAAATCTGCAATTAAAGTTTCATTGCTAGAATTGCTCGATGCTCCAATTGAGGCGATTACTTCATTGGATCGTTATGATTTGGTCGCTCTAGACGATATTGAAGCGATTAGTGGTGTACCGCATTGGCAAAAGGCGGTATTTCATTTAATAAATAATAATAATGATGGTGGAGGACAACTAGTCTTTTCATCTAGATCTGCGCCAATTGAATTGAAACTTGAATTACCAGATCTTCAGTCGAGATTAACTCAAGCGGTGAGTGTTAAAGTGCCAACAGGTCAATCCTACGCTGACCGCTATGCCTTATTACATTCTGTGTTAGATCGTAAAGGTGTGCATTTTGATCCTTTAATTATTGATTATCTGCTGACCAATGGCCCGATACAGACCAGTACCTTATTACAAACGGTTGATCAATTATCAAAGTTACTACAGGGTGAAAAAGTTAAGCTATCCAACGCAACCCTTAAGCAAATCTACGCGCTCATCGATCAGTATAGTGCTTAAATGCTTTTTAAATGTTATTCAAAACTCAAAATGTAGATTTTATCTGAACTCGGCAATTTTTTACTTAAAAATAATTGAGAATTCTAAAAATTTGTGACAGATTAGTCAAAATGGACAAATAGCGCTACATAATTAAAGTTCGCTACTTAAAAAAATAAAGAAAAATTAAGGAGATGGTAATGCTCAGACGGGGCTTAGGTCTTGTATTGTTGTGTGCAACAGGGCATGTATTCAGTGCAGATATTGTGGTTACGACCACTGAAGATATCACCAAAAATGATGATCAATGTTCGTTGCGTGAAGCAATTGAATATATTAATCAGGGTAAACCTGAAGCAGGTCTCAATGGCTGTGGTGGTAAAGATGCCACAGATAATATTATCTTATCTACGAAAGAATATCTCCTAAACGAGCAAGTTCGCATCTCTAAACCGATGGTTTTTAGAACGCAGTATGAAACTACCATTGTCGACGATATTCCTGGTACAAAAAATGCCGTCATAACAATGAAGGGTACTGATCGAATTTTCCATATTGAGCGAATTCGTCCTAAAGCTGATGATGAAATTAGAGATGCTGCAATTGGTGTGGAATTTTACGAAATTACCTTGCAAGGTTGTACTGCATCTGTATGCAAAGACAAAGGTGGATTAATTCTCAATTATGAACGGCTAAAATTTGATTAAAGCCATCTTATCAATGGCAAAGCAAATTTTGGTGGTGCGATTTATAATGTTGAATCATTTATTGAATCCGAAACTAGCAAAATTCGTTCCGCGCGAGTGAATCTAGTTAATTCGTTACTGGAAAACAATCAAGCACAACAAGGTGCTGTTTTGTATAGTGAATTTCCTGATTTTGACATTAGTGCTTCTGTTATTAAAGGTAATAAAACAACAGATTCAGAAGGTTTCGCAATTTATAGCCATAAAGTGTTGAGTGAAGATGAAACTAAGGTGACCAATCTCAATTATGCCAAAGTGATCAATTCAACAATTTTTAATAATAAGGGCTATATTATCAATGTTAAGGATGGTATTGCACTTAATAACAATACGCTAGTCTTTAATGATTTTGGCTTGGTTTTTAATGCACCGTTTAAGAAGGCATCGCTTACTAACAATATAATTGCAAAAAATGGCAATCGAGACTGCCGTGTAGAGACTGCAATAGATCAATCAAATTTAAACAATAATTTATATGGTTTTGGTTGTGAGGGCACAGCTTCAGAAAAACTGGGCGAGCGCACATTATTAGCTGGGACTGATGTAGAAGGTGAATGTGATGTTAATTCATCTGGCATTTTATGTCCGTTCAAAGTCTATTCTGGCTATGCTTTAGGATATTTCCGCCCAAGAGTGTTGCCTAGTTATCGACAATTGACAGATTCTCCGATCATTAATCGTGGACCAGATTCAAATGGTACATCATGTGAAACAGTTGATCAGCGTGGCAACGCACGAAAGGATCGTATTTTGTGTGATCGAGGCGCAATCGAACTGATTCAGTCAAGTACGTCTTCAGGTAGATTTGGCAAAGATATATTTTACGGAGAAATTGTTAAGTTAAATATTAATGATTTTCTAGGCGATGGTGAGCTAATACCTGCTAGTCAATGTGATGCCTTAGTCGGACCTCATCCCAAAAAAGAAGAATGGCAAGCGGGCTGTATGATCATCCAACAAAATAATTCTCCAAGTAAAGGTAAAGCTGAACTACTCCAAAATGGGGAGTTTACTTATACGCCTCAAGGGAATTGGCACGGAACTGATGATTTTAAAGTTTTGGTCGTTGTTTCTACACGTCAATTGAATGAGTCAATGAATCCTTATATTGAAATTCCAACTGTCATTAAACAAGACCCCAGAGATACTTATACAAGCGATAAAGTAAAAACTTCTGGTGGGGGACTAGGTCTAATCTCCGTATTAGGTCTGATGACTTTAATCGCGATACGTAGAAAAAATAATAAGGGAATCGTATGTTGAAAAGTAGAAAAGCTTTTTTGACCTTAGCAGTCCTTTCTGCAATGTCCTTGATGGCTGCTGAAGATACAATAATTCATGTCACTACCTTTGATGATGAAGACGGTACTAATGATGCAAAGTGTTCACTCAGAGAAGCGTTGACGGCTGCTTCGACTAATCGAGCTTATGGAGGTTGTGCTAAAGGTAATACGGATCGAGTACAAACTGACATTATTCAGCTTGAAGCTGGTACCTATAGCTTGAATGCAGAGCTTCAGCCAACTTCTTCAGTGATAATTAGGGGAAAAGAGCCTGTCGATTATTCCAAACCGAATGTCATTTCAAATAGTTATCCTGCGCAAACTAAAATTCAAACTATAATTAATGGTCAAAATACACATCGCATTTTCAATACGACCAATCTAAATCGACCAAGTTTGAGTTTAAGAAATATAGAGCTGAGAAATGGTAAATCATCTACCAACGGTGGCGCTTTGCTATTGGGCGGCGAGACTGATTTATATAATGTAAATATCACTAGCTCTTCTGCATTAAGAGGTGGAGCGATATTTTTGAATGACAGTGATAGCTCTTTAAGTTATTCGGTCGGTTGGGTGAGTGGTAATACAGCTCAGCAAGGCGCTGTTATAGCGATGTCTTGTTTGGATAATCTTGTGTTCACACGCCGTAAGATTGATTTATCCCGTATGTCTATTACCGAAAATGGAAATACAGCTTCAAACAGTTTATTCTCATTTTGTGGTGAACCTACAGCTCAATTGCAAGCAAATACAATCTCTTCCAATGTATTAAATACTACACAAGGTCAAATTTTTCAATTTAGTGATCGTTTAACAGATGGGGGTCAAATAAATTTGAGTCCCAATTCTATTTTGAAGCTCGATAGTAATACGATTATCGCGAATACCGCGCGATCTGTGCTTTGGTATGGAAATACAGGTGCAAAAGCCTTGAATCATAATGTGATAGGTTTTAATCAGGCTAAAGCCTGTATATATAGTCACGGTGATGTGAGCCAAGTTGAGTCAGCAGGTATTGAATTATTGGCAAATGCTATTCCACTGAGTAATCCATCTATAGACTGTGATCTACCAGCAAAAGCGTCAGAAAATGCTCAAAAAAATAGTCTTGATGTTAGTCAATTGAGTATCAATGATCTGTTTTCAACATCGTTACCGGTTAATGATGAGAATACTAACTTTCATCCTGTCTTTTTTCCGAAGATTAATTCTAGTGGTACAGATTTAGTTGATTTTGGTACTGATGGTTGTTCGCTGCTTGATCAACGAGGTATTAATCGGATTGGATTGGACTCGCTCAATAGTTTAGATGCGACTCCCAATACTTGCGATATTGGTGCGATAGAAACCTTAAAGTTGACTGTTTCCAATTTAAGTAAAGCAAATGAATCATTGGTTCAAATAAAGAAATCAACTGAGAATAGAATTAAAGCATTCGAAGATGCTATTGCCGATCCTGAAACCAAAGAAGAAGTGATTGATTATTATAATAAGGAGCTCACTGAACAAAAAGCATTTTTTAATGAGTTAAATAATCTTAATCAATATCGTCCAATTTTGTTCGATCCATTTAAATTGAATTTACCAGATGAATTTGTTTCTCCTGATGGTAAGGTGCGAAAAATTGAGCATCTTAATGTTGATAATTATGATGTCAAAGTTGAGGTTGTGGGAGTTGGGAAATTAGATATCGATAAAACGTTCTTAGGTAAGTTTGATGATCGGTTGAAATGTGAATGGAAACCGCAGCTTAAGCAGATAGTCATGTATAGAACAGATGGTCGTATAACACCGAGTGGAGACTCTGAATTCTGTACATATACGCTTACTTCAAAAAGCGACAGTAAAAAAACATCAAGTGCATATTTAATTGGTAATTTTATTAATATCGTGCCAACCGTTCCTGAACGTGTGGAATATACAATCAATCCAAAAAAATCGACTCAAATCAGTGTAAATTTACTGGCTGAAGCGAGTGATGCTGGTGATGGCAACAGAAATGCAATCAATCCTCCAAATAAAAAGGAGTTTTACCATAATGCTAATGGGGATGAGGTATCAATTTATTTTGCAAGAGTACCGAATCCCGTTTCAATTATCGCGGATCGGGTAGAGCCATGTGCTAATGACCGTTTTAAAAAGTGTTATGGTGGAAACATTCGAGTTCAGTTGAACAATAATTTGGATGTCTTTTCCTATGATCTTAAGTACTCAGTATTGGACGCAGACGGCGCTTCATCAGGTGAGGGAACATTAGCTGTTCTAAATACGGAAACAGGGCCTGGAAGTTCTCGTACGAGTGGAGGGGGTAGCCTAGGTGGGTTCGGGCTTTTAGGACTCATTGGTTTGAGTTGGCTTAGAATGAGAAAATCTAAATCGCATTAATCAAAAGCCAGCATTTGCTGGCTTTTTTTGTATTTGATTTTGTGTAATATTTTGCAAAAAATTAGTATATTTTGAACAGTTTATTGCTACATTTAAGGATTGCTGATTACTTGCTTAAATTACGCTAATGTCATCTTTTAATGAGCTTATACCCTTAAATCAAATTGAAGTTAATCCTTCGGATTTACTCTCAATTAAGAGGCATGATCTTGTTCCTTTATTGACTGATTCGTCTAAACTTAATTTATATGCTGAACATATTGTGCAGGCACAGAATGCTTTATTGGTCGGAATAGACCCGACTTTAAATAAAAAATTAAGCGAAACAATTTCAGATATTATTCAAAAATTGAATCAATCCAAAAAGAAATTAAAACAAAAAAAATTTAATGCTCTCCAAAAGTGGTTAGGTCTGGATTTAGAGTTCGGTGCGAGTCAAATTTCTTATATTCGTGATTTAGATAAACTCATTCTAGATGCTGATCAGCTGTCCCAACGTATTCACATTGAAATCCAAAAGTCTAGTTCTCGATTTCAGCAAGCAGTTGGTTTAAGAGAGCAAATGGCGCGCTACATTCAAGCAGCAAGACAATTTTTAACAGAATACACAGATTTTTCTCATCATCGCCATCCACTCGATAACTTTGAGGAGCGATTGGCTAAAAAAATACAAACATTAGAGTCGGTACAAGCAAACAATGATATTTCTCTCATGCAAATGCAATTGACTCAACAACTTTCATTAACTCTGACGGATCGTTTTCGTGAAGCGCAGCAAGTATTAATCCCAGCTTGGCAATATCATCTTGAGCAAACTCAAATTAAAAATGGCGCAGTCGATATTGAAAAGCTAGATCAAAGTCGCGAACAACTGATTCGATCTCTAAAAAAATCATTAATTAAAGAATAAGGTGTGTTATGTCTGATTTACCAATTCAAAAGAAAAATGAATCGTTAAGCTTAATTTCTACTGAGGAAAAGTTTTCCAAGTTAGATTTAAAAGAAATTGGGTTGACGACGTCAGACCTTGTAGCAGTCGAATCAGTTCACCAAGAACTATCTGATATGAATCATGCAACGGTTGCTGAATATGGGAAAAACATTGCGACTAGAACGGCGACTTATACGGATGAACTGCTGGATTTAGTCAAAAATAAAGATTTGGATGCAACAGGTCAAAAGTTAAATGAAGTTGTTACAGTGGCTCAACAGCTCAATACAAACAGTATTTTAAGCCCTGCTAAAAGTTCAGGCTTCTTGGGCAGTATCTTAAATCGATTTAAAGGTGCGAAGCAGAGCTTTGATCAAAAGTTCAATTCCACTAAAGAACAAATAGATGCTTTAGTTAAAGAAATCGAAACCTCTCAACAAGGTTTAAAAGACCGTGTAAATACATTGGATCGTATGTTTGATGGTGTGCAGGATGAATATAAACAATTAGGGGTTTATATTGCTGCAGGGAAAATTAAACAACAAGAAGTTCAAGAGCAAATAGCTGAATTGAGTACGCTAGAACAAGATGCGCAAACCAATCAAAAAATCTACGACTTAAATCACTTAGCAAACAATTTGGAAAAAAGAGTGAGTGATTTACAGGTATTGCAACAATCTGCGATGCAAACATTACCGATGATTCGAATTATTCAATCAAATAATTCAATGTTGGTGGATAAGTTTTATGCGATAAAAAATATCACGCTTCCTGCTTGGAAAAATCAAATTAGTTTGGCGATTTCATTACAGGAACAAAAAAATAGCGTCCAATTGGCCAATACTATTGATGATGCGACGAATGAATTGCTTAAACGAAATGCAGATTTATTACACCAGAATTCAGTCGATACTGCTCGAGCAAATCAACGTTCAGTGATTGACATTGAAACACTTGAACATGTTCAAAATACCCTCATTAAAACAGTGAATGATGTTATTAGTATTCAGAAAGAAGGGATGCAAAAACGTGAAGAGGCATCAATCCGTATTAAGGCTTTGCAAGGAAATCTTCAACAACTTGTTTTGGATTCGAGTCAAAATCAGCCAAAACACTAATTTCTTGAGGTTTAAATTTGAATAAAACCAATGAATATCTTGTGGCGCAGACTGAGATTCAGAAAAGATTGCCTGAATTGTACAAACGAAATCGCATACTTAATTTATGGGGATTTTTGAGTACCAGTGTATTCATCATTTCAGTCGTGTCGCTTTTTATTCATCAGGACATGATTTATGGTTTTATGGGCATGAGTGAAACTGTTCAGCAGCTTCATTTGCCACATAGTTTAGATGAAGTCTTAAACGTGTACCAACATCAGCCTGACTATTTTTTTAATTTAATATCTTGGTTAGGCTGGTTAATTCTAAAAGTATTTAGCTCAGTCATTGGTGCTTTTTTTATTGTTCATTTTTTAAAAAAAATAAGTTTTTTCTATGTGCGCTTTCAATCATTTGTGCTTAAGTTTGTAGGTTGGTTAATTGCTGTCATCTTAATTTGGTCAAGTTTGACCTATGTTCAATATGACTTGAATGATGAGTCTTTAGAACAACAATATCAATTAAGTCATTATGATAAATCGATTCATGAAAGTCAGATTGCTGTCATCATGAGTGAACAACAGGTCAATCCAATTATTCAAGCCTACGTCCTTGCGCAAGTGGCTTTGATTCACAAACCTGAAGATACCAAGCTAGCAACTGCATATTTAGCTCGACTTGCGCAAGCTGAAAAAAATGAAAAACAGTTTGTCGAATATGGCTTTAATACAGAGCAGTTATGGTCAATGCAGCAACAAGTGTATGGTCAATCTATTACTCCTTGGGCAAAAGCGATAGATCCTCGGGCAAATCAGGCACGACAAATCTCAGAAGTCGTCAAGATGATGTTCATGCTGCTCTCAGCTATCATGTTATTGGCAATGTTTATTTTCTTTGGATTAGCTCGTAGTTTTAAAAGCAGAATTCAAACGATCACTCAACGTTTGGAGATATAGTTAAAGTTTGTACTGTTACGATCATCATAAAAGAATCATTCATTTTTAAACGGATGATTTTTTAATTCAATTTTTCGATAGTCTTTATGTAAACTAACTGTTTTACCTATTTTTGTATTTCTTCTAATATAGCTTTATCAAACAAATATTACTCCTTTGGAGACGTTAGCAATGTTAGATCAAAATACTTCAGCTCAATTAAAAACGCTTTTAGAACGCCTTGAAGGTCCAATCGAATTGGTTGCGACTTTAAATGATTCAGACAAATCTGCAAAAATCAAAGAACTTGTGGAAGAAGTGGCTGCACTTTCTCCATTAGTCACAGCTCGTTTTGATGGTCAAAATAAACGTGCGCCGAGCTTTGGTATTGCAAAAGCAGGTGAAGAACCGCGTGTCTTCTTTGCAGGTTTACCAATGGGTCATGAGTTCACGTCTTTGATTTTGGCATTGCTACAAACTTCTGGTTATGCACCAAAAGTATCTGATGAAGTATTGGCATCCATCAAAGCTTTAGAAATCAAATCTGACTTTGACGTATTCGTATCTTTAAGCTGTCATAACTGTCCAGATGTGGTTCAAGCACTTAACTT
>NZ_JFYL01000022.1 GCF_000632455.1 Acinetobacter sp. Ver3
GGTAATCCAACTGAACAAGATTTTGTAATCGACTTGACACCACCAGATATCGATATTGATCCGTGGGAAGATGATAATGATCCTTGGTTAGATATCGATCCTTGGGATGATGAAGAAGCTGCATGGGATGTGAGTGAAGCTGCATCTGTACAGGCAGTATCATTAGCTGCTGAGCCTCAAATTGCTGCATTCTCTGCTTTCGCTGCACGCTCATTATTTGTAGCTGAACCAGTAGTAAAAGCAGCTCAAGTAACGGCGGTTGATCCAAGTATTAATTATACTAATGATCCACAACGTACAACTAGAGGTAATACAGAAAACAATCCTAAAGAGGTTGCTGTAGAGATTAAAGATGCTAATGGTAGTGTTGTATCTAGTGGTTTAGCAGTGTTGTCAGCAGGTCGTTGGAGTTATAAACCAGCAGAACCTTTAGCAGATGGTACATATACACTTGTAGCTACTGCACGTGATGCAGCAGGTAATACTAGCCGTACAGTTTCTTTAAAATTTGGTGTAGATACACTTTCACCTGACTTGTCAGTTGAAGAGTTATATCCTACAAATGACACTACCCCAGCAATTTCTGGTTCAACTGAACAATATTCTAAAGTTCAAGTCGTGATCAAAGATAAGAATGGAAATACTGTTGTAGATGCACCAGCTTCTGTAGATAGCTCAGGCAATTGGACATTTACACCGCCAAGAGATTTGGCGGATGGTAATTATACAGTTGAAGTAACATCTACCGATTTAGCAAAAAACAAAACAACTGAAACACATCAATTAACAGTTGATACTCAAGCTCCTGATGCTGTGATTATTAATCCAATTACAGATCCAAGTGACTTGAAACCAGTATTAACAGGTAAAGCTGAAGCGAATACTACTGTCGAATTAGTGATTAAGGACTCTACAGGTCGAATTATTGATTCTGCACTTGTTCCTGCTGATCAAAATGGTAATTGGGCATATCCAATCAACAATAATTTACCAGAAGGTACAATTATCGTTGAAGCTAAAGCGATTGATGAAGCTGGAAATGTCGGTCCTTCATCAAGCATTGGCTTTGATTTAGATGTAACTCCGCCAGATGCTCCAACTGCTACATTTAATGCTGATGGTTCATTAGTAACTGGTACTGCACAAGCTTTATCAACAGTTAAAGTAAAAGATGCAAACAACAACGTGATTGGTACAACTACTGCGGATAGCAATGGAAACTACTCAATTAAGTTGACACCAAGTTTAAATGACGGACAAAACGTATCTGTGACAGCTTCTGACGTAGCGGGTGAATCTGCACCACGTAAAGTGACTGCACCGAACATTCCGTTGGATGCAATTGATAACGTTGCGAAAGCAGGTATCGAGTATGAGTATCCAGTTACACAGAAATTCATTAAAGATGCGATTTCATATAACTGGTTGATTGGCTTCCTCGGAATTACGCTTGGTAAAACGAGTGGTGCTACAGAGTTTACAATCGGTGCTAATAAAACAGCTGACGTACAGCTTCAAGTGAAGTCTGCATCTTGGGCAACATTGTTTGACTCTGTGAAGATTAACCTTTACAAGCAAGATAGTTCAGGTAAATGGGTGCTGATTGCGAACGACAAGTCTTCTGGTTTATTTGACTTTATTGGAATTTTTGGTGAGTACGCACATATCAACTTAGATGATTTATCTACTGGTAAATATCGTATTGAAATGAGCAACGCTAATCTGGCTTCTTTACCAGGTTATGTTCAGACTAACTTGCTGATTAAAGAAACTGATACAAGTACAACGCCTGTTGTGAAGTCAATCACTGAAGCGAAGGGTAATGTCATTACTGATCTAGATCTTATACATGGTAAAGATCTTGTAGTTGCCGGTACTGTTGTGAAAGCTGTAAATGGTGTTGCGATTAATGGTGCAACAACAATCAAAGGTGAGTTTGGTACATTAACAATCGATGCAAACGGTACATACGCTTACAAACCAAATGCAAACATTAATGCGATTGGTAAAACGGATGTATTTAAATACACGATTACTGATCCTGTAACTGGTAAGTCTGATACAGCGCAATTAGTACTTCAAATTGATTCTAAATCAGGTACACCATTGGCTTGGAGCAAATTCACACCAGAAGCAAACGCGAATGATGCTGATGCATTGGCGAATGAAACAGCTGGTAAGTTCAACTCTACTTACTTGAATGAAACAGTTTCTGCTAAAGGTTTGGATAAGTTAATCTTCAATGTGTTAAATGACAACAGCCATAACGGTGGTAACGGTGTTGACACAATCAATGACTTCCAATTAGGCAGCAATGTGAAGATTGATGTATCTGAGTTGTTATCTGATAGTGCAACTGCTCAAAACATTGATAAATTCATCTTTGTCGAGAAAGACGGAAACAATACGAAGTTAAGTATTGATCGTGATGGCGCAGGTACAACTTATAACAAGGTTGACCTAATTACTTTCAACAATACTGATGTTTCACTTCAAGACTTGTTGAACAAAAACCACTTGTTGTTCTAATAGACTAATGTGAAAAAGAGGAACTTCGGTTCCTCTTTTTTATTCTTGAATAAAAAATGGGACATTTAAAATGTCCCATTCATTGTCTATAACTTATTTGAGTAGATTAAGAAAATTTAAATAATGTTGTACGAGGATTTGTTCTTGTTCCAATATTGGTGTATGACCTACACCTTTTAAGATGATAGGCTCTTGAGCATTTTTCAGTAATTCTTTCAGTTCAGCTGCAGCTTCTACATTAATAATTTGATCACGATCTCCCCAAATGATGAGTGTTGGTTGATCGATTGAACGAGCCGCTAGCGCAAATGTTTCAGGTGTAAATGATTTGGACATGAGAATAAGTTGCTCAACGAGTTTCGTGTTATTCGTAACATTGGATATCATGAGCTTTTCTTGTTCGACTTTCAGCTCGTTCGGTATAAATGGAGGTTGCTGCGTAGCAATTTTAAATAACCGATCAAAATCTCCAGGTTTAGAAACGATAAAATTTTTGAGTAAATTTGGGTCTTTTAAGTAAGGGGTATTGGCAGATTTAAATACACCTGCACTATTAATGAGTAGTAATGATTTAGTATCGATTGGATACTGCGCCGCATAAAGTAATGCTACAGCTCCGCCCATGGAGTGACCGGCAACATTTAGATTTTGATCAACATGAATGGCTTCTGCAAAGCGACGTAATTTTTCTGTCAGATTAGGAATTGAATAATCAAAATCTGCTGCTACTTTACTATCACCTTGACCAGGTAAATCAGGGATAATGATGTGATAATGTGGTGTCAGATAACGAGCGACTCGGTTCCAATTATCGCGACTGCCTGCAAGACCATGCACAAGCATAAGTACGGGTTTGCCTTTGGTTCCACCTTCACTGTAAGCCCAATCGATGTCGGAAACTTTAATACGCTTGGTATTCAGTCCAGCCCAAGCACGTTCTTGTTGTAAAATATTTTGTATATTTATACTGCTTGGCACGGCTTGAGTTGTCGATGTAATTGAGATTGTACCGACTGCAATAGAAGCAGCAAGTAAGTGTGAAAATATCCTTTTCATTGTATTTCTCTGTGTATTGTTATTGTGCAAATTTAGAGTAAGTGAGTCTGTTATGAAATGCATTTGCTCAAATCAATCATCCGATAAACTATAGGTCAATTATTGATGAATCGATCAGTATCAGCGGAAATGGCACAGTTGATCTTGGCCACAGTATCACAAATTCCTTATGGGAAAGTAGCCAGTTATGGTCAAATTGCTGCGATGTCAGGACTGCCTAAACATGCCCGGTTGGTTGGTCGTGTTTTGAATCAATTAGATGTGAGTAGCGACTTGCCTTGGCATCGTGTCATTAATGCGCAAGGTAAAATTAGTCATCAGCGTTTGGATGATCAAGGTTTTAATTGCCAGCAAGCTAGATTACTTGAAGAGGGGATCGTGTTTAACAATGGCAAAATAGATTTTAAGGTTTTTGGATGGTTCGAGTAGCTCCGTATGTCGGTATACGGAGCTATCAGTTATTATTGCTTTACGACAAAAACAGGTACATTGACTTCGGTGATGAGGCTTTGTGCGACACTGCCCATAATTAATTTCTTGAATCCTGTGCGACCGTGCGAGCTGATAACAATCAAATCAATATTAAGCTCATCAATCGCTTTCATTATGGTGCGGTGAATACTTTCTCCTTCGAGTATTTTAGTCTCTACGTCTACTCCATATTCATTAAACTTTGCTTTAGCTTGAGCTAGGTTATCTTCAATAAATTTTCGTGCTCGTTCAATTAAAAGATTTGACTGCCCATCTGAGAGATATTCGGCTGCGATATAGGGATCGAGTGTCATCACTTGAACAACAGTGATTTTGCTATTAAATGCTTTAGCCAATTCAACAGCATGCTGAACGACGTTGAGTGCTACTTCTGAACCATCCACTGGAACGAGGATATTTTGATAACTCATGTTGTTCTCCTTTTTTAACCGTTATTAAAATAGTTCAAAATAAAGTTGAAAAATTATGCTTTCGTATTGATCATATACTGATTTTTTTATTAATAAAACCAAGTGAATTTGTTGGAATTTTTTTAAACATGTATTTAAGATTGGTTAAATTATTTGATAACTATATCTTTATTTATTTTTATATAAACTATTTCATCAATTCTATATTCTGGTATAAGTTCCTCAGAACAAATATTAATTAAATTAAATGATAAATTTTTGTAAAGTTGTTTGCATCTCGATTTTTGGTGCATTATTAACATCTCATCTCTATGCAAATTATATAATCTTTGCACAATCATTTGCGGAAATTCCAAGTTCTAAGAGTTTGGTCAACTCAATTTGTCAAAAAAACGAATTGAAATGTCGAGCACAAGACACAAAATTATATCGTGTGAAGAATATTAAGGATTCATATTACTATCTAATTGATTCTTCTCCTAAATTAGTCAAATTTAAAAAAAAGGGTGAACACTATATTGAACTTAATCGTTGGGATTTTGAGGATTATAGACACTCACATCAAAGTTCTAGCATAGACGATGAGTTTCAAAGCTCAGGAATCAAAATTTATCCAGCACTTTATCCATTAAGTCAAAATGATCTGGCAATTGCTATCATTGATGATAGGTTTGTAAGCTACTCAGGGGGAGGGAGAACAGAGCAGTATGCGGACTTTGTTCAATTGAATCGTAAAGGAAAATATAGATTAGCAGTAGCAGATCAACTTTTTTATGCTTCTGAAAGGATTCGTGCATGTTTTTCAGAACATGATTATCAGACTTCAGCACATTGTTACGATGAGTCTGGAACTGTTCTAAATATTCATTTTAAACGGGGTGATCAGCAATATTATCATTGGACTCTTAATTACACAGATTATATTTGGCCTGCTCACGAATCTGAAAAAAATCGAAAAGTAGTGAAATATTCAAAAAAAATATTGCCATTTAATGATCTAAATTAAAAACATAATCTGAAATTGAATTAACATCACCTGCCTGCAACTGTTCACGCATTTTTAAAAACTGCTTTTCATCTAAATCATAGAGCTTAAGAGAAAGCAGTTTTTTAACATCTTCCTTAGGGAAACGGTATTTAATAATTTTGGCAGGTACACCACCGACGACAGCATAAGGTGGCACGTCTTTGGTGACGACAGCACCAGTTGCCACCACTGCGCCTTCACCAAGTTTTACCCCTTGCATAATCATGGCACGGGAACCAATCCAACACCCATCACCAATGATAGTATCGCCGGCAGGCACAAAACTACGCGTATCAAAAGGAAATGCAGAAATCCAGTCGGTACGGTGTAACTGATTTCCACCCATCATGATGACACACTCAGCGCCAAAACATACAAAATTGCCGATATAAAGCTGATCGATGGGTTTTTCAGGTGTCGAAGCTTTGTCATGTAGATAACGCACCACACAACGCTCAAAACCTTGATCCCAATATGCTGAGTAATAGCTGTAATTGCCTTTGATATGAATATTCGGATTTTTGACTGTTTTCGAAATAAATTCGAATTCGCACCAATGCTTAACAGGGGAGTTGATCAGCTTTTCAGACATATCAATTAGATGACACACACGGAGAGTGTATTATAGCGAATAGGCTATTGGACTGGCATATTAATTTTCAAAACCCTTATGTAAACTCAGTAAGTTTAGCGTTATTAGGAATACGTGCAATCACTTTAATTTCAAAATCAAATCCTGCTAACCAATTCACACCTAAAGCTGTCCAGTTGGGATAAGGTTTTTGCGTGAAAACCTGATTTTTGACTTTCATAATGGTTTCAAATTGATGTTCTGGATCGGTATGAAAAGTCGTGACATCGACAATATCATCAAAATTACAACCAGCCCCAGCCAAAGTGTCAGCTAAGTTTTGAAAAGCCTGCGCAACTTGTTTTTCAAAATCTGGTTCAGGCGAACCATCTTCACGACTACCAACTTGTCCTGAAACAAAGAGTAAATCTTGCGATCGAATGGCGGCAGAATAACCATGTTGTTCATACAATGCATGGCGTTTTTTCGGAAAAATAGCTGTTCTTGTCATGAAATTATCTCCATTGAGATGTGAATTAAAAATTTAACATACGAATCGTATGTGAATAACTTAATTGACATACGTAGTGTATGTCAATTAGAATTTTTGTCATGGAAGGGATGCAAGTTATGTCTGTACGTGAACAAAAAATGGTGGAAACCCGCAAAAAATTGATTGAAGTTGCACGTCGTGCCTTTGCGATGTATGGATATGCTGATACATCCATGGATAAACTCACAGCAGAGGTGGGGTTGACGCGTGGGGCGCTCTATCATCATTTCGGTGATAAGAAAGGCTTATTTGCTGCGGTGGTTGATCAAATTGATTCAGAGATGGCTGCATCTGCCCAACAACATTTGAAACAGCCTGATGACCTATGGGAAGGGTTGATGCTGGAAGGGCGTACGTATATCGAACATGCATTAAACGCAGAATTTCAGCGTATTGTACTGCGTGATGGGCCAGCAGTATTGGGAGATCCAGCACATTGGCCAAGTCAAAATAGATGCTTGCAGAAGACACGTGAATGCGTAGAGCAATTGTTAGCTGAAAATAGATTAAAACAAATCGATGCACTTGCTGCTGCAGTCTTGCTTAATGGGGCAGCCATGAATGCAGCATTGTGGGTGGCGTCTAGTGAACATCCTAAAAAGCTATTACCACAGGCTTTACAAGCCTTCGAAATATTTGCTTCGGGCTTCTTGAAAATAAATTAATGTAAATTTTTAATCCAATAAAAAAACCCCTCATCAGAGGGGGGTTATAGCTTAAAATATCAAGAATTAAAGATATTCTACGCTCACAATTTCGTATTCAACTTCACCTTGAGGTGTCGTAATCTTAACTTCATCGCCTTCATTTTTTCCTAAAAGACCACGAGCGATAGGGGAATTCACAGATATTTTGTTAATTTTAAAATCTGCTTCGTCGTCACCAACAATTTGATACGTTTTACGTTCTTCAGTATCCAAATTTTCAATTGTGACCGTCACGCCAAAAACAACGCGTCCATTTTGCTCAAGTTCTTTAACGTCAATCACTTGTGCAGCACCCAATTTTCCTTCGATATCTTGGATACGGCCTTCACAGAAACCTTGTTGCTCACGTGCAGCGTGGTATTCCGCGTTTTCTTTAAGATCTCCGTGTTCACGCGCTTCAGCAATCGCTGCTGTAATACGAGGACGATCTACAGTTTTAAGTTGATGTAATTCTTTCTCAAGCGCTTCTTTGCCTTGAGGTGTCATAGGATAACGTTGCATAGTTGTCCCTCAAAAAAGTAAGTATGAAAAAATACTAAGTCTATAAATGAAAAAAAGCCCGCCACCAAGAGGTGACGGGACTTCTTGGTAGTGTATTAACCTACTGTTTGTAAGTCTTGCAAACGATATACATCCATTGGCAATTTGATTGCTAAAGCTTGGCAAACTGCATCTGCACCATTAAGGGTAGTCGTATGATAGACCTTACCTTGAAGTGCAGAACGGCGGATTGAGAACGAATCCTGCTGAGCTTGTTTACCTTCTGTTGTATTGATAATGAGGTGTATTTCGCCATTTTTCAAGCGGTCCACAATATTTGGACGACCTTCAGTCACTTTATTTACACGTTCACATTCAATACCAGCCGCTTTGATGACATCGTATGTGCCACCAGTAGCAAGAATTTTGAAGCCAAAGCCAGCAAGTTGTTTTGCAATACCTGCTGCACGTGGTTTATCAGAATCACGTACAGAGATGAACGCATGTTTAACTTCACCTTCCGTTGGAAGACCTGGTAAACGCTCATTTGCACCTAATACAGCTTTATAGAACGCTTCACCAAATGTTTTACCAACGCCCATCACTTCACCTGTAGATTTCATCTCAGGCCCAAGGATTGGATCAACACCAGGGAACTTGTTGAATGGGAACACTGCTTCTTTAACAGAGAAGTGCTCAGGGATAATCTCTGTAGTGAATCCTTGAGATTCTAAAGATTGACCCGCCATACAACGTGCAGCGACTTTCGCTAAAGACTCACCGATACACTTAGATACAAACGGAACTGTACGTGATGCACGTGGGTTCACTTCTAAAATGTAAACGTCTTCGCCTTTAACAGCAAACTGTACGTTCATTAAACCAACAACACCAAGCTCTTTAGCCATCGCGATAGTTTGACGGCGCATTTCGTCCTGAATCTCTTTAGAAAGAGAGTAAGGAGGGATCGAACATGCAGAGTCACCTGAGTGGATACCTGCTTGTTCGATATGCTGCATGATACCGCCAATCACCACGTCTTTACCGTCAGATACGCAGTCTACGTCAACTTCGATCGCGTCGTCTAGGAAGCGGTCAAGAAGAACAGGGGCATCGTTAGAAGCTTGAACAGCATCACGTAAATAGCGACGTAATTCTTCGTCGTTATATACGATTTCCATTGCACGACCACCAAGTACATAAGATGGACGTACTACAAGTGGATAGCCAACTTTCGCTGCTTCAGCCATACCTTCTTCAGCAGATTTTACAATGCTGTTGTTTGGTTGACGAAGTTGCAGACGTTGAATCATTTGTTGGAAACGTTCACGGTCTTCTGCACGGTCAATCGCATCAGGAGATGTACCAATAATTGGTGCACCAGCTTCTTCTAAAGCACGAGCCAATTTAAGTGGTGTTTGACCACCGTACTGTACGATGATGCCTTTTGGCTTCTCAATACGTACGATTTCTAACACATCTTCGAGTGTAATTGGTTCGAAGTACAGGCGATCAGATGTGTCATAGTCAGTAGAAACCGTTTCAGGGTTACAGTTCACCATGATTGTTTCATAACCGTCTTCACGCATCGCAAGCGCCGCGTGTACACAGCAGTAATCGAATTCGATACCTTGACCAATACGGTTAGGACCACCACCGATCACCATGATCTTGTCTTTGCTAGACGGGTTTGATTCACATTCGTCATCGTAAGTTGAATACATATACGCTGTGTCTGATTCAAACTCAGCAGCACAAGTATCTACACGTTTGTAAACTGGGGTTACGCCCAAGTTCCAACGATGTTTACGGAATTGTTTTTGTGAAATACCCATCAAGTTCGCAATGCGAAGGTCAGATAAACCTTTACGTTTAAATGAACGGATGCTGTCCGCATTTAGATCGCCAAAACCTAAAGTTTTGATTTGGTTTTCTGTTTTGATGATGTCTTCGATTTGGATCAAGAACCATTTGTCGATCTTAGTCGCTTGGAATACATCTTCTAATGTAAAACCGTGACGGAATGCGTCAGCCACGTACCAAATACGCTCAGGACCTGGAACACGTAGTTCTTGTAGGATTTTCTCACGCGCGCCTTCAGCACCCACTTCGATTTTTTCATCAAAGCCAGTTGCACCTACTTCAAGACCACGAAGTGCTTTGTTTACAGACTCTTGGAAGTTACGACCAATCGCCATCACTTCACCAACAGATTTCATCTGTGTGGTTAAAGTTGCGTCAGCTTGTGGGAATTTCTCAAAGTTGAAACGTGGAACTTTAGTTACAACGTAGTCAATCGCAGGTTCGAAGGAAGCTGGAGTGGTACCACCAGTGATGTCATTTTTAAGCTCATCAAGGGTATAACCAACCGCTAATTTCGCAGCGATTTTCGCAATAGGGAAACCAGTTGCTTTTGAAGCCAATGCAGAAGAACGAGATACACGTGGGTTCATCTCGATCACAACCATACGGCCAGTATTTGGACAAATACCGAACTGTACGTTAGAACCACCAGTTTCTACACCAATCTCACGTAACACTGCTAAAGATGCATTACGCATTAACTGATATTCTTTATCTGTTAATGTTTGCGCAGGTGCAACAGTGATTGAGTCACCTGTGTGTACGCCCATTGGGTCAAAGTTTTCAATCGAACAGACGATGATACAGTTGTCGTTTTTGTCACGAACAACTTCCATTTCGTATTCTTTCCAACCAATTAAAGACTCATCGATCAATAATTGTTTTGTTGGAGAAAGGTCGAAACCACGTTCACAGATTTCAAGGAATTCTTCTTTGTTGTATGCGATACCACCGCCTGAACCACCCATGGTAAATGATGGACGGATAATCACTGGGAAGCCGAAACGTGCTTGAATTTCTAAAGCTTCTTCCATTGATTCAGCGATTGCTGCTTTTGGACATTCAAGACCAATTTTACGCATTGCTTGGTCGAAAAGTTTACGGTCTTCCGCTTTTTCGATCGCTTCTTTCGTTGCACCAATCAATTCAACATTGAATTTTTCTAAAATGCCATGCTCATCAAGGGCAAGGGCACAGTTCAATGCAGTCTGACCACCCATTGTTGGAAGAACTGCGTCTGGGCGTTCTTTCTCAATGATCGCTGCAACTGTTTGCCAAGTGATTGGCTCGATATACGTTGCATCTGCCATTGCAGGGTCAGTCATGATCGTTGCAGGGTTAGAGTTTACCAGAATTACACGGTAACCTTCTTCACGTAATGCTTTACATGCTTGTGCGCCTGAGTAGTCAAACTCACACGCCTGACCGATAACAATTGGACCAGCACCAATAATTAAGATGCTTTTAATATCCGTACGCTTTGGCATTATTTGCTCCTCAATTACTTCTTAGATGCTTCAATAAGTTCGATGAAATGATCGAACAATGGTGCGCAGTCATGTGGACCTGGGCTTGCTTCTGGGTGACCTTGGAAACTAAACGCAGGCTTATCTGTACGATGAATCCCTTGAAGAGTTTGATCGAACAATGATTTGTGCGTCGCTTTAAGGTTTGCAGGTAATGTTTCTGCATCCACTGCGAAGCCATGATTTTGAGAAGTTATCATCACTGTACCATCTTCGATGTTTTGTACAGGATGGTTAGCACCATGGTGACCATGAGGCATTTTCACCGTTTTAGCGCCAGAAGCGAGAGCAAGAATTTGGTGACCCAAGCAAATACCAAATACAGGTACGTTACGGGCATCTTCAACAATTGTTTTTACAGCTTCAATTGCATAGTCACATGCTGCAGGATCGCCAGGACCATTCGATAAGAATACGCCATCTGGATTTAGAGCAAGAACTTTTTCAGCAGGAGTTTGTGCGGGCACGACAGTTAATTTACAACCGCGGTCTGCGAGCATACGTAAGATGTTGGTTTTGACACCATAATCATATGCAACAACATGGAATTTTGCTTCTGGTTGGGAGAAACCTTGACCTAATTTCCAAGAACCTTCAGTCCATTCGAAACCGTTTGGATCACAGCATTCTTTCGCAAGATCTAAACCATTCAGACCGCCGAATGCACGAGCTTTTTCTAAAGCTTCTTCTTCTGTAATATTTTCACCAGCTAAGATACAACCGTTTTGTGCACCTTTAGCACGTAAAATACGTGTCAGTTTACGTGTATCAATGTCAGCGATAGCGACAACATTGTGAGATTTTAAGTATTCGCCTAAAGATTGCGTAGATCGGAAGTTGCTGTGCAATAAAGGTAGGTCACGAATGATCAATCCGTTTGCCCATACTTTATGAATTCGACCTGACTCAGCGTCTTCATCATTACAACCTGTGTTACCAATGTGTGGATAGGTAAGCGTAACAAGCTGTTGTGCATAACTTGGGTCAGTCAAAATTTCTTGATAGCCAGTCATGGCAGTGTTGAAAACGACTTCACCAGTCGTACTACCCGATGCACCGATTGACGTTCCTTTAAAGATCGTACCATCGGCAAGGGCTAAAATTGCTGGGGTGCTCAAACCAAAGCTCCTGAAATTTAGGCTGTAAAAAAGCGAGTAGACGAAAAAAAAGGAAGGCTACTTTAAAACCCACCCTCCTTACATCTGCTCGCTTGAACTTAACACGGCATTATACGCAAACACCTTGTCAAAGTCCACGTAAATAAACCTGAATTCGTCAGATATATACCTTGTAATTTGTTTAAAAGTCTGCTTTTTAAACTTTGGACAAAAGTCTAAGAATGTAAGAATTGTTTAATAATTCAAAAGTTAAGTTTTATCACGATGTATCAAAGTTTATGTAGACTTACAATTAATAAGCTAAGTTTCTGAAACAGAATAACAAAGCTTCTAAAAAGCTGATTTGTTAAATAGAACAAATGTTGAAGTTGCTCCAGATGCTTTCTAAAAGTTCGAAAAAAGTACTGATTAGGTCTATCTACAAGTATTTTAGAAAAGATCAATTAAACATGGAAAATTGAGGTAAATATTGAATTGTTTGTTAAAAGTGTAGGTTAAATTATTCAAAGATGAAATTGGTATTTAGAATGATGGCATTTAAAAATTAAACCGATCGAATTTAAATAGATTTGAGGCTACTTCGGTGTTTGTGAAGAAATATTTAAGAGCAGATTTGGCTGTTCAAGTGATTAAGGACAATTTTGAAAATTAGAGATGAATAACAGGAATTACAAATATAACTAGATATAACACGTTGAGATCAGTTGTATAAAACTTAACTCTAAAAGAGGTGGGAAGAGTCTACAACTATAGAACTTAAATATTGGGGTAAAAAAATAGTGAGATTAAATCTCACTATTTTTTTAAAACTGATGCAACCAATCGCGCTTGTTATGGAAGTCAGCCTCAGGACTACTATGCTGCATCGCATAATAATGTTTAGCTTGCGATGTGTTTAATACAGCGGATAAGCCAATAAAAATATCCTGCCATTTCAATTTATGTTTTAACATAAACTTCGTTAAATCAAGGCTCACATTTAAACCATAGTGCGTCTTTTTGAGTGAGTTCAGTTCTATGTCATAAGCTGCTTGTGGTGGCATATCTTCAGGGTAGCGATACTCTTCAAATTGATACGCTTGCCAAGCTTGAGAAGGGGAGAGATTGACTTCACGATAAAAGTCCTGATCTTTCACCCCAATGAAAATTTCAAAGCAGGTTTCTTCCCACAGAAAATCTCGTCGTGGATGACCAGCTACAATTTCTGGATAAACTAAGTATTGATTTGGGTCACGTAACCAATAGCCCACATTTAGTGTGTATGGACTCACTTGTTCAATTGCACCAACCAGGGAGATATCAAAGTAACGGTCAAAAGAATTTAGTTCGTAACTTGCCATTCAATGCAACTCAAATTAATTAGAAAGATGCGCGTGGCGAACAAGATTTGAAAGTTTAGGATTTTGTTTTGCCGCTTTCTTGTATAAAAGTGCAATTTTTCCAATGGTTTGAACAACTTCTGCACCAGTAACTTCGGCGATTTCAGTAATGACAGCTGCGCGAGCATCACGATCTTCACCGCCAATTTTTACTTTAATTAACTCATGATCATTTAAAGCACGTTGAGTTTCTTCAATGACATTTTCAGTTAAACCTTGACCACCTAACATTACCACTGGGTTAAGTGCATGTCCGATTTGACGCAAACGTTTGCGTTCCTGAATTGATAAAGCCGCCATAAAGATAACCTAATTTTAAAAACGACTTAGTATAGCAAATCAAGAGATCAAACGCTTATGTTTCTCAGAAATAATCGATCAACTTAAATCAAAAAAACATAAACGATAATCTTGAATTAGATACAGATGAATACTGCAAGGGGGATAAAATTCACGTACAATAAAAAGTTAGATGATTACGTGTATTTAAAGAGTTATGGCAACACGCATTACCAATCAGAAGTTATCCAAAAGTAGTCGTGCGTGGATGAGAGAGCATTTAGATGACCCGTTTGTGAAAAAAGCACAAAAGGAAGGTTATCGTGCGCGTGCTGCATATAAATTGCTTGAAATCCAAGAGAAATACAAAATCATTAAACCTGGTATGACTGTCGTGGACCTTGGTGCTGCACCTGGTAGCTGGTCCCAAATCGCCGGAAAATTAGTGGGTGATAAAGGTTTAGTGATTGCATCAGATATTTTGGAAATGGATGCACTTCCAGATGTGACGTTCCTGCAAGGAGACTTTCGAGAAGAGGAAGTTTTCGAAAAATTGTTAAATATTTTAAATGGACGAACTGTAGACGTTGTAATTTCAGATATGGCCCCCAATACATCAGGTAATAAGGCCGTTGATCAACCTCGACAAATTTATTTGTGTGAACTTGCATTAGACTTTGCCAATAAAGTTTTAGGTCCGAAAGGACAGTTTGTTGTCAAAGTTTTCCAAGGAACTGGTTTTGACGAATTCCGTAAGGAAGTTGTAGACAGTTTTGAAGTATTAAAAACTGCAAAGCCTGCTGCCTCGCGTGCTCGTTCGAAGGAAGTTTTTTTAATTGGACAGGGCCGTAAAAAGAAATCGCAATAAAGTGACTTGCCAAGTCGCTAAAAAATGTGCATTTTGTACCTTTTGAATATTTTATTGCGAAATTGATTTACTCGCTTTTTGTTAAAGGTCACCCAATTTTGGGCATGATCAAATTAGATTGATATGGGAATAAAGCTTTGAGCGATCTCTTTAAGAATGCCGTTTTATGGCTTGTTATACTTGGTGTGCTGATATTAATTTTCAGCAACATTAGTGACCGTGATAAGCCTGCTGCATTGAACTATTCAGAATTTGTTGCAGCGGTTAATGCTGGTCAAATTAAACAAGTTACCATTGACGGTGAACGAATTAGTGGCGAAAAAGTAAATGGTTCTCCATTTGAGAGTATTCGTCCTGCGGTTCAAGATCCTGAGTTAATGCCGAATCTCATCAAAAATAATGTCGTTGTTGAAGGCACTGCTCCGCAACGTCAAGGTTTATTGATGCAGCTTTTGATCGCAAGCTTTCCAGTACTTTTAATCATTTTGTTATTCATGTTCTTTATGCGCAACATGGGTGGCGGTGCTGGTGGTAAAAACGGCCCGATGAGTTTTGGTAAGTCAAAAGCAAAAATGCTTTCAGAAGACCAAATCAAAGTCACTTTCACAGATGTTGCGGGTTGTGACGAAGCGAAACAAGAAGTCGTTGAAATTGTTGATTTCTTGAAAGATCCAACAAAGTTTAAGCGTCTTGGTGCGAGCATTCCTCGCGGTGTCCTGATGGTAGGTCCACCGGGTACAGGTAAAACTTTACTTGCGAAAGCGATTGCTGGAGAGGCTAAGGTTCCATTCTTTAGTATCTCAGGTTCGGACTTTGTTGAAATGTTCGTTGGTGTTGGTGCATCACGTGTACGTGATATGTTTGAGCAAGCGAAACGCCATGCGCCGTGTATCATTTTCATTGATGAGATTGATGCGGTGGGTCGTCATCGTGGTTCAGGTACTGGTGGTGGTCACGATGAGCGCGAACAAACCTTGAACCAGATGTTGGTAGAAATGGATGGTTTCGAAGGTAATGAAGGTATCATCGTTATTGCTGCGACTAACCGTGCTGACGTTCTAGATAAAGCTTTACTTCGTCCGGGACGTTTCGACCGTCAAGTGATGGTTGGACTTCCAGATATTAAAGGTCGTGAGCAAATCCTGAATGTGCATTTGAAAAAATTACCTTCAGTGACTGGTGTGGATGTCAAAGTATTGGCACGTGGTACTCCAGGGTTCTCTGGTGCGCAATTGGCAAACTTAGTCAATGAAGCTGCGTTATTTGCTGCACGTCGTAATAAAAATACGGTCGATATGCATGACTTTGAAGATGCAAAAGATAAGCTTTATATGGGGCCAGAGCGTAAATCAATGGTTCTTCGTGAAGAAGAGCGTCGCGCAACGGCTTATCATGAAGCAGGTCATGCGATTGTAGCTGAAATGCTTCCAGGCACAGACCCAGTACATAAAGTCACGATCATGCCACGTGGTTGGGCATTAGGTGTAACTTGGCAGCTTCCAGAGTTTGATCAAACCAGTCATTACAAAGACAAAATGTTGAATGAGCTTTCTATTCTGTTTGGTGGTCGTATTGCAGAAGAAATTTTCATTAATCAGATGTCGACTGGGGCTTCTAATGACTTTGAACGTGCAACAAAAATGGCGCGTGCAATGGTGACTAAGTACGGTATGTCTGACAAGATGGGTGTCATGGTTTATGAAGAAGATGCTCAACAGTCATTTATGGGTAGTCTAGGTGGTCGTACTATTTCTGAAACGACTCAACTTGAAGTTGATCGTGAAATTCGCCGTATCCTAGATGAGCAGTACAAAGTTGCACGTGATATCTTAGAAAATAATAAAGATATTGCCCATGCGATGGTAAAAGCTTTGCTTGAGTGGGAAACGATTGATCGTGATCAAATCCGTGACATTATGGAAGGTCGTGAACCTCAACCACCTAAGGTATATGTGGCTGAGAATCCAATTGTAGATGTAACCCCTACAGATGGTCCTTCAACGCCTCCACCTTTACCAGCAAGCTAAAATGAAGGAGCCTCTTATGAGGCTCTTTTTTTTGTGTTGAAATTATCCCTCATGTTTAAATTTTACTTGATATCATGTGAATAGATTTTCTAGGAACATCAATATGCAACTTATCTCTTTACCTAATCAGATTCTTAAATGTGGTGCATTGGAACTTGATTTGTCAAAGCCTCATGTAATGGGTGTGTTAAATGTAACGCCAGATTCGTTTAGTGATGGTGGTAAACACAATAGTGTAGAGGCGGCACTAGAGAGAGCAAAGCAAATGATTGCTGAAGGGGCGAGTGTTATTGATGTAGGTGGTGAGTCAACTCGCCCTGGCGCATCTGCTGTTGATGTTCAAGATGAAGTAGATCGTGTAGTTCCGGTCGTTGAAGCGTTGTCAAAATTGAATGTAGTGATCTCAATCGACACTTCTCAACCAGAAGTGATTAAAAAGGCGGTTAAAGCTGGAGCGCATATTTGGAATGATGTCAGAGCATTAACAAAGCCACATGCTTTAGAAACAGCTGCGGAATTAGATATTCCAGTCATTATCATGCATATGCGTGGTGAGCCAACCACAATGAACCAGTTGGATCAATATGATGATATTACTTTAGATGTGATTTCAGAATTGCAAACTCGATTAGATGCAGCATTAAATGCAGGAATTAAACCTGAAAATATCATGATTGATCCGGGTTTCGGATTTGCAAAAAATGCACATCAAAACCTGAAATTATTAAAAGAGTTGTATAAATTAAATGAGTTGGGATATCCAATACTTTCTGCATTATCTCGTAAGCGATTTATTGGTGAAGCTTTAGGTGGTGTACCTGCCCATGAGCGTGCAGTGGGTTCGGTGACGGGGCATCTGTTAAGCATACAGCAAGGAGTATGTATGGTCAGAGCACATGATGTAAAAGAAATGGTGCAAGCTATTCAAATTTGGGCAGCAATGAATAGTGTCAGTTAAATTAAAGGCTGATTTAAGACAGTTAAAATCATCAATGAAAATATTAGCTTAGTTATACTTTTATTAAAAGTGAGATTTACTCCTCGTTTTTATTGTTGGTTTAATGTCTAGCTTGTGTTATATAAGCTCGGTTTTTGTTAATGCTATTACTTGAGCTTTAATATGTTGAATGATGTACTTCTCCCGATGTTCGACGATGAATATTATCCTGATATTCTCGTGGCTGAAATTCAGCAACTCATTGAAAAATTCTCAAAGAAGGTATCTAAGGTGAATTCCGATGCTGAGATTTATCAAATCGCCAATGATATTGTGGCGGAAATTAATGAGATGAAACCTCAGTTCGAAGATCTTGACTCTTCTCTTGATGATGCAGCAGCAGACTATATTGCTGAGGCAATGATGATGGTCGTTCAGGAAGAGGGATTCTTAGATATCGAAATGGAAGAACTTGTTTCAAATAGAGAGTGGTAAATCGCTCTCTATTTTTTTTGTGTTGTTATTGTTGTGACTAAACACTAGTCATAAAAAAACCAGCTTACGCTGGGTTCTTTATTTACACCATTATTCTCTATTAGAAGAATGGTGCCCGAGGCCAGACTCGAACTGGCACGCTTTGAGGGCGGGGGATTTTAAATCCCCTGTGTCTACCGATTTCACCACTCGGGCATGTGCGCAATAATAGAGGACACTTTTAAGCTTGGCAAGAGAAAATCGTATTATTTGCTTTCTTTTCAATCAACTTGCATTGATTAGGTTAAAAATTATAACTTTGGGGGCGATGGTTTAAGATATTTGGACATTAAATTGTCATCTGATTGCAATTTTAACTTCATAAATATGGTTTAAGTTCGAAGTTAAAATAACTCGCCAATTCATAAATACAATGAAAAATAAAATCTCAAGACGCGCATTAATTAAAAACTCATTGGCTGGATTTGGTGCGATTTCACTGCCTGTTTCGATTACAGCATGTAATGGCGATGGTCAAACCAGCAATGAGCATAAAGTTGAATTTTTGCATGGAGTGGCGAGTGGAGATCCATTACAGGATCGAATAATTCTTTGGTCGCGAATAACACCTACAGATGTGACGGCAACATATGAGTTAGATTGGGAAATTGCACTTGATGAGAATTTTTCGAATATCGTGCAGATGGGGAGAATTAAGACCTCTGCTGCAAAAGACTTTTGCTTGAAAGTCGATGTGCTTAATTTGAGTGCCGATACTCGCTATTATTACCGATTTAAATATGGACAGATACATTCTCCAATTGGTCGTACGAAGACCTTAGCAACCAAGACCAATGCGGTTAACTTTGCCGTATGCTCATGCTCAAATTATCCAGCTGGTTATTTTTATGTGTATCGTGAAGTTGCGAAGCAGGACGTGGATGCTGTGCTGCATCTGGGCGACTATATTTACGAATATGGCAAAGATGGGTATGCAACTGAACAAGCTGAAAAGCTTGGTAGAACACTCGATGTGGATAATCAAAACGAGATTTACCGTCTAGAAGATTATCGAAAACGTTATGCAAAATATCGAACAGATCCTGATTTACAAGCGGTTCATCAACGTCATCCATTTATTCTGATTTGGGATGATCATGAGCTGACAAATGATGCATGGCGAGCTGGTGCGCAGAATCATCAACCTGATCTAGAGGGAGATTTCGTAGTACGAAGAACAGCAGCCCTAACCGCTTATTTTGAATGGATGCCAATTCGCGAAAAAAGCAAAAATGATATTCTTCATATTTATCGTCAGTTTAATTTTGGTGATTTAGTTCAACTTAATATGCTAGATACACGTATGTTGGCACGTGATGAGCAACTGGCTTTTGCTTCATTTATGGATGGTGAAAATCTAAATGTTGAGCAATTTAGAGCGGCGTTATTGAATGAGCAGCGACAGCTAATAGGGATAGATCAGTTAAACTGGTTGGCGAATAGTCTGCAGAGCTCTCGTGCAATATGGAATGTACTGGGTCAGCAAGTATTGATGGCGAAAATGTTGGTACCTGCTGAGGTATTACAAATATTAAATGTCGCCAAAAGTGGAATGGTAGATGACAACTTTTTAATAGAAGCTCAAAAACGTCTGATGGAGTTGGTCGCGATTAAATTGCGTTATAAAAATAGTGACCCGAGCTTAACTGACGCTGAATTATTAAGAATCCTAACCGTGATTCCTTATAATTTAGACGCTTGGGATGGTTATTATGCTGAGCGTGAGCGTGTTTATGCTTTGTATGAGCAGTATCAGAAGAAAGTTGTTGTGTTGGCTGGAGATACCCATAATGCGTGGGAGTCTGCATTACATCAACAAAATGGTGAGAAGGTGGGGATTGAATTAGCAACAAGTTCAGTTTCTTCACCAGGTATGGAGAAATATCTCAATTTACCTGAGAACTTAATGCAACAATTTGAACAAGTGTTTATCCAATTGATTGATGAATTAAGCTTTTGTAATTTGAATCAACGAGGCTATTTAAAATTGAGCTTTGATTCTACGCAATTGAGTGCAGATTGGTTGTTTTTAACAGATATTCATTCACAGGAGTATCAAGTTGATCAACTGAGATTGCACTCGACCACATATGATACCAATTTGAATATAATTAAAGTAATGCAGCAAGCAAGTTGATCGTAGCGCTACATAATGCTATCGATATATTTTTCAATATCGGTATGCTTGTAGCGCATACACAATTTGTTTTCATAGTTCATCAAATGAACATAAAGTTGCGCATTTTTTTGTTTTTGTTCAATCAGTAATTGATGCTGCTTTGAGTTTTTCGATGAAAAGATTAGTTTTAAGTAAAGCTTAAAATTTTGTTTATAACTCCAGAAAGCCGCTCTACGAATTTCTTGAATGTAGTAATAGTTTTCTTTCGAAGTATTTTCTCGGAATAAATTCTCTTTATAAAATTTAACGAAACCAAAATTCATAGCGAAATAAAACAAAATTCCCTGTAAGAACCAACTTTCCATAAAAGCGATATTTAAACTTTGTAAAAGAATGAGGATGGTCAGTTTGAATGGGGTATTTTTAAGTTGCTGGTAAGTTGAGATACTACTGTGCTTGATCTGTTTGAGGATGATTGGCGTAATCAGCATAAAAAATAACATGATACACAAAACAGCACTCCCACCAGATTGAAAGCCTTCTAAAAAAATAATGTGTTGTTTAAGCAAAAGGGTTAACAAATATGAGCAAGGAAGGAAAATCATTAATGCAAGTGCAAGCGGGATCAGTTCTTTACGCTCATCTAGAATCCCTTTGGTCTTTAACTGACTATAGAGCAAGAAGTTTTTTTTAAACGCTTGAGGATATTGTTGTTTTAGTTCTTGAAGATATTGAGCAACTTGCTGATTTTGATTCATTTGAATATGAAATTCTGAAGATGAGTGATTATAGCAGATGAGTTTAAAGAAAATGCAGACATAAAAAAACCAGCTTACGCTGGGTTCTTTATTTACACCATTATTCTGTATTGGAAGAATGGTGCCCGAGGCCAGACTCGAACTGGCACGCTTTGTGGGCGGGGGATTTTAAATCCCCTGTGTCTACCGATTTCACCACTCGGGCTTAACAAGATGGAGGCGGAGGTCGGAATCGAACCGGCGTACACGGAGTTGCAGTCCGCTGCATGACCACTCTGCCACCCCGCCATGTCTTGTTGATGCGTATATTAACAAGCTCTGAAAAAAAAACAATAGTGCTTTTATTCGTATGTGCAGAAAAACAGCATATAACGGAAATTATTTAAAATATTCATGTAGAATGTGCGAAATTGATTCATATCAACACTTGGGAGATGTGCCGTGGCATTAGTTTTAGATGGTCGTGCATTGGCAAAACAAATTGAGGCTGATTTGTTAACTCGCGTAGAAGCGTTAAAAGCAAAATCAGGACGTACTCCAATTCTTGCGACGATTTTAGTAGGTGACGATGGTGCATCTGCAACTTATGTGCGTATGAAGGGTAATGCATGCCGCCGTGTTGGTATGGATTCACTTAAAGTTGAACTACCAAAAGAAACGACGACAGAACAATTGCTTGCTGAAATTGAAAAACTCAATGCAAATCCTGATGTTCACGGTATTCTTTTACAACATCCAGTACCAGCGCAAATTGATGAGCGAGCGTGTTTTGATGCGATCTCACTTGAAAAAGATGTGGATGGTGTTACTTGCCTTGGTTATGGTCGTATGGCAATGGGTGAAGCGGCTTACGGTTCTGCGACACCGGCAGGTATTATGACGATTCTGAAAGAAAACAACATCGAAATCGAAGGTAAGCATGCGGTTGTTGTAGGTCGTTCTGCAATTTTGGGTAAGCCAATGGCAGCTATGCTTCTCGAGGCGAATGCTACTGTAACGATTTGTCACTCTCGAACACAAGACCTTGCTAGCTTTGTGAAGCAAGCGGATATCATTGTGGGTGCAGTGGGTAAAGCTGAATTGATTCAAAAAGATTGGATTAAACCTGGTGCAGTAGTTGTTGATGCTGGTTTCCATCCACGTGATGGCGGTGGTGTGGGCGATATTCAACTTGTTGGTATTGAAGATATTGCTTCAGCTTACACACCAGTACCGGGTGGTGTAGGTCCAATGACAATCACAACGTTGATTCGTCAAACAGTTGAAGCAGCTGAAAAAGCTTTAGGTTAATATTATCTCCCTCTCTTGCGCCGTATACGGCTCAGGGAGAGGGTTGGGGTTGAGGGTATTGAGTTAGATAAATCCTCTCGCTAACCCTCTCCTTTAAAAGGAGAGGGAATTCTCTTTATTAATTTAGGTTTCGTATTTGAAACTCAAATTTTGTATATTTAAAAATAAAATCCAATGAGCTGTACTTTCCAATTTCCTAAAGCGCCTGAACATTTACTCAAAGCCTTACATGATGTGATTCCAGGTTGTGAACTTCATGCACAGCAATTGCCTGATACACCAATTTCACTTTGGCTCATTCCACCTGTTTTTCCAACCGATAAGCTAGATGATGAAGTTATTCGTCGTATATGGAATGATACGCCATATTGGATTTTCTGTTGGGCATCAGGTTTAGCAATGGCACAATGGTTATTGACTGAACCGCATCATGTGAAAGACAAAGTGGTTTTAGACTTTGGCGCAGGTTCAGGCGTAGTTGCTATTGCGGCGAAAATGGCTGGGGCAAAACGAGTCATTTGTTGTGACATTGATCAAGTTAGTTTGGATGCGTGTCGTGCCAATGCTGAATTGAATGATGTTGAGCTTGAATATTTGGATGACTTATATAAAGCTGAGCAGGTTGATATCTTGTTGGCGGCTGATGTGTTGTATGACCATTGCAATCGTTTCTTCTTAGATGAGTTTTTAAAATTTGCACCCGAGGTATGGGTGGCGGATAGTCGTGTGAAAAACTTTAGTCATCCGAAGTATGAAAAGCTTGATGAGCGCAGTGCAACGACATGGCCAGACTTAGATGAATCACCTGAATTTAGAAATGTCAGTTTTTATAAGACACTCAATGAAGTACATTGAGTGTCTTAAGTTTAGAGTGTGCAGTTAAAGCGAACCACTTGTAAGAGACTAGGCTTAGTTTCTAAAGAAAGACGTGTATTGTAGTCTTCATTGCTGTATAGACTTTGAGTGTTTGAGAGTCCGAAAGATGTTCGTGATTGGCCAATTTGAACCTGTTGAGTTTCTTGAGTTTTGTAATTGGGATTGGCAATTTCATTTACACTCAAAATGGTGGTTTTATACTGTTGAGTATGTCCTAAAACTTGTTGGCAAGTGCGTTGCAATTTGTGTTCATCAATATTTTGGTTGGCACGTGCAGAGAGGGTATACGAAATAGTGGCAGAATTCTCTGATTTATTTTCAATTTGATATCCTGTAGCTCCATTGTGCTGTCGCGGAACAGATTGACAGGCTGTAAGCATAAGGGCGATTAAACAAGAGCCAATCATTTCTATTTTTTTCATTATTCGATCCTAATAAGCTGTTTAAATCAGTATGCCATAAGTGTGACAACTTATTGGTACTAATAAACGTTACTAAATACACTTTATTCAGTTTGTTTGAAGTAAAAAAAAGGTCACCGAAGTGACCTTTTTTCTCATCATGCTTAAGCAGATTTAACCGCTTCTAAAAGCTCAGCTTGACGTTTTTTCAACGCTTCTGGTAAACGATCACCAAGTTTGTTGAATAATTCAGTGTGGCTTTCAAGTTCTTTGATCCATTGATCTTTGTCTTGAGAAGTCACAAGGTCAAATTGTTCTTTCGTAAAGTCAGAACCAGTCCAGTTCAACTGTTCGTATGTTGGAACACGACCAATTGGAGTTTCAACAGCGTCAGCACGACCTTCACAGCGATCGATAATCCACTCAAGAACACGCATGTTTTGACCGAAACCAGGCCATACAAAGTTGCCTTCAGCATCACGACGGAACCAGTTCACGTTGTAAATACCAGGAAGCTTGTTACCAGCAGCTGCAGCTTTCTCGCCAACTTTCTCACCCATTTCTAACCAATGCGTGAAGTAGTCAGCCATGTTGTAGCCAGCAAATGGAAGCATCGCAAATGGATCGCGACGAACAATACCTTGTTGACCAACAGCAGCAGCAGTTGTTTCAGAGCCCATCGTTGCAGCTTTATAAACACCGTCAACCCAGTCAAATGCTTCTGAAATTAGAGGCACTGTGTCCGCACGGCGACCACCAAAGATGAACGCAGAGATTGGAACACCTGCTGGATTTTCCCAGTCAGCATCAATAGAAGGGCATTGACCAGCTGAAACTGTGAAACGCGCATTTGGATGAGCCGCTTTTTCTTCACCAGTGTGTGGTTGACCTTTCCAGTTAGTTAGGTTAGCAGGCGCTTCTTTAGAAAGACCTTCCCACCATACTTCACCGTTGTCAGTCACAGCAACGTTTGTATAGATCACGTCTTTATGAAGCGTAGCCATACAGTTCGGGTTCGTCTTCGTGTTAGTACCAGGCGCTACACCGAAGAAACCTGCTTCAGGGTTGATTGCATATAAGCGACCATCTTCACCTGGTTTGATCCAAGCAATATCGTCACCTACAGTTTCAATTTTCCAACCTTCATAACCTGCTGGTGGAATTAACATTGCAAAGTTTGTTTTACCACAAGCAGATGGGAATGCAGCTGCGATGTAGTGTTTTTCACCTTGTGGATTTGTCACACCAAGGATGAGCATGTGTTCAGCTAACCAGCCTTGTTGACGACCCATGAATGATGCGATACGTAATGCTAAGCATTTTTTACCAAGCAATGCGTTACCGCCGTAACCAGAACCGAATGACCAAATTTCACGAGTTTCTGGGTAATGCACGATGTATTTTTCTTTGTTGCAAGGCCAAGCAACGTCTTTTTGACCTTCTTCCAATGGTGCACCTACAGTGTGTACACATGGAACAAATTCGCCATCAGTACCTAGAACGTCATAAACAGCTTTACCCATGCGAGCCATTTTAGACATGCTGACTGCAACATAAGGAGAGTCAGTAAGTTCGATACCAATGTGAGCAATATGAGAACCTAAAGGACCCATAGAGAAAGGTACAACGTACAAAGTACGACCTTTCATAGAACCGTCAAATAAACCGTTTAATTTTTCACGCATAACCGCTGGAGCTTCCCAGTTGTTAGTTGCGCCAGCATCTTCTTTGTTTTCAGAGCAGATAAAAGTACGGTCTTCAACTCGAGCAACGTCAGAAGGATCAGAGTTTGCAAGATATGAACCAGGGTGCTTTTCTTGGTTAAGCGCTTGCATTGTGCCGTTAGCGATCATCAAGTCGATATAACGTTGATATTCTTCTGCGCTACCGTCACACCATTCAATTTTTGCTGGTTTTGTTAGTTTAGCAATCTCTTCCACCCAAGCAATAAGCTTAGGGTGACGAACGAATTCTGGTGCGTTCACTTGGGTCATGGTGAGGCCTATATCAAAAGTGTACAATGTGGTGTACAAATAATATCTAGATGCTGGTTTGCAGACTCTAGATTCAGTATGAAAAAAAGTGGCTGTATTAAAGCATATTTTCATAAAAAAAATAAGACCAAAGGCTGAAATACCGCTTAAGACTTTGATGGTATTAAGTGCATGTAATCATTATATATTTTTTTTAAAAATGAATGATTTCTTTTTCATGTTTAATTTTTATGTTTAGTATTTTTAGTTAAAATATTTATATTAAACAATAGTTTGGTTAAATTTTGAGATCAATTCTCATCATCGAAAAATCAAATGAACGTCATTTAAAAATTACATAAATTGGCTTTTAATTGAGTAGTAAATAGACGAAATTTTAAAGTAATTCAATTTTTAAAGCCATAAAATGAATTCAATGCTTAAGCCTTTGTCTATGATTTTTAATGAAAAATCTGGATTTCATGCCACCAATAATGATCAAATTTATGAGCAACTCATGCGTTATTGGACAGATCTAGGTTTTGAAATACAAGTTTTTGATATTGCATCAGAAATGAGTATTCAAGCACTCATCGAAAAAGTTCATCTTCGACATTTAAATCATGATAATCAGGGGGTAATTGTGGTTGCCGGGGGAGATGGAACGTTAAATTCTGTGGCTAATTATTTATTACATCAAACCATCCCTTTGGCAATTTTACCTTTAGGCACATTCAATTATGTTGCACGGGTTTTAAATATTCCTTTAGATATTCTCGAAGCTGCAAAACTTGTGGTTGAAGGTAAGCCTAAAGCAGTGCATGTGGCAAAAATTAATGATGCTATTTATCTAAATAATGCGAGTTTGGGTCTTTATCCATTGTTTATTAAAAAAAGAGAGTTATATAACCAAAAACTAGGGCGTCTGCCATTACATGCCTATACTTCTGGCTTAGATGTGTTGATTCGTGATCGTAAAGAATTAAAGTTAGAAATTGAGGTGGATGGTGTAAATTATGCAGTTAAAACCCCTTTATTATTTTTAGGCAATAACCAACTTCAATTAAAAGAAATGAACCTCAATATCGCTAAAACGGCAGAAGAGGGTCGGGTTGCGGGAGTTGTACTTGCTCGCACGGATAAGCTGAGTATTTTTAAAACACTCATCCAACTCGTTCGTGGAAAATTAGATCAGGCAGCAGACGTATATAGTTTCAGTGCGGATCATGTGCGTATACGTTCTCATCAAAAAAAAATGACAGTAGCAATCGATGGAGAAATTATTCAACTGGATTCACCATTAGATATTCATGTTGAAAGAAATGCACTGACCTTGATGGTGCCACAATGATTTTACATTTGTCTGATTTGCATTTTGGAACTGAGCAACAAGACTGTTTAGATGCAATTGCTCACTTTGTTGCAGAACATTTGATCGAAGCTATTGTGGTCAGTGGTGATCTCACTCAAAGGGCAAGATTTTCACAGTTTTATCACTGCAAAAAATTTCTAGAAGAACTTAATGTTCCTTATATTGTGATTCCGGGTAATCACGATATTCCTTTGTTTCATTTATGGCGCAGATTTTTAAGTCCGTTTCATCGGTATAAGTTGTTTTTTGGTGAAATGGAACAGACCTTAGAGACTGAGCATTTTTATATTATAGGAATCAATACAATTCATCCTAAGTATCATACGAAAGGTCGTATTACTGAGTTTCAAATTCAGGAAATTAATCAAAAAATGAAATTGGCTCCTCAAGATAAATTAAAAATTCTGCTTACGCATCAACCTTTCTATAGTGGTGATCATGGTATAAATATGTCTAAAGATCGTCCTAAAAATACTGAAAAAGCCCTAAAGACATGGGCAAGCTCAGGGTTGAATGCAATTCTACATGGTCATTTACATGTATCTGCTGTTTATGATCTGAATAAGATTTTCCAACTTAATGCTCAACATCCAATATTGGATATTCATGCAGGTACCGCTACGTCACATCGTTTACATCATGACTTTTCAAATAGTTTTAATCTAATTGATGAAAAACTGAAGGTGCGTGAATATCGGTTTGATTCGAGATTCAAGAAATTTTATTTAGTTGCAAATCGGAATGAAGGCTAAATTATAGAAATGTCTAAAAAAAATACAAAAAATTAAATTTTTTTTCATTTTCCCCTTGAAGCAATTTTTTCCATCCCCACAAAAGTGACATCAAATAATTTTGGTGGTGATCTAAGGAAATTAAGATCACGACTATTAATCAAAAGACTTAGTCTGATGGAGTATTTTTATGAGCAACATTCGTCCATTACATGACCGTGTAGTAATTCGTCGTGTTGAAGAAGAAACAAAAACAGCTGGCGGCATTTTATTGCCAGGTTCTGCTGCAGAAAAGCCTGCTCAAGGTGAAATTATTGCAGTTGGTAATGGTCAGATCACTGACAATGGCGTTCGCGCTTTAGATGTAAAAGTAGGTGACAAGGTATTGTTTGGTACTTATGCAGGAACAACTGTGAAAGTAGATGGCGAAGAACTATTAATCATGAAAGAGTCAGATATTTTAGCTGTTTTAGAAGGCTAATTTATTCTTTTTAATACTACTCATTTAATCAATCAGATTTAGTAATTTTAATAATATTCGGAGTCAAATATGTCAGCTAAAGACGTTAAGTTTGGTGATTCAGCTCGCACAAAAATGATCGCAGGTGTGAATATCCTTGCAGATGCGGTTAAAGTTACACTTGGTCCTAAAGGCCGTAACGTTGTTATCGATCGTTCATTCGGTGCGCCACACATCACTAAAGATGGTGTTTCTGTAGCGAAAGAAATAACATTAAAAGACAAGTTTGAAAACATGGGTGCTCAACTTGTTCGTGAAGTTTCTTCTAAAACAAATGACATCGCAGGTGACGGTACTACAACGGCAACTGTTTTAGCTCAAGCAATTTTGAACGAAGGGATCAAGTCAGTAACTGCGGGTATGAACCCAATGGACTTGAAACGCGGTATTGATATTGCAGTTAAAGCTGTTGTTGCAGATATTAAAGCAACGGCTAAACCAGCATCTGATTCTAAAGCGATTGAACAAGTTGGTTCGATTTCTGCGAACTCTGATACGACTGTTGGTTCACTGATCGCTCAAGCGATGGAAAAAGTGGGTAAAGAAGGTGTAATCACTGTTGAAGAAGGTTCAGGCTTTGAAGATTCTCTAGATGTTGTAGAGGGTATGCAGTTTGACCGTGGTTATATCTCTCCATACTTCGCAAACAAACAAGATACATTGACTGCTGAATTGGAAAACCCATTTATCCTTCTTGTTGATAAGAAAGTAAGCAACATTCGTGAGTTGATTACTGTTCTTGAGGCAGTTGCGAAAACAGGTAAACCACTTCTTATCATCGCTGAAGATGTCGAAGGTGAGGCACTTGCAACGCTTGTTGTAAACAACATGCGTGGCATCATCAAAGTATGTGCTGTTAAAGCACCAGGCTTCGGTGATCGTCGTAAAGCAATGCTTCAAGATATCGCGATCTTAACTGGTGGTACTGTGATTTCTGAAGAAATCGGTATGCAGTTAGATCAAACAACACTTGAACATTTAGGTACTGCACACAAAGTAACTGTATCTAAAGAAAACACAGTGATTGTTGATGGTGCAGGCGATGCGAATCAAATTGCTGAGCGTGTTCAACAAATTCGTGCGCAAATCGAAGAATCAACTTCAGAATACGACAAAGAAAAACTTCAAGAGCGTGTTGCTAAATTAGCTGGCGGTGTAGCAGTGATTAAAATCGGTGCTGCAACTGAAGTTGAAATGAAAGAGAAGAAAGATCGTGTAGACGATGCTCTTCATGCAACTCGTGCTGCTGTTGAAGAAGGTGTTGTTGCGGGTGGTGGTGTTGCATTAGTACGTGCAGCTAAAGCACTGGATGGTGTAACGGGTATTAACGATGATCAAAACGTAGGTATCAACATCCTTCGTCGTGCGATTGAAGCGCCACTTCGTCAAATCGTATCTAATGCAGGTGACGAACCATCTGTAGTGATCAATGCAGTTAAAAATGGCGAAGGCAACTTTGGTTATAACGCTGCGACTGGTGAATACGGCGATATGCTAGAGATGGGTATCCTTGATCCAGCGAAAGTAACTCGTTCTGCTCTTGAACATGCTGCATCTGTTGCGGGCTTAATGTTAACAACTGAGTGCATGATTACAGAGATCCCAGAAGATAAACCAGCTATGCCTGACATGGGCGGTATGGGTGGTATGGGCGGTATGATGTAATTCATCCCACAGCCTAAAAAATCCCCGCATTAAGCGGGGATTTTTTTGTCATCTGTCTGATAAATATTTGAATACTATTGTAAATATTGAATAAAAGCCTAGTAGAGCGCTAATCTAAAGGAACATTAACACCATGATTGGGGGTGATGATGTTAACTGTTCAAGAAAATCAAATCATAGAAGAAATTTATGAGGCTGCCTTAAAGCCACATCACTGGGAAAATGTTTTAAAACAGGTCGTGGAATTTACACAGAGTTCAACGGCGATCTTTACTTACTTTGATCAGCTTCGGCCCGAACAAAATTTTATTTACACTATTAATATCCCGATTGATGGAATTCAAAATTATCAAACGTATAACTTAGATTTCGTAGACATGCGTATTCATGGTGAGTTAATGAATACCTATGGATTAGAGCATGCCTATCAAATTGATTGTCGATCATACGCTGAAACAGATAATGAGGATTTGAAAAGCTTTTATGAATATTGTTTAGTTCCTTCAAACATCTGTCATCTTAGTGGGGTATTGCTAGAGTATGGAAAATATAAATGGGGCGTACTTGCGGTACATCGACCATCAGTTGCAGTTGCTTATGAGGCTGCTGAATTACAAAGTTTAGAACGAATCGCTAAACACTTTAGAAGAGCAATTCAAATTCATCGACAAATTAAGCATCTTCAACATGATAGAAGTAATTACACCGAAATTTTAGATAAGTTGAATGTGGGTGTACTCATCATTCAATCTGATCTAGAAGTTAAATTTGTGAATCAGTATGCGAGGGATTGTTTGAATGATACGAGTATGATTGAAATAGATTTGCATAACAGATTAAAAATAATCGAGCCTTATAATACTCAATTAAAAAAATTAGTGCAGAGCACATTCAAAAAGAATGAGCGTTATTCATTAGAGAGGCATGATCAAGAACAAGTTGGGGGTGCAATGCAATTATACAGCGATGGACATCAATCAGCGTACTTAATCACAGTCTCACCACTTAAGGTGCTGTCAGCTTCAATGATCTTAGACAATAATCAAATTGCATTATTCTTATCAAAAATGCAGGATCGAAAACGCTTGTCTAAAACATTACTGAAGTCAACATTCCAACTGACAGCTCGAGAAATTGAAATTTGTCAGCATTTTATGGACGATCAGCATCTTGAAAATATTGCTTTGAAATGTGGGATTACGCTGAGTTCGCTGCGGACATATCTGAAAACGATTTATCAGAAGTTAGGATGCTCCTCACAAGCTGAAATGATGCGGATTTTGATCGAATTTATTGATGCTTTTCAGCACATTGAGTAATCCCCCTTTAACGAAGATGTTGAAGGGGGATAAAATTAATTCATTCTGGTCAGTGTAAATGTGCCTTCATCTGCTACGGTAAAGCTTAAACTTTGAGTAGAGATTTGTAATGGTAAGCCTAAATGCGCGTCTGTATCGGATAATCCAGCACAACCATTTGTATCAATGCTGAGGGGCGTGGTAACAAAGAGCTTGTTGTCGCGTAATTGATAACGACCATACTCAATACCAGGGCCACCACAAGGTCCGTCATATGGATCTGGTTGATCATCGCCAATAGCATCTACCATAATGAAAGTGTTATTAGAATTAAATACGAAAATTTGTTTACCACTTGAGGACTGCCATGCGCCTACAATTCCACTATTATTTCGAGGAACTCGCGTAAACTCTGCACTTTCATCAGGATTTTGAGCTTCAGAAATCTTAAGTACAGAACCGTCAAAAGATAGTTTCATTGAACGCGATTCCCCATGATCGAGAAGTCCCCGATCTTCATTGGTATCAATCACAGGCGTAGTACTATTTATTGAAGAAGCGTATAAACTTCCACTTAGGGCATCTAGATTTATTTTGGCGTATTCCATGCCATTTGAAGAACTATTAGGCTCGTTCGGGATTGGTTCACCGAGCATATATTCGCCATTCTCTCCAATAAATAACACAATTTCAGACTCATCATTTTTTGCATACCATACGCCTTGAATGTCTTTGAGCATTGAGCCGCTAAAATGTTCTTTAGCTTGCTCTTCACTGACTACTATATTGGAGGCAATTTCAGGAATATTGATAATTTGACCTTGAAGTCGCTCTCTAAAATCACTTGTCGTGTTGCTGAAATCAATCGCTGAAGGCGAGAGAGTTGAAACATCATCTGGGATTTGTATGGTCTCTTTATCCTCATCGATATCCAATGATTGTAAAAAAATCAGTAGATTGATAATTCTCTTGTTACGTTCATCTGTATTTAAATCTTCATCCACGAGTTCATTCGGTGTCACACGAGCTAAGCCTTGTACAGTACCAATTTCGATATCACCAATTTTAAATGTAATGACATCTCCATCTTGATATTCAAATTCCCCATTTGCATTGGTTTTCTTCGCATTGTCATTATTGCCATTCACGATATACGTCGCACCTGCTACTGGGCTGTCAGTAAGTATTCCTATTTTAATCTGATCATCATTTTTTGCGGATTTATCCGAACCACCACAAGCTGCTAAATAGGTGCTGAGCGCCAGTGTTAGAAGAGCTTTTTTCATCATTTCCCCCAAATCATTCGTATTTTTGTACCTCGAATATAGTTTTAAAAAATTGAATATGACTATCCTCAAATTGGGAGGGGGTGATGGCATTAATGCTGCGTAATTTTAGAAGTTTTTTACTTTTGAGAAATTGCGCATATTTTTTTCATAAGGATCAGATAAGCGGTTCAAGATAAAGGCTTCATATTTTCTTCTTAATTCGATCAATGTTGATCGTTTCTGTTATTAGTTCTTGTTTTTTTATTCATAGTCACTGAATATCAATTAAATTTTTATATATTTTAATGAAAACACTTTCTAGAATTCTTTTGACGGCTTAACGACTATGTTATCTAAGTTCTTTATTGAACGACCTATTTTTGCTGGCGTACTTGCGATTATTGTCATGGCAATTGGTATATTTGCGGTGATGAGCTTACCGGTAGAACGCTATCCTGATATTGCTCCGCCAAGAATTACTGTATCAGCAACTTACACAGGAGCTGATGCCGAAACAGTTGAGGAAAGTGTCACACAGGTCATAGAACAACAAATTAAAGGAATTGATAACTTACTTTATTTTAGCTCTACCAGTAATGCATCTGGAAATAGTCGAATTAGTTTAAGTTTTGAAAATGGAACTGATCCAGACACAGCACAAGTCCAAGTTCAAAATAGCATTAATGGCGTGATCAATCGTTTGCCTGAAGATGTGCAGCGTCAAGGGGTCAATGTTTATAAATCCTTAGGTGACACCTTTATGGTGGTGGGGTTATATGACACTACGAACCAAAGTAACAATATTGCGTTGTCAGATTATTTGGCTGATCACATTGAACCAGAAATTGCGCGTGTAGAAGGTGTTGGTGAGGTTGATGTCTTTGGTTCTCAATATGCCATGCGTATTTGGTTAGATCCGAATTTACTAAAACAATATCAGTTGATGCCTAGTGATATTCGTGCTGCAATTGAAGCACAAAATACACAAGTTGCTGCAGGTGGAATCGGAGATTTACCGACAGTAGCAGACCAGTATCTTAATGCAAAAGTTACCGCTGGATCACGACTAAGAACAGTCGATGAATTTAAAAATATCATTGTCAAAGCGACCCCTGATGGAAGTTTTATTTATTTAAAAGATGTAGCACGCGTTGAGTTAGGTGCTGAAAATTATCAAGCTTTTAATACCATTAATGGATCACCTTCAGCAGGCTTGGCTGTTTCAATGTCATCTGGTGCAAATGCTCTTGCAACCTCAGCTAAAATTAAAGAAGTCCTTGAGGACATTAAGAAAAAACTTCCTGAAGGCTATCAAATTGTCTACCCACGAGATAACACGCCGTTTGTTCAAGAGTCCATTAAAGAAGTTGTAAAGACCTTAGTTGAAGCCATTATCTTGGTCGTGTTGGTCATGTTTATCTTTTTACAAAGCTGGCGCGCAACACTTATTCCAACGGTCACGGTTCCAATTGTTATTTTGGGCACTTTTGCCGTCTTATTTGCGCTCGGAATGACCATCAATACATTGACACTTTTTGCATTAGTTCTTGCGATTGGATTACTTGTAGATGATGCAATTGTGGTGGTCGAAAATGTCGAACGTTTGATGCATGAAAAGGGGCTATCTGCAAAGCAAGCGTCTATCTTATCTATGCAAGAGATGACGGGGGCTTTAATTGGAATTACAGTGGTGCTAACTGCAGTATTTATTCCGATGGCTTTTTTTACAGGATCGACAGGAGTTATATACCGTCAGTTTTCAATTACCTTGATTGCAGCCATGTCACTGTCATTGTTGGTCGCGTTAATTCTCACACCAGCATTGTGTGCGATTATTCTTAAACCCAAACAAAAAGAAGCAAAATGGGCGAAATGGTTTAACGCAAAAATGGAATCATTACGATTGCATTATCTAAAGTGGGTTGAAAAAAGCCTGTCACTAAAATGGATCGTTTTAACCAGTTTTGCTGGGTTAATTGTGATTTTTGCTTTGTTTTATAAGTCGCTTCCAACCAGCTTTATTCCAAGTGAAGATCAAGGTTTTATCAGTGTCCAATTCAGTTTACCTGAAGGCGCACCTATGACAGAAAGTCAGCTTGTTGGTGAAAGTATTCGAGAGTATTTTCTTGAACAAGAAAAACAGAATGTTAGGTTGGTTCAAATTCGTTATGGACGAAATTTTTCAGGAACGGGTCAAAATTTAGGAACAGGATTTGTAGCATTACATCATTGGGATGATCGTCCGGGCGAGGCAAACTCTGCACAAGCCATTCGTGAACGAGCGATGGAGTTCTTTAGAAAAGACAGTCGCGCTCGGATTATGGTGAGCTTACCAGGTTCTGTAAGTGGTCTTGGCGATACCAACGGTATCGAGTTTTGGCTGCAAGATTTAAATGGACAAGGACGACAGTATTTAGAAGATCAATTTCAAGCGCTAGAGCGACAGGCAATCAACTTCACAACTTTTGAAAATTTGGGCAAACGCTCTAATCCAGATAAAGCCAAATTGAAAGTGAATATCAATCAAAAATTAGTGATGGCGAATGGTCTTTCACAATCTGCGATTAATAGCACTTTGGCTGCAGCTTGGGGTGGTTCCTATGTGAACGACTTTATTGATCGCGGACGTATTAAACGCGTCATGATGCAGGGTGATGCCGAGTATCGTTCAAAGCCTGAAGATCTCAATTTATGGTCTGTACGAAACAATCAAAATCAAATGATTTCATTTGGTAATTTTGCCACTGTGGATTGGGATGGAGGCCCTGATGTGGTGACTCGTTTCCAAGGTTATTCCGCGCTACAAATGGAAGCTGACACTGCAAAAAATGTGAGCAGTGGTGCTGCAATGCGTGATATCAAGTCTATGGTTGATCAATTGGACGGGGTTGGGCTAGCGTGGAGTGGATTATCGTTTCAAGAGCAACAATCGAGTACACAAGCCATTTGGCTTTATCTCATCTCTGTTGGCTTTATCTTTCTATGTTTAGCTGCCTTATATGAAAGTTGGTCGATACCTTCTGTTGTGATTGCTGCTATTCCATTGGGTATTGGCGGTAATATTATTTTTAGTTGGTTGGTCGGATTTCCAAACGATATCTACTTCCAAATTGCGTTACTTACGACGATTGGGTTGTCATGTAAAAATGCCATCTTAATTGTTGAATTTGCGGCAATCGCTCAGGAGCGTGGAGCTAACGCGATTGCTGCTGCTTTACAAGGTGCAAGTTTGCGCTTACGTCCAATTATAATGACCTCGCTTGCTTTTGGTGCAGGGGTTATACCTTTGGTATTTGCTTCAGGTGCTGGTGCTGCCAGTCGTCAAGAAATTGGTGTAAGTGTCCTTGGTGGGGTAATTTTCGGCACAATTTTAGTTCTAGTCTTTATTCCCTTTATGTTTGTTATCGTTCGGAATATTTTCAAATATAAATCAAAATCAGCATCTGAAACTTAATATGGTATCCGCAGTACAGCGAGTATGGTACTGCGGTTGATTTAATCCATTTTTAAATATCAGTTTTTGACAAGATCAATACGCACTAACATTTTCAATTAGTGTTAGCATGCCTTGCGTAATTCTAAACGATAATAAATGAAGCGATTATGGATCAAATTAAACAAGATCATAAAATTGAAGCATTACAACAAGCATTGATCAATTCTGATGTCGCTCAGATTGATCATATTGCGGATACGATTAATCCTGCAGATTTGGCTTTGTTTTTACAGCAATTAGAAATTGATCAACAAATACAACTTATCCACCATTTAGAAAACGCAGCATATGTATTTGAATTTCTGCCACTCAATCATCAAGTACAGTTGGTTAAAAAAATGGACGGTAAAAGTACAGTCCAGTTAATTGGTTCAATGCATTCAGATGCTCGAACTGATTTGTACAAAGCTTTACCGGATCAAATAAAAACATTTGTTTTTGCGAATTTAGATCGAGAAACAAAGCAGCAAGTTCAATCTTTGGCACTGTATGCTGAGGAAACAGCTGGTGCGATCATGACATCTGATTATGTCACTTTGCCATCAGACATCTCAATGCAACAAGCTTTAGAGATTTTGCGCCATTCCGCCAAAGATACTGAAACCTTATATCTGATCTATATTACCAATCAATTTCAGAAACTTGAGGGTGTAATTTCTCTTCGAGAAATTGTGCAAGCACCTTTGGATAAAACGGTACAAGAAGTCATGACCACTGAGGTCATTTACGGACGGGTGGATGAAGATCAGGAATCAGTGGCAAAAAAATTAAGCCACTATGATTTTATCGCCTTACCCATTTTAGATCATGATGATCATCTACTCGGTATCGTCACTTATGATGATGCTATGGATGTATTCCAAGAAGAATTTACCGAAGACTTTTTGAAAAGTGGGGCGGTAGAGCTTAAAGAAAATATCAGTATTCGTTCAGCACCAATATTATTGTTATTTAGACAACGTGTTTTTTGGCTAGTATTTCTGGTCTTTGGCAGCCTACTTTCGAGTATTGGGATCGCCCATTATGAAGACATCATTGCTGCGCATATTGTTTTGGTTTTCTTTTTACCGCTATTGGTTGGGAGTGGTGGTAACGCAGGCTCCCAATCTGCAACCTTGATGGTTCGAGCAATCGCAACTGGGGATGTAAAAACAAAGGATTGGCTTGTGTTGATTGGTCGTGAAGCGATGGTTGCTCTATGTTTGGGTGCAACGATGGCTGCAGCTGTTTCAATTCTTGGCTATATCCGTGGAGATATGATGGTCGCTTTAGTGCTTGCGATCAGTATGATGGGTATTGTCATGATGGGCTGTCTGATCGGGATGAGTTTACCATTTGTACTCAATAAATTAGGACTCGATCCTGCAAGCGCATCTGCGCCCTTGGTCACTTCAATATGTGATGCAACTGGTGTATTGGTCTATTTATTTATTGCTTCACAACTCTTATTCTAAGGCTATGACTGATGGAGTATCTTTGCAGGATGTTGCTTAAATGACAAATAAAAATAAATTAACCCAAGCTGAAGTCATCAAAATGGAACGCGATCTTGCCAAGTTCGCAAACATGATGGATTCCGTCGTAAGAATTCCATTCACTAAACAAGGGGTAGGGGCTGATGCAGCATTGAGTACGATTCCTGTGGCGGGTGACGTAGCTGGATTTGTACTTACGTGTTATGCAGTATTACAAGCTCGAAAAATCGGTGTGCCCCAATCTAAATTGAATGGCGTGCTTAAACTTGCTGTGATGGATGGTGTAGTAGGTTTAATCCCTGTTGCAGGTACACTCTTTGATGTGTTTATTCGACCGAGTCGCAAGGCTTTAGATGTGGTTCATGATCATATTCGTGAAGAGTATCAGATTCATTCAGACCATCATGTGGTACACCCATTTTTACATGAAAACTTAGAGCGTAAACAGCAGAACTCTGCCTTCTGGCGAAATCCTGTCGTGGCATGGATTTGGATTCATATTCCTGATTTACTGGGTCTTCTGTTTTTAATTATTTTTGGTGTTGCCTTATGGTTTGGTGTCACGTTCTTATGGCAATGGTTTCAATCTATTTAAAGTCTTATAGATTGAGTCCATTAAAAAAGCCTCCCTATGGAGGCTTTTTTTAGAAGCAGATTAAGGACAATCAAGTTGTTGTAATGCTGCTACACGTTGCTCAATTGTTGGGTGTGTTTGGAAGAGTGCAGCAAGGCTGAATCCTTCTTCACGACCTGATGAAATTGAGAAAGCTTTCATTTCTTTAGGCATTTGATCTGGCATTTCAGTTTCTGCTTGTAAGCGAAGTAATGCACTGATCATCGCTTGTTTACCTGCTAAACGCGCGCCAGCCTCATCAGCACGATATTCACGATAGCGAGAGAACCACATCACAATTGCCGAAGCAAGAATACCGAATACGATATCTAACACGATTGTAATGAGGAAATAGCTCCAGCCCGGTGCTTCACCTTCTTCACGACCAAATACGTTGCGATCTACAAAGTCGCCGACTATACGTGCGAAGAACATCACAAACGCGTTGACTACACCTTGGACTAAAGCAAGGGTGACCATGTCACCATTTGCAACGTGACCAATTTCATGCGCCAACACTGCACGTAATTCATCTTTATTCATGCGTTCCAATAAGCCTGTTGAAACAGCGACTAAAGCATCGTTTTTGTTCCAACCGGTTGCGAAGGCATTTGATTGATAAGATGGGAAAATACCAACTTCTGGCATTTTAATACCAGCACGTTGAGAAAGTTGTGCCACTTCATTGAGTAACCATGCTTCCGCTTGGTTGCGTGGAGCATTGGGATCAATTAACTCTGTACCTGTGGTTTTCTTTGCAATCCACTTTGACATGAATAGGGAGATTAAAGAACCCACCATACCAAAGACAAAACAGATCACAAGTAAATTGCCAAGATTCAAGCCACCCGCGCCATGGTAACTACCGACACCGAAGAGTGACAAGATTATGCCAGCTACCACCAGTACCGCGAGGTTGGTCAGCAAAAACAAACCAATCCGCATCATCGAGAAAATCCTCTTATAAATAAAATTTAATAAGCTTTTTGAATTAAAAAACCTAACTCAAATATGCTTTCGAATAGGGAAAATTTCAAGATAAAAATAAAAAATATAACGAAAAAAATTGAGATTAATTCGAAATATAGATCTTCGCTGATGCTGTGGCATTATTTGTAGAATATGAACCAGCTGGTGCGTCAGTAAAACTGCCATCAGCGGCCACAATAATTTGGCGAGGAGGTGACTTTGGCTTAGCTGGTGCAGTCACTTGAGCTGATAAATTCTGATTGTTATAGCTCGGTGTACTTGACTTAGAAGATGCTGAAGCTGAATAACTATTGGTTGGATTTGAGCCTACACCATTGGCGTATAAATTATTGTAACGACTGAGTACACGTCTGACATAGTCTTGAGTTTCACGAAAGGGCGGTATTCCACCATATTTAGCAACATTTCCCTCGCCAGCATTATAACCCGCTAATGCCAATTGCGTATTGCCATTAAAGCGTTTCAATAGCCAAGCCAAATATTTTGCACCAGCGAAAATATTTTGTTCAGGATCATATGCATTATTGACATTAAATCGTTGTGCAGTCGCAGGCATCAATTGCATAAGACCCTGAGCACCAACAGGGGAGCGTGCATGTATATTAAAACCAGACTCGGTGTGCATCACCGCTTTAATGAGACCCTCAGAAATGCCGTGTCGTTGAGCTGCTTGGCGAATATAGCCATCAAAGGCATTTCGATTTTTACTATGGCTTGGGAGAACTGATGCTTCGTTGCTTCCCCAATTGCTGTAACTATGAATATTGCTGTCTGGATAGTAGGTTTTCTTTTCAACTTTAAGATGGTTGTATTTGTTTTTGCGGTTGGTCAGAACAGTAGTACCGTTTGAATCTTTCAGCTGATAGATTGTTTGACCTGCAGAAGCCTGTGGCGAGAATATTAGAAAATTCACACACCCAAATAACGCTATGACTTTTATTTTATTTGTAGTTTTCATCATTCGAACACTATTTTTGTCCCTAAATGATATGTGGGTGATTTTCTGCAATGGAGATGTCTCTCGACTATGTAATGTTTTTTAACAATTCGTTGTGAAAAAATCAAGTCTTAATTGTTGGCTTAATATCCAAAAAAATTATTTATTTTTATTTATAAACAACTGCTTGACACATATAAGTTATTGAATTTTAAGGATATAGAATAGTGGTTAAAAAATGATCAATCTAAGGGAAAGCACCATCTTATCTTGCCAAAACTTTGTCAACCCCTAAAAAGTCCACAATTTTATCCACAGGTTTTGTGGAAAACTGTGGAAAAGTCCAAAAGATAAGCAATTCGACTAAAAAATGAACCCAAGCGTCCATTTTAGATGCGTGAATAAGACAGTGTTATGAAAAAATAAAAATTAGATGTAAAAAACAGATTCTTTAGATGCGATTAAGCACTGAATCGGCTAAAATTGCGCAGTATTTTTTTTATGGTTAATGTCGTCTATGTACTCGCCAGTTGAATCCAACCAAGGATTTAATTTTAAGCCAGAGCCACCTACGAGTTCTGCATATTATCGTTTATTGAAAAAACTTCGTCGTCAAGTAGGTCATGCAATCCGTGACTACAAAATGATTGAGGATGGCGATAAGGTCATGGTATGTATTTCAGGTGGTAAAGATAGCTATACCATGCTGGACATTCTCCTGCAGTTTAAACGCATAGCACCAATCAATTTTGATGTTGTGGCTGTGAATCTTGATCAGAAACAACCCGGGTTCCCTGAGGATGTATTACCCCGTTATTTAGAAGAAAATAACATTCCGTACTACATCTTAGAAAAAGATACATATAGCATTACCAAAAAGCTTACACCTGAAGGTAAAACCTATTGTGCAGTGTGCTCACGCTTGCGCCGTGGTTCTTTATATGGTTTTGCTCAAGAAATTGGCGCGACCAAAGTTGCTTTAGGTCATCATCGTGATGATATTATGGCAACGTTCTTCTTGAACCTATTCCATGGCGGTAGTTTAAAGGCGATGCCACCAAAACTACTTTCATCGGATAAAAAGAATATTTTGATTCGTCCTTTGGCGTATGTTGAAGAGAAAGACATCATCAAATACGCTGAAATGCGCAAATTCCCAATTATTCCATGTAACTTGTGTGGTTCGCAGGAAAACTTACAGCGCGCAATCATCAATGATATGTTGCGTGAATGGGATAAAGCTCATCCAAAACGTTTACACAGCATTTTTGGCGCGTTACAGAATGTCTCGCCATCGCAATTGGCTGACCGAGATCTTTTCGATTTTGAAGCCTTAGATGGACAACGTGAAGTTGATTTTGATGTAACTTGTTCAACAGCCGAAGGGGACACACCAAATAAGCGTATTAGCATGGTCAATCTCGGTTTTGCTGCTGAGTAATTCGTCTTAATAAAAGAAGCACTTTTCGAAGTGCTTTTTTTTATTTCTTAGATTTTTACATTTTAATGAAGGTGTTGAGTCGATTTACAAAATGATGTTTTTTATCACTTTAGGTCGTAGTACCGATACAAAAAATCATTGACAAACTTGTGAAAAAATAAAGATTTGATGATATTTAGGCGATTAGTTTTATTTACAAAAAAAATCGAACGCAGAGTACAAAAAAACGTATCGCATTTGGAAAATATCATGCTATAACTCTCTCAAGCGTAAAGCTTCTACATGTTGTTATCTTGGATAGGTAACGCAATAAATTGAATAAATACATCGAGGAAAGAACATGCCTGCATTTTTAACTGATGATTGGTTTGCAAACGTTGAGAAACTTACAGCTGAAGCTGGTGATTTGAACTTACCACCATCATTAGCAAATCTAGCATTGAATCTTGTAGTAACAGGTAGCGAAGGAACGACTGAATTAGCGCTTGATAGCGGTAAGATCCAAAAAGGCGCTTCTGCGAATGCTAAAACAACTTTAAACTTAGATGCGGATACTTTACGCAAAGTATTCTTAGAGTTTGACATGGCTGCTGCTATGCAAGCATTTATGACTGGTAAAATCAAAGTTCAAGGCGATATGTCTCAATTGATGGCTTTACAAACAGCGAAGCCAAGCCAAGAACAAAAAGATTTGTTCAAAAAAGTTTTAGAGCAAAACTACTTAAAGACTTTTTTAAAACAAAAAAAA
>NZ_JFYL01000023.1 GCF_000632455.1 Acinetobacter sp. Ver3
TTTTTTGTTAAATACTCACCAAACTTGGTGTCGTTTTAATATGTTCTAAATAAGCACGAATACGAGTGACGTATTGGATCGCTTGCTTATAACGCGTATTGTGCGATTGATTACGGTAAAGAAAATCATATACCTGTATCCAATCATTCGGATTTTTTCCTTGGGCTTTTAGGCGCTTCATAATCGCATCTGTGGCACCTGGCCCCATATTGTAAGCCACGAGGGCATACCAATAACGATCATGTTTAGGAATATAATCATATTTCGACATCATCAGATCAAAATACTTCGCACCACCTGCAATACTTTGAGCAGGATCAACACGATTCGACACACCCATTGCTTTTGCTGTGTTGTTGGTGAGCATCATGATGCCACGCACACCTGTAGGAGACACAGAATTCGGTTTTAAGAACGACTCTTGATAGCCTATCGCAGCAAGGAAGTGCCAATCTAAGTCGTATGTTTGGGCTGACTTTTTAAAGCTAGCTTTATAAATTGGCATACGTGTTTTCAGATTGCGCTGAATAGTATCCCAATCATCTTGTTTAACCACGTTGCGGTTGTAGAAAGATGCCATTTGACGGATAGCACCATTTTGCTTGCTTTGACAAACAAAACCGCTGGCAGTATCTGTTAAAGGATCAGCAGCATTCTTAAAAACCCAATTGATTTCTGGATTAAGCCCATTTTTGCGTAAGCTTTCAAGGTCACCACATGATGCGGAAAAACCTGAAAGATTCTTTTGCTCAATGGTCATGATCGATGCTGTGGTCACCGCGAAATGAGCTTTACCTTGCTGCACCATTTTCAAAGCGGCTTCATTACTTTGAACCGTTTTAAAATCGAGTTTTACATTTAAATTTTGAGCATAACTGCTCACCAAGTCATAGCCAAAGCCATGTTTGAAGTTACCGTCTTTAAAAACCACGGTGGGATTTGACACGGCCACCACTGTAAGTTTGTTCGAATTTACAATGGAGTTGTATTGGTTGTCGGTCTTTGTTGCATTTAATGCATGAAATGGGATAAATGCTGTAGCGAGGACCATCGCTTTAAACGAGAGAGAAGAAGTTAGTGAATTAAGGCAAAGCCTCGATCCAGTGTTTGAACTACTGCGCATGTTGTCTCCGCTACAAGTAATTTATGCCCAAAAAAAGCAAAAGCAGTACCGCCTTAAACTTTTATTTAAAGTTGATAAATTCAATTAGGGTGGGCGTCATGAACGTCATTCAAAATGACATGTGTGGGTGGATAAAATATTGAAGAAAAGATCTTCGTACAAAAAGTAATCAAGATAAAACATGGGCGCATATTAATGGTCAATTTTACTCATGTCAAATTTTGTACAAAAAAAATAAAAAACATGGTTTTAAGGTATTGATAAATAAAAAGAAAAAACTTTATAAAATTTTTCCATGTAGAAATGCGGTATAAAATGTTGCAATGTGTCGCTATAACGTAAGCAAAATACTCATTTTATCGCCTATGAAATCGAATTTAATTACCCGAAGTGGGCATGACAAATTGGTCGCAGAACTACAGTATTTATGGCATGAGGAACGACCTGAAATCACCAAAAAAGTGAATTGGGCTGCCAGTTTAGGTGATCGTTCTGAAAACGCAGAATATCAAAACAATAAACAAATTTTACGAAAAATAGACCGTCGTGTTCGTTACCTCGGTAAACGACTTGAAGAGTTGCGGATTATCGATTTTTCTCCTGAACAAGAGGGCAAAGTATATTTTGGCGCTTGGGTAGACATCGAGAACGAGGAAGGACAACTAAAGACGATTCGGATTGTCGGTGTAGATGAAATTTATGATCATCATCCTCAACATATTTCAATAGATTCACCTATGGCACGTGCAATGTTAGGTAAGCAAGTAGATGATGAATTTGAGGTACATACACCCTTGGGGAAAAAAACATGGTTTATTAATTCAATTCGCTATGAAAAGCTCGAAAATTCAGCAAAATAGTGCTTTTTGATTTAAAAATAGGCAGGTGAGCAAAATTTCTTAGAAAAGTGTTTGCCAATTTTAAAAAATATTTATATGATAGCCGCCATTGGAAGCGTGGCAGAGCGGTTTAATGCACCGGTCTTGAAAACCGACGAGGGTGTGAGTCCTCCGTGAGTTCGAATCTCACCGCTTCCGCCAAATTTTTAAAAAGCCACTAATCATTAGTGGCTTTTTTTATTTTCTTCATATTCGTGCGATATTAAGACTGATATTTACTGTTTTATTTAATTTTTTGAGCTTGAGCAAGTCATAAAAAAACCACCCTAAGGTGGTTTCTCTACAGCGTTTAAGCCACTTTTTCTGGAAGATCGAACCAAATCACACGAGCATCTTCTGATGCTTCAATCTGCGCTGGATCAATAAATGCAATAGCATCTCCAGCATTCACAGTGTGTTCAGCGACTTGAATTGAACCACTAATCACATGTAGATAGCTGACATGTTGTGTTGGAACAACTTCAAGTGAATGACCTTTCTCCAAAACAGCTGTTTTAACCTCCGCATTTTGGCGAATATGCATGGGTGCTTGTTCTGTGGGCCCACAAATCAGATGCCATTTGTTCGGTTGTTCAGCAGGATCGAATTGAATTTGTTGGTAATTCGGCTCTGCATTGCGCTGATTTGGAATAATCCAGATTTGCAGTAAATGAACTGTTTCATCACCTTGATTGATTTCACTGTGTTGAATGCCTGTACCAGCACTCATCAGTTGCCATTCACCAGCTTTGATATCACCGTGGTTACCCATACTATCTTTATGTGTAATCGCTCCCTGTAATACACAGGTGAGAATTTCCATATTGTCGTGTGGATGTGTACCGAAACCTTGATGACCAGCAATGAGATCATCATTAATGACACGGAGAGCACTGATGCCCATGTGGTTAGGGTCATACCAGCTCCCAAATGAGAAGCTGTGTTTGGATTCTAACCAACCCATTTTTACATGACCACGTGATTCACTGCGATGTAAATAAGCATTCATGATGATGCTCCTTTCATTATTCTTAAAGATGAAGTTATTTTAATAGTTTAAAATAAATAAGATAGTGGATTAGGACAACTTATCGTTCTAATTTTGAAACGTAAAAAGGATAAAAAAGCCTGCTTGAAGCAGGCTTTTTAAAATTAGATTATTCTAAGAATTTTACGGTAACGCCAGAACGAACTTTATTACCCAAATCATTCGCATCCCAGTTGGTTAAGCGGATACAACCGTGTGAAGCTGTCTTTGAAATACTTGATGGATTAGGTGTGCCGTGAATACCGAACGATTTTTTGCTTAAACCGATCCAGATATTACCTACAGGGCCATTAGGACCAGGTGGTAATGAAAGTGGCTTCAAGTTTTTACCTTGTACAAAGTTACTTGGTGAATAGCTATACCAAGGGTTTTTCGCTACGCCAGTAATTTTGTATGTTCCTGTCGGCGATGGAGTGTCAGCACTACCGATGGTTGCTGGGAATGAACCAACCATTTGGTTTTGTTGGTTAAACAAATAAAGTTGTTTAGCGCCTTTATGTGCCACGATTAAATGAATATTTTCTGGAAGTTCATTGCGAATGTTGGTCACAATAAGCTTTTCACCCGCTTTCTTAAATGTCGCTTTAGGATTCAGTTTCTTGAGAAACTCTTCATCCATATGGAATTTTTCAGCCAGCATTTCACTTACACGAGTGTAATACAGACCTTTCATTTTCGCTTGTAAAGCATAGTCATGAGGAATTGAGGCTGCATAAGGACCTTTTAGGTCTGCTTCAGTAATCGTATATTCGACATAAGCAGGTTTACCAGCTTGGCGTGCAACTAGAGCATCCCAAGTTTCTTTCGTCAAAACACCTGTAGCCTTTAAGCCATTCATTTGCTGGAATGAAGCAATTGCTTTAAGTGTATTTTTTCCACTTGTACCGTCAATAGCACCTGGTGAAGCATGTGAATTATTTAACATTACATGTGCACGGGCATATACAGGGAACTGACCTTTGCCAATATTTTCATACCATTCAGCATTATTCAGACTGTCTAGCGTCCATGAATTTGCTGTAGCAGGTGCTGATGTAGATGGAGCTGGATTTGTCACTGCTGAAGATGCAGGTGCACTGCCAATGTCCGCAGTGCTATCCTCAGTTCTTTCTAGGTTTTGAAGCGTATCTGCAGCTTGATTTAGATCATTTTGCTCTTGCTGGCTAATTTGGGCTTCAGAGCTAGATTCTACCGCGAGAGGATCAATTGGATCTTGAATAGTATCTAAACTCGTTTTTGTAATTGGAGAAAGCGGTTGTTCAGCAGTACCAGAAGCAGCCAATGCAGTTCCAGACATAATACAACTTAAACTCAAAGCAAGAATTGAGCGAACGAACATGTAATTCAACCTTAAGAATTATTCATATTGATTTATAAAAACACGGACAAAGTATTGCAGAAAAAACACGGATATGCAGTATTTGTTTTGTTTAAATCAAATAAATTCCGATAGTCTCAATCTTTATTTTCATTCTAACTAAATACTTTAAAGTGCAGCTTTTTGGTATGATGAATGGAATTTCAATTTTGCATCGAGAAAGTAAATGACGACCTTAAAAAATGATCGTTTTCTGCGTGCCTTATTACGTGAACCTGTGGACTGCACGCCAGTTTGGATGATGCGTCAGGCTGGTCGATATTTACCTGAATATCGTGCGACACGTGCAACTGCGGGTGATTTTCTTTCTTTGTGCAAAAATAATGACTTTGCTTGTGAAGTGACTTTACAGCCGCTTCGTCGCTATGACTTAGATGCAGCCATTCTATTTTCAGATATTTTGACTGTTCCTGATGCTTTGGGCTTAGGACTATATTTTGAAGCAGGGGAAGGACCAAAATTTAAGAAAACAGTCCGTACTGAACAAGATGTAGCCCAATTACCAAAAATTGATGCTAAATCGGACTTAGACTATGTCATGAATGCAGTGTCGACAATTCGCTCAGCATTAGGTGGTCAAGTACCGCTAATTGGGTTTTCTGGAAGCCCATGGACACTCGCAACTTACATGATCGAGGGTGGGTCGAGTAAAGATTTCCGTTACACCAAGCAAATGATGTATGCACAACCTGAAGTTTTACATGCCTTGTTAGATCATTTGGCTGATTCAGTCATAGATTATTTGAACGCACAGATTGAGGCAGGTGCGCAGGCGATTCAAATTTTTGACAGTTGGGGGGGGGCACTCGCACATCGAGAATATCAAGAATTTTCACTCAATTATATGCACAAAATCGTGAAAGGTTTAAAGCGTGAAAATGATGGTCGCAAAGTACCAGTAATTTTATTTACCAAAGGTGGTGGTCAATGGTTAGAGCCTATGATCGCAACTGGCGCTGATGCGTTTGGACTGGATTGGACAACCCCTTTAAATGTTGCACGTCAAACTGTTGCTGGTCGCGCTGCCCTACAAGGTAATTTAGACCCTGCAACATTATATGGCTCTCCTGCGAGTATCGAAAAGTCAGTAAAACTAATGCTCGATGATGCCTATGCTGCTGGTGAAAAAACGGGTTATGTTGCAAACCTTGGACACGGTATCACCCAATGGGTAGATCCTGCGAATCCTAAAGTTTTCATTGATACGGTACATGAGTACAGCGCAAAATATTTAGGCTAAACATTTAGGATGAATGTGTGAGCTTTTTAAAATCATTGTTTGAGTTTCATTATAAGGCAGCATCCGCTGCCTTATTTGGTATTTTATTACTGCTTGCCTTTGCTTTGACGGCTTCGATGGGGCATCAAGAATATTATGGATTGTACCGATACGACTACCTCTTGATTTATGCAGTGGTTATTCAGGTCTGTTTACTGCTTTTAAAGTTAGAGTCTTGGGCTGAAGCCAAAGTTATTGCAATTTTTCATATGGTGGCCATGGTCATGGAGATTTTCCTGACACATCCACAGATTGCATCATGGCAATATCCGCAACCTGCGGTATTTAAGATTATGACCGTACCACTTTTTGCGGGATTTATGTATTCTGCCGTGGGCAGTTTTTTTGCTCGTTCACTCAGGCTCTATCGTGTAGAAATTGAGAACTTACCTAGTTTTTTTAATATGCTGAGTTTAGCGATTTTGTCCTATTTAAACTTTATGACGAAGTTCTTTATCCCAGATATACGATATTTACTGTTTGCATGGAGCGTGTTGATATTTTGGAAAACTAAAATAACGTTCAAGCTTAAATATCATGAGATGACCTTGCCAATGCTTCCTGTGCTTTTGTTGTTGGCATTTATTATTTGGATTGCTGAAAATATTAGTACTTTTTATCAAATTTGGTTGTATCCAACGCAAGTGGAACAGTGGCATATGGTGGGATGGGGGAAACTTGGTTCTTGGTATCTCCTATTAATGCTGAGTTTAGTATTGGTGTTAAAAATCTTAGGTGAACGGAATTCACAGGGTTTGTGGCGATTGAAGGGCGAATAAGTTAATTCATCAAAAAAACTCGATACTTGATGGCATTGGTAAGATTTGTTTTGCGTTCTTGGCTTGATATCGCTATGTTAAAGAAGTTCGTAAAAGAACAAAATTGGAACAATAAAGAACACTTGAGCACATCAAGTTTGGAGTGATGTTATGTATAAAAAATTAGCTTTAGCTGCGGTATTGGCAGTAGGATCAACAGCTGCATTTGCTGACCGTGATGTGGGTTGTGGTATCGGTTCACAAGTTTGGGCAGGTCAGTCTGGTAAAGTTGCAAAAATCTTAGCAGGTACGACCAACGGTTTATTTGCTAACCAATTATTCGGTATTACTTTCGGGACGTTAGGCTGTAGTGGTACAGGTACAGTAACAGCACAAGCAGTAACATTTACAAATGAAAATGCCGAAGCTCTTGCACGTGATATGGCGGTAGGTGAGGGGGAAAGTCTTAACGTCCTTGCAGAGCTTCTGAATATTAAATCTGAAGATAAAGCACGTTTCTTTGCAGTATCAAAAGAAAATTTCTCTGAAATTTATTCAGCGGACAATCAAGATGCATTCCAAGTCCTTGCATCTCTTCAAACTGTTATGTCTCAAGACGAAGTATTAAAAGCTTACGTTTAATTGCGAAAACCCTGTCTTATGGCAGGGTTTTTTTGTTTCATCATTATTAAGTTCATTTTATGAAATTTGCTTTTTTTTCTGCCTTGATTGTCAGTAGCTTTCTGACACATGCATATACTTCTCCAGTTGAACAATATATTGCACAAGCACAACACCATCAGCTTGATAAAAATAAAACTTGGCAAAGATTAATGTATGCACATCAAGAGAAGAGTGAAGTCAGCTATTCAGGATTTTTTTTTAGTGCAAATGGTGCAGATAATTTAGAAGAGGAGCTGAATGCAAATATTCGTGAATTATTTATAGATCGAGGACAAGATCAATCCATTTTATGTCGTTTCCCAGCTCGCTCTGCATGGTTAATAGAACAACTGAAAATAAAACAAGAGGAGCTTCCTAAAGCAGATTGTCCTGCTCTAGAGAAATGGATTGGACAGATTAAACCGTATCAAGCAACATTGATTTATGCGACAGATTTCATGGGAAATCCAAGTTCGATGTTTGGTCATACCTTGCTGCGTCTTGATCCTAAAGATCAAAAAGAGCTTAATCTTATTTCTTATGCAGTCAACTACGCCGCGACGGTCGAAAATAGTGATAGTTTTTCTTTTGCTTGGAAAGGTTTAACGGGTCAATATCCAGGTGAATACTCGTTAATGCCCTACTATCGAAAAGTAAAAGAGTATGGTGATTTCGAAAGCCGTGATTTGTGGGAATACGAATTAGCATTAAACCCAGAAGAAACAACACGTTTAGTACAACATATCTGGGAGTTAAAGCATGTCCAATTTCCCTATTATTTTATAAGTGATAATTGTGCCTACCGCTTATTGGGACTCATTGATTTGGTAAAACCCGATGCCAATCTACAAGTACAGTTTAGTCATACTGCAATTCCAGTCGAAACCATCAAAGCGGTGCAGCAGCAAGGCCTCATTAAAGATACTGTTTATCGCCCAGCACTTGAAACGCAGTTACTTCATCAAGCCAAACAACATGGTAATGACTTAGCACATTCGGCACATCAATTAACGCTGGTGCAACCAGCACAAATGCGTGAATTTTTAGCTCAATTTACGGCCAAGGATCAGGCGCGTATTCTTGAGATGGCATATGATCATTTGTATCTACAGCTTATTTCTCAAAAAATCGAAGCGAGTATTGCGCAACCTAAAATACGACAAATTTTGAGTTTAAGAAGTCAACTCCCTGTTGAAAAACAACGTACTGAAGTGGCAAGACCACGAATTGACCCTGTGGATGGGCATCATGCTCGAAAAACATCGATTGAGTTTGGACGAGTGCAGGACGATACGTTTGTGCAGATCAATCATCGACTAGCGTATCATGATTTATCTGATCCTCAGGGGGGATACCGACTTGGAACACAGTTGAAATTTCTTGAGGGAAGTCTTGAGCTTCGGAATGATCAACTCAAGTTGGCTGATTTGGATCTTTTAGAATTGAATTCTTATAATCCAATTACGCCTTTTAAGACGCCGTTGAGCTGGGGATTTGGATTCGGTTGGAAGCAAATCTCAATTGATGATTCTGGAAATTTCAGTGATACCGAGCAACATGGTGTTTTGAATCTATCAACACAGTTTGGATATAGTTGGGCAGATGCAGATCGTGAACACCTGTGTTATGCGCAGATGCAGAATCATATTCAAGCTGGAAAAATTTTAGAAAAGGGCTGGAGATTGGGGCTAGGGCCAACTGTAGGTTGCCAAAGTTTATGGTCAGATCGAGTGAATAGCTTAGTGCAAATTGAAATCCCTTTTTGGGAAGATCAGCAGGATTGGCAGCTCGGACTACGATCCTCAGTTCAGTATGCACTTAACTCGCAAAGTGCTATCTCTATTCACTGGAATTATCAATTACAAGAACAGCATGATTGGCATCAAACCAGTTTAGGATTTACACGCTATTGGTAAATACACAGTACTAGGAAGTACTGTGTTGAAAGGTGAAGCTTGTTTTTAAACGATTACATTCACATAGTACTTTTTCACTTTCTCAACGACTTCGAATGTTCCAATGAATCCTGGTGGTATTACACCTGCTTGACCTGCCGAAACTTCGATAAAGTGATTTTTACTTTGAGTGTGGATGCGAACTTTTCCTTCTATAATTTGAAAGAATTCTTGTTTATTGTCGGCAAATTGAATATTCCAAGCACCAACTTCACATTCCCAAATCCCACAGTCCATATGCTCGTGTTCATAAAGACTGTAGGTGTGACGTTCGGGATTGCCTTGGACGAGACGATCAGGACGCGGGAAGTCGACTGACTTTTCTGCGTGTTGTTGACCTTGACCTGCAACATGAAGAGATGTCATATATTCACCTTAAGAAATTGAGCCTTGGAATACGGTCTAAAAAAAACCTCAACAAGGTTGAGGTTTTATGAATTAATAACTTTCTGGAACAGCGCTCAGAAACTCGCGACGTTCATCTTTGTTAGTTTTAAAGTCCCCAACAAATGATACTGTACGAGTGGTTGACTCTTGTTTGCCTACACCACGCATCATCATACACATATGTGCTGAATCAATGACAACAGCTACGCCTCTAGCACCAGTCACTTGAGCCACAGCTTCAGCAATCTGTTGAGTTAGATTTTCTTGAATCTGTAGACGACGGGCAAACATTTCAGTAATACGTGCAAATTTAGATAAACCTAAAACTTGACCTTCTGGTAAGTAGGCAATATGCACACGTCCATAGAACGGCAGTAAATGATGTTCACAAAGCGAATAGAATTCGATGTTCTTGACCAAAACCATTTCACGGTTGTCTGAAGGGAAGACCGCATTGTTGGTCACTTCTTCAAGCGTTTGGCTATAACCTGACGTCAAATACGAAAAAGCTTTAGCAGCACGCATTGGTGTATCTTTAAGACCAGGACGAGTAAGATCTTCGCCAACGGCAGTTAAAATGTTGGCGTAGGATTGCTGCATAGACATAAGACGTGTTCACTTACACAGATGTTGAACAAGGACGGCATTGTATCAGAAAACGATTACAATGCCGTATATTCAGAAAAAATTCCGATTATTGAGTAAATTTTGGATTCTTTTCTGCACGTTTAAGCAGAACTAAGACCGCGCCAGTGCCACCTTGTTTTTCAGGCGCACTGACAAAAGCCAAAACATCACGATGTTGTCTGAGCCAACTATTAACATAGGTTTTTAAAACAGCTTCAGGACCTTTACCATGAACAATTTTAATGACGTTTTGATTTTGCTCTTTCGCCATCTGAATAATTTGCAATACAGCTGAACGTGCTTCTTCTACGGTACAGCCATGCAAATCAACTGCTTCAAACCAACGTAAATTTCCAGCTTTCAGATCTTCAAATACTTTATGTTGTAAGGTCGCAATTCGATAACTCAGACTGGCCTGACTGCCAACTGGATTGAGCATGGCTTGAGTATCAGACATCACAGTTTCATCAGTATGCATTGGACCTTCAGCAGCAGCACGTTTTGCTAAGGTTTGAGCATCCAATTTCTTTTTTAATGGTTTCTCAATTTTTGCAATATTGCCATGATCAATTTTTTGAACACCTTGCATCTGCTGACGAAAGAGTTCTAAATCTTCCTCATGCTCTTGTTCAACCGTCTTTTCAATAGGTTTAGGAGCTTCAACACGAGGAGCAGGATTACTGATTTGTTTCTTAAACTGTTTCAGTAAATTAAATTGATCTTTTGATAAAGAAGAATCATGTTTACTCATAACGTGTTTGTAACTTTAAAGTGGAAGATGAATGAATGTGATTATAATCCGAAAACCCCTCAACTTTGTAGTGAGGAGTATTTAAGTTGATTTTAACAGGTTAAATTAAGTGGAGATAACTTAAGGGACAAAGCTAAAAAATAGGTATGTGGCAAAAATACACAGATGTACAATGCCTGGCAAAATGGTGGTGTATCCAGTACGCAGAGAATTTGAAACAACAAAAAGTGATAGTACGAGTAATGCTAATGATTTTGCATCTAAACCTAACTCGAGTGTCCAGCCCATGCCGATCGCAAAAAAAGCCACCACAGGAATCGTAAGTCCGATACTTGCAATTGCAGAACCTATGGCTAAATTTAAACTTGATTGAAGCCGATTTGCTTTTGCTGCACGAATAGAAGCTCCAAACTCTGGCAGTAATACAATTGCTGCAATTATGATCCCAAGGGTCGCTAACGGTGCGCCAAACTGAGTCAGTAGGCTTTCAAGTGTTGGAGAAATTCCTTTTGCTGACAATACCACAGCAATCAAAGAGACGATCAGCATTATTAAGCTGATCATGACAGTATGAATACTAGGAATGAAGACATCTTCTTCTACAGCATTCTGATCGACTTCTACTGGTAGGAAGTAGTCACGATGACGTACAGTTTGGAAAAAAGTAAACGCTGAAAATAATATCAAAGTAATGATGGCGATAAAAAATAATTGTGAATTGTTGTAGCTGCCAATAGCTGGTGAGTTAGTCACATAATTTGGCAATACCATGGCAATAACAATAATGACGGTCATGGTGCCTAAAGCAGCAGTGACACCTTCTAAATTAAAGCCTTGAACTTGATGTTTAGTGGCACCTAATAATAAGCTTAGACCAATGATTGCATTTAAGATGATCATCACCGCTGCAAAAATCGTATCACGTGCAAGCCCCATGGCTTCAGGACCACCTGACATCATCATTGAAACAATCAGTGCAACTTCGATAATCGTGACGGATAATGCCAACACTAACGTACCAAACGGTTCTCCTACTTTATGAGCAATAACTTCTGCATGATGCACAGCAGTCACTACACTGCCAATCAGACCAACACAAAGTAATGTGACAATAAATGGAAAGCTTGGAACAAGATGATATACACCCAGAATAACCAGTGAAACTATAGGTATAGCAATGGTCCATGTGGGATTAAAGCGATTCGTTTTCATAAGATTATGTTCTATTTATTGTTGAAAAATAATGATAAGTGTTTGATGGTTTATTAATCAAATTTATTTTGAATTTGTTCTAGCTATTGTTGTTGGAATTAATGGAGGCAAGAATGGATTCGGGAATCCATTCTTATCAGGTCTAAAGCTTAGAATTTGAAAACCTTACCACAGAATATTAGAGTTAAATATTCTGCGGTTCGCCAAACAATGCGGTAAAGGCATGATCAGGACGAGGCTGTTTCATAAAACTTTCACCCACAAGGAAAGTGTGAATGTCATTTTCTTGCATCATGGCAACATCGGCAGGCGTAGCAATGCCACTTTCAGTCACCAGTAAACGCGAAGGATCAAGTAATTTTTTCAAACGTAAAGATGTATTTAAATTAACATCGAAAGTTTTTAAATTACGATTATTAACGCCTAATAAACAACGATCTGACAATTTGAGAGCACGTTCTAGTTCATATTCATCATGCACTTCAACCAGTACATCTAAATGATGTTCAAATGCAGTTTTCGACATTTCCTCAAGTTGTTGATCTGAAAGACATGCAACAATGAGAAGGATACAGTCTGCATGCAATGCACGAGCTTCAATCACACCATAAGGATCGATTAAGAAATCTTTTCTTAGTGCAGGCAAATCACAGTGAGAGCGAGCAATATGAATGTTTTCATCGGCACCTTGGAAGAAATCAATATCTGTAAGTACTGATAAACATGCCGCACCCGCTGATTGATACTGTTCAGCTATTTCAGCAGGATTGAAGTTTTCTCGAATAATGCCTTTAGATGGAGATGCTTTTTTGATTTCAGCAATGACAGCAGGACGTTTGTGTTGTAGCGCTTGAGCAAAACCGCGAACAGGGCTAGCGGCTTGAGCGAGTTCTTCGACGTCCTTATAACTACGTTGTTTTAATCGTGCAGCAAATTCTTCTTGTTTACGGTCAACAATTTTGCCAAGAATAGTATTCGCGATATCTAACATAAGAATGTCCTGACTTAATTAAGCTTCATAATGTTTTATTGTTTTTGTGAATTCAGAAAGCACATCCATCTTTTCAAGTGCCTGACCACCATAAATGATGTCATGTGCTAATGCCACACCTTGTTTATAGCTCGAAGTTAAACCTGAGACATAAATACCAGCACCAGCATTTAATGCAATCATACTGGCCGCTTTTTCACCTTTCGGTGACTTTTTCTTACCTAGTGCATCTTTGATCAGTGCCAAACTTTCAGCAGAGCTATCAACAGATAAATGCGTCAATGTTTGAGACTCAATCTCTACATCCTCAGGGAGGATTTCCCATTCAGTAATTTCACCATTTTTTAACTCAGCAACATAGGTGGATGAAGCAAGACTGATTTCATCTAGCCCATCTTTAGAGTGAACAACCATGACGTGCTCAGCACCAAGTTGCTTAAGAACTTCAGCAATAGGTCGACATAATTCTGTTGAGAACACGCCAATCACAAAGCGCTTTACACCAGCCGGATTCGTAAGCGGGCCAAGTAAGTTGAAAATGCTTCTGAAGCCCAATTCTTTACGAGGACCTGCTGCATACTTCATTGCTTTATGATGGTTTGGAGCAAAGAGAAAACCCACACCCAAATCGCGGATGCAGCGTTCAGTCTGTGCCATATTTAGGTCGAGATTAATACCAGCTTGTTCTAATAGATCTGACGAGCCTGATTTTGATGACACACCTCGGCCACCGTGTTTGGCAATCGTTGCACCTGCCGCTGCAATTACAAAACTTGATGCAGTTGATACATTAAACAGGTTTTGTCCATCACCACCCGTGCCAACGATATCGACTAAGTATGGAAGATCACTGACATCAATCTTGATCGCGTATTCACGCATCACACGTGCAGCAGCAGTAATTTCGTCAATACTTTCGCCTTTTAAACGCAAACCCATCATTAATGCACCGATTTGTGCATCAGTCGCTTCACCATCCATAATGGTGCGCATAACAGCTTCCATTTGAGGCTGCGTTAATTCAATATTTTTCGTAATGTTGTTCAATGCTTGTTGAATATTCATGTCTTGCTCTTACGCATAAATTTCTAAGAAGTTTTGGAAAATTTTGTGGCCATGTTGGCTGAGTATCGATTCTGGATGGAACTGAACACCTTCAACGGGAAGGGTTTTATGTTTCACACCCATAATTTCTTCCATAGAACCATCTTCTTCATTGGTCCAACACGTCACCTCTAAACATTCAGGCAAAGTCGCTTGATCAATGACTAAAGAATGATAGCGAGTCGCTGAGAATGGAGAGGGTAGATTGCTAAAGATCCCTTGATCAGAGTGGTACATGTCAGATAAGCGCCCGTGCATTACTTTTTTTGCACGAACAATATCTCCACCAAATGCTTGCCCGATACTTTGGTGACCTAAGCACACACCAAGCAGTGGTATCTTGCCTGAAAAGTGTTGAATCGCTGGGATTGAAATACCTGCCTCATAGGGAGAGCAGGGACCAGGTCCAATGACGAGATATTTTGGTTGCCATCGCTCAATATCCTCCAAAGTCACGGCATCATTACGGACCACTTTTACTTCCTGATTTAACTCGCCAAAATATTGGACGATGTTGTAGGTAAAAGAGTCATAGTTGTCGATCATCAGAAGCATTTTAAGCTTAACCTCTTGAAATTTATAATTTAACTTAATTTAGCTTTGTTATTCACGTTGATAAGATGCATCACAGAGTGTTGACTGCATCCTTGTCTAGTAACCCAAAGCGATTAAGTGGCAGTTATCATAGCAGATTCTTTTATCAGCGCAGGTTAAATTTTGGGGTTCAAAACATCAGCAATATTGATCACTTAAATCAAATTAATGTGTGAATGAATGGTTCTAGGTGAAGAGCGCTAATAAATGAAATATTGATCTGAATCTAAAAGCTCATACGTGTTGTTCATAAGTTTTTTTAATCATTCTGTTTGATGAGTAAGATTTGTTTTAAAAACAAACAAACAAAATGCACTCAGTAAATTTATAATTTATAAGATTTAGTCTCGCGGTCGTTCACTTTTACATCATTTATCTAAGATATTTAATTTTACTGAACTAATATGATGCACAAAATTTAGATTCATCATGGCTCGATGTGTATTAATAAAGTCATGATTGAGTTGGAATTTTAGTCTTTCAAGTAAAAAATAATTATTAAAGCTTTTTAATTATTGATATATAAAACAAGGCATTAAATGCATGTGTCTGAAAATTTGATCCATTTTTCTAATTTATAAAAATTTATAAAATATATCGTTTGGTAAATTAAGCAATTAAATCCCTAAATAAACTTGACTTTAAGTTTAATAATTAAACGATCATGCTCTGGGATGCACCATTTTGATACAGGTTGTAAATAAATATTTTTTATTACGATGAACTGTGCCTGAATATGGTGCATTTAGTTTTAAGCACAGTATAATAGTCACAAAGCAAAGTGAATAAAGCTGTTAATCTGATAAGGATTTCAAGATTTTAGCTTTGCTTTTAAAAGTTGGTACGGTAATTGCTTTAAAACTACCAACTACTAACACGCACTAAATGTGCAACAAAAAATCATCGGAGCAAAATGAGCATGGCGAACAAGGTCCTACAACTCATCCAAGAAAGTGGCGCAAAATGGGTAGACTTCCGTTTTACGGACACTAAGGGTAAAGAACAACATGTTACTTACCCAGCAGATACTATCGATGAAGATACTTTTGAAGATGGTAAAATGTTCGACGGTTCTTCAATTGCTGGTTGGAAAGGTATCGAAGCGTCTGACATGATCTTACGTCCAGATGCTGAAACAGGTTTTATCGACCCGTTTTTTGCAGAGCCAACTGTAGTGGTGACTTGTGATGTTATTGAGCCATCTACTGGTCAAGGTTATGACCGTGACCCACGTTCAATTGCTCGCCGTGCAGAAGAATATTTAAAATCTACTGGTATTGGTGATACTGCTTTCTTTGGTCCAGAACCAGAATTCTTCGTATTTGACGAAGTTAAATGGGACATCGATATGTCTGGTGCTCGCCATACATTAATCGCTGAAGAAGCTGCTTGGTCTACAGGTAATTCTTACGAATCAGGTAACTCAGGCCACCGTCCACGCGTTAAAGGTGGTTACTTCCCAGTGCCTCCAGTTGATTCTCACCACGATATGCGTGCAGAAATGTGTGCGAAAATTGAAGACATCATGGGGCCAGGTCGTGTAGAAGTACATCACCATGAAGTTGCATCTTGCCAATTAGAAATTGGTGTGAGCTTCAACACAATGGTTCGTAAAGCTGATGAAGTACAACAGTTTAAATATGCTGTTTGGAACGTTGCTCATCAATATGCTAAAACTGCAACGTTTATGCCTAAACCAATGGTTGGTGATAACGGTTCTGGTATGCACGTTCATATGTCAATTTCTAAAGACGGCAAGAACTTGTTTGCTGGTGATGAATATGCAGGCCTTTCAGAAATGGCATTGTATTTCATTGGCGGTATCATCAAGCACGCACGCTCATTAAATGCGATTACTAACCCTTCTACAAACTCGTATAAGCGTTTAGTGCCACATTATGAAGCGCCAATTATGCTTGCTTACTCAGCGCGTAACCGTTCAGCTTCTATCCGTATTCCATACGTTTCTAGCCCGAAAGGTAAACGTATTGAAGCACGTTTCCCAGATCCAATGATGAACCCGTACTTAGGTTTTGCTGCATTGTTAATGGCGGGTATCGACGGTATTCAAAACAAGATTCATCCAGGTGAAGCTTCAGACAAGAATTTGTATGATCTACCTCCTGAAGAAGAAGCAAAAATTCCTACAGTTGCACACAGCTTGGATATGGCTTTAGAAGCTCTTCAAGCGGATCACGATTACCTACTTAAAGGTGGCGTATTCACTAAAGAAATGCTTGATGCTTACATTGAGCTTAAAACTGAAGAAGTTCGTCGTCTTAATACGACAACTCACCCAGTTGAATTTGATATGTACTACAGCCTGTAATTCGTTCACGAATTTCGCTGTAAAAAACCCGCGCAATGCGCGGGTTTTTTTGTGTTTTGAGTTAAAATAAATGTAGTCAAATATGAGAAATATTTCATGGCAAAGCCACGTAAAAAGCACACGGGATTTTTTCCTTGGAATGATCCAAGTGATCACGAAAAAGGATTCAAGCTCAATTTTTCTGAAGTGACCTATTTGGAAGTTGGCAGAACCATCGAAGGCTATAAGCAGGCACAATTTCTTGAACTAAGAAATCCTGATTTGGCTTTACAATTTGATTATCCACATGAATTTTATATCAGTGCCGAAGGTTTTATTTTAGTAAAAACGCCACAAGGCAAATTTGAAGTGATTGCAAAATCTGACAATGCTTGAATGTGTGTAGCTGCGCCTAAAACTAAGATTTATTCCTTGTGATCATCCAAGTCATATTTGAGTAAGTTTTCACGCTCATAAGGTGCATCCTCAGCAGGATATCTTAAACTTTCAATATTTTGGCTTTTGGCGATAGACCATATAATACTCTCCCCAGCGGGGATATTAGGGCTGAAATTCTGATATAGCGAATCAGCATAAGCATCTGCTGCATTGATTATTGTCCACCCTTTGCTTTCTAAGGCTAAAACGATCTCGCCTAGAAACTGTCCATTAATCGCATTCGTGTGGAGTAACAATACATGCTGAGGAGAGCGTTGAAGAGTTTGTAATGCGAGTGAATCATAATATTCTGCTCGATCAAGAAGATGATCAATATAAGCCTGCTTCAATCTTTTAATGTGTGACGTTTTACCTGCTTTTAGATACGCTAGATATTTTTGATTATAAAACCAGTCACTTGCATCAATACTGACACCACCATGTTGGTAGTGATTTTGCTTTAACCAGTGTTGGACTTGATCTCTTTTCGCAATATTATTGCCTTCTTTGAGATAAGGGTACCTAAAGATTCTCCTAAAGTTTTTTAAATCACGAAAAACTAATTCATTAATTCTAATGCTTTTGATGTAGTCTTTCGCCAAAATTTCAGGTTTATTTAAATTTTCATGAAAAGCACTGTGATTGCCGACAATATGTCCGTGTTTATCCCATTGACGTATTAAGTCTTTACCCGCATTGTCACCGATTTTGATGTAACTTGTGAAAATGATCGATTGAATATTTTTGGATTTTAAATGCGCTAGTATTTGTTGATTAATGTGTGGAGCAGTAGGATCGATAGTTGGATTTAATCCATCATCAAAACTCAGTGCTAATTGACGAGCATGAGCTTGGGAAAGAAATAACAGTGATATAAATAAGTACAAGCTAAATTTAAGCATGTTTAATGAAGTTGTTTACGAATGAATGTTTATAGCATTTTTTTTGGGGGGTGCAGTATGAAATGTGTGAGTGTGATGCCTTAAACTAAACCATAGGTTTGGTGCATTAGTTCTAAAGCTTGGGTACACTTGAGAGTATAAAATAATGGTAGTCTGAAATATGCTTGAAAGCCGTCAATTTAATCATCAGGAAAAATTAATGTGTCCTGAGTTAAAAAAATGGTTGTACGCCTCAGGCTCACTTACCCAACAACTGACAGATTTAGCTGATGGAACATTCAAAGTTCAACGAATCCAAGAACGATTTCAACGTTTAAATTTTCATGATGCCAGCTGGATGGGTGTATCACATCAGCATACTTCTTGGGTTAGAGAGACTCATTTATTTGGTTCTGAGTGTGAACCGTGGGTAAAAGCGAAATCTATTTTCCCAATTACCAGCCTTCAAAAAAAAGCACGTCTCTTTCAACATATTGGAAATCAGCCCATAGGTCGATTCCTATTCCAACGCACAGAACCGCAATGCCAACGTCGCGTGATATTACTTGAGGATGGATGGACTAGACAGAGCTGTTATACTTGGCATGGCTGTAAATTTATTGTCCAAGAAACATTTTTACCAGCATTTGAACGTTTTATAAAAACTCATTGAGCTAGACTTTATGGCAACCGCACAAGCAATCACCTGGCGCGAGCGTTTAAGCGCTTATTACTATTTATGTCGTTTCGATAAGCCAATTGGTACTGAGTTAGTCCTGTGGCCCACCTTATGGGCGCTGTGGATTGCAGCTGGTGGAATACCTGATTTAGTGACACTGCTTGCCATTGTATGTGGCACTATTTTTATGCGTGCAGCGGGATGTGCCATTAATGATTTTGCTGATCGTAAAGTGGATGCACACGTAGAAAGAACCAAAAATCGTCCATTAGCCACAGGTGTGATTTCGGCAAAAGAAGCAGTTTGGGTGTTTATCGCACTGGTTGCTGCAAGTGCTTGTACATTGTTTTTCCTGCCTATTGAAACTTTTTATTGTGCCTTAATTGGGCTGGTACTTGCTTTCATCTATCCATTTATGAAGCGCTATACGCATTTACCTCAAGTGGTACTGGGGATGGCATTCTCATGGGGTATACCGATGTCATTTACTGCAATGGGGAAGCCTTTGGATTGGACGTGTTGGCTACTTTATTTCGGTAATTTGGCTTGGACTGTAGCTTATGATACTCAATATGCAATTACGGATCGCGAATATGATTTAAAGATTGGGGTTAAGTCGACGGCCATTTTGTTTGGAAAAAATGATATTAAAATTATCAGTTTATTGCAGGCGATGAGTGTTATTTTAATTGGTACTGCACTATGGCTTGAACACATACTTGTCCCTTATGGATTAATCGCATTAGTGCTCGTGGTAGGTGATTTCATCTATCAATGGACCAAAACACGTGATAAAGATCCGCAATGGTGCTTCTGGGCATTTAGACATAACCGATGGGTAGGGGTGATGATCTTTATGGGTATTTTTATTGCGTTCATATAAACTGAATATTAAGTACAAATAAAGTTATTAAGCATCCTAGTCGGATGCTTTTTTTTATGTTTAATTAAAAGTACTCATGGAGAGTGATAATAATGAAGGGAAAGAATTATGAAGTATGTGATTAAAAAAACGGTTATCGCAATGTGCTGTACGGCAGCATTACTCTTAACGGCTTGTAATAGTGATGATGATAAAAATATTTTTCAAGAAAAAGTGTTTATTGCTGAGAAAGCTTATCAAAAAGATAGTCTAGAGCAAGCTTCCAAAATCCAGATTATGACTTATTTAATGCCGAATGTTCTGGGTCAGAAAACTGAGGCTACAGCAATGGTCATGTTTCCTAAAACTGCTCAGCCAGCAGCAGGATGGCCAGTGGTGGTATGGGCACATGGAACAACTGGTGTTGGAGACGAATGTGCACCAAGCAATAATGTACTTAATTCAAATTTTGAAATTTTAGCGAACAGTCTTCTTAAAGAAGGTTATGTCATTGTAGCACCTGATTATGAAGGTTTGGGAGTTAAAGGGATTCATCCTTATCTTCATCTATCTAGTGCTGCACAATCTGCGATTCATGCAATAAAGTCAGTTCACCAAGCATATCCATCACAATTAAATAAATCTTGGATGTCTGTCGGCCAATCCCAAGGTGGTCATGCATCATTAGGAATTGCACAATATGCCAATAATGATCCGTATTACAAAGGGGCTGTAGCGACTGCTCCAGCATCAAGTTTGGGTTACATTATTACCCAAGTCGCACCAAATGCCATTTCAGCGATAGAAAGTCAAAATAGAGATTTGGCAATCGCTATTTATTCAGAGCTATTAGCTTATGCTGCTTATACAGGTGTCGGGATTAAAGCATATGAACCTAGATTTTCATTAGCAACGATATTCCAATCTAGGTCTCAAGCTGTGGCAGAGAAAGCTGAGGGGTCGACTGGTGAAAATGGCCTATGCTTGATGCCATTAATTGATGAGTTTAGTAAAGATATTAAGACTTATTTGGAATCAAATTCAACACAAAAAGTAATGGACTATCCTGGGTTAAAGGTTGGCTTTGAAAATGATCCAGTGGTGAGTAGTTTTTTAAGTAATAATCAGCCTGGAACTCAAAAACTCATGAAACCGGTTTATGTGGTTCAAGGTGAAAATGACACCGCTGTCCCATATCAAGTAACACAACAATTAGTAAATCAGTTAAATGGATTGGGGACTCAACCTCCAGTTGTATTAGATATTGTGGCAGGAGCATCGCATACACAAGCGATTGTTGAGAAAAATGATGAGGTTGTTGATTTTATTAAATCGTATTTATCGGTGCGCTAAACGTGACTATGTCAGCTAGGGTGTTGCATCCTAGTTGACCCTTAAAGCTAAAGTTTTTTCTATGACTTTATTCTGTTATATTGCCTCGGACTCAATGACTCAGGTTTTGTCGATGACTTCATCAAAAAAGAAATTCACCACTAAATTTATTTTATTGGCAAGTCTAGGCCCCCTTATCCCGTTGCTTATCATTGCGATTGCTTTTTTTGCAGTAAAGAGTGATGCAAAGAACAAAGCAGAGTACGATCGTTTACGTGCAGAACAAGCCGCGCGAATTGAAGCTAGAGAAAAACAAGAGCAACTTGAGCAGAATGCTTCGTCTGTAGCAGAGCCTTTGAACTAATTATTTTTTAGCAAGAATGTCTTTTTTGAGACTTTGAACACTTGGGATATCGTTATAGCGAAATACTCGATATCCTGCTTCATAAAACATTTGATCGCGTTCAGCATCTTCTTGTTCCTTACCAAGATGACTTGGATCATCGAGTTCGATAATGGCGACAACTTTAAGCTGATCATCCAGTAAGACAAAATCAGTCACTTTTCGATTGAATTTAGCTCGAATCTTTAGACTAGGGTTTGTGATTAAAGCACTAAAAGCGACTTGAGCAAGCACATGGTATTGCGGAAAACTCTCTTTTAATCTAAAAAACATTTTACTTTCAAATGCGGTAATAATGCGTTTGGGGTAAAAGCGTTGTGGCTTTTTAAATAATTGTTGAAAGATAATGGTGAGCAGGGCAAGGGTTGCAATAACACCAATAATTAAGAAAGTAATTTGACTGGATTGAAACACAGGAATTCGTAAATAAAAGCACATATAAGAAAAAACCCACTCGATTGAGTGGGTTTTTAGAATCTTGGCTCTCCAACCTGGGCTCGAACCAGGGACCTGCGGATTAACAGTCCGTCGCTCTACCGACTGAGCTATTGGAGAATCTGGTACGCATTCTATGAGTCAAATGAAGAGAGGTCAAGCCTTAACATTGAAAAATATTAGAAATATGAATCAACTGATTTAAATTTAATCTAAGTGAAACGATCTATAGCTTTTTTAATAAATGGACATACTCTGCTTTGCTTTTCAGTGGGTTCGCTTTACGACATAAACTCATGAGTTCCATCATGGTCTGTTGTGATGATTCCACATTTAACTCATTTTGAATTTTTTTGATTAGGAGTGCGTGCTCAGAGGATAATTCCGAAGTACAGTGATACAAACGTTCATACATAAGTGTAGGGGCTACTTTATTATGTTCAGATTTCTGAGTGCATTGAAATATAAAAATGAGACTGCCAACAAGTAGAGACCAGAAAATCAGTGATTTAAGCCAAGGTGTATTCATTTTTAGACTTTTTTATAAAATTAGAATAATTCTATAGCAAATCAAAAATTTAGGCATAAAAAAACCCAAGTCATTATGCTTGGGTTTTTAGAATCTTGGCTCTCCCACCTGGGCTCGAACCAGGGACCTGCGGATTAACAGTCCGTCGCTCTACCGACTGAGCTATGGGAGATTAGATTGGCTCTCCAACCTGGGCTCGAACCAGGGACCTGCGGATTAACAGTCCGTCGCTCTACCGACTGAGCTATTGGAGAATCTGATGCGCATTTTAGGGTTGAAATTACTAGTCGTCAACCAATTATTGTAAAGAAATGAATAGTTTGATTTATTAATACTCAAATTGATGTAAATAATAAAAAAACCATCCTAAAAGGATGGTTTTTTAAACCTAATAAGACGGTTAAATCTTATTTTTCTACGCCAGCTTCTTGACCAGCATATTTCGCATTAGCGTAATCCCAGTTCACTAAGCTTTCTAAGAAAGTAGAAATATACTTAGGACGAGCGTTGCGGAAGTCGATGTAGTAAGCATGTTCCCAAACATCGATCGTTAATACAGCTACTTTACCATGAGCAAGTGGAGTATCAGCATTTGAAGTTTTCATGATAGAAAGTTTACCATTTACTTCATCAGCAACTAACCAAGCCCAACCTGAACCGAATTGAGTTGTAGCAGCAGCAGCAAATTCTTCAGCAAATTTTTCGTAAGAACCGAAAGCTTCGTCAATTTTAGCAGCTAAAGCACCAGTCGCTTTACCACCACCGTTTTTAGCCATACAATTCCAGTAGAATGTGTGGTTCCAAACTTGTGCTGCGTTGTTGAAGATACCTGCTTTAGAAGCATCACCAACAGAAGCTTTGATGATTTCTTCAAGCGTTTTACCTTCAAGATCAGTACCTGCAATAAGGTTGTTTAGATTAACAACGTAAGTATTGTGGTGTTTGTCGTGGTGGTATTCTAAAGTTTCTTTGCTGATGTGTGGAGCAAGATCTTCGTAACCGTACGGAAGAGCTGGTAAAGTAATCGTTGTCATGTTTTAAGTTCCTTGCATTGTGCTGGGTTTTACATCGAAGTGCACTTATTGTAATAGATTCTCACCATATTTTGCGCATTACTTATAAATAAGAATACAGAATAAAGCGTGAATTAATACGTATAAGCTCACTCCAATTTAAAACGCGTGGTTAAATCAATTTAAATAGGATTATTGAGTTCAACGTAATGATATTCAAGACCAAATTGTTCACAAATTGCTTGACCTAGTCGTTGAACACCATAACGTTCAGTCGCATGATGTCCACATGCGTAATAATGCACATCTAATTCTACAGCTTGATAAAAGGTACGCTCACTGACTTCACCTGAAATATAAGCATCGCAATTTTGTTCGGCAGCTTTAGTGATAAAGTCTTGAGCACCGCCAGTACAAAATCCAACTTTTTGAATACATGGTTTATCAGCCATCAAATGTATCGGATCATAATTAAGTTGTTGTGACACAAAAGCTTTGAACTCATCTGGTGTCATTGCATTTTTTAAATAGCCGATATTTCCAATGGGATGACGTTCATTCGGATCAAGTGCTTCAAGTTGATCAAGATGAAGTAAATCTGCTATCGCTGCATTATTTCCCAAGCTAGGGTGGCTATCTAGAGGTAAATGATAAGCTAATAATGAAATATCATGTTGAATGAGTGATTTAATTCGTTTGCCACGCATTCCTGTAATCGGAGATGGCTCACCTTTCCAAAAATAGCCATGGTGAACCAATAAAACATCAGCTTGCAGCTCGATTGCAGCATCAATGGCTGATTGAGAAGCCGATACAGCACAAACAATTCGCTTTACTTCTGTTTTGCCTTCGATTTGCAGACCATTAGGAGCGTAATCTTTAAATTCATTGGCTTTTAGGGTCTGATCACACCATTGGATAATGTCGTTTAGCTTTACCATAATGTTCTTAAGTCTGTGAAAATATAAAGATCAAAGCATATTTTTAATATTAACTAAAGCCGAACAAAACTATTTTCACAATTTTAGGTATATAAATTTTTTTGATTACAATATGCTGTCATAAATACTTTTCTCATCAATAAATTAAAATTCTCAGAGGATATTAAAGTGCGCCGGTCCTTTACATGGTTACCATGGGTGTTACTCATCATTGTAATTATTAGTTTTGTCACGTGGCAAAAGCTAAATCAACCAAAGCCTCAAATAGCAGCTGATGGTTATAAAATGCCGGCTGAAAAAGTAGAACCTTTAGTGGATACGACACGTTCTGGGGGAGTGGTTTCATACAATGCTGCGGTAAAGGTTGCAGCACCTGCAGTCGTCAATATTTTTACAACACAAACTGTTAAAAAAATTGATCATCCGATTCTAAATGATCCTGTTTTTAGAGAATTTTTTGGTGGTCAATTACCAGAACGTTTTGGACAAGGACCAAATGAAAATAGTTTGGGTTCAGGGGTGATTGTTCGACCTGATGGTTATATTCTGACTAATAATCATGTGATTGCACAGGCTGATCAGATTATTGTGGCGTTGTATGATGGTCGTCGAGCAGAAGCCAAAGTGATTGGAACAGATCCTGACACTGATTTAGCAGTCATTAAAATCGAAATGGACAAACTACCAGTGCTTCCTTTCAAACTGAGTGGAAACGAGGTTGGAGATGTTGTACTCGCAATTGGTAATCCATTTGGCGTGGGGCAAACAGTCACGCAAGGGATCATATCTGCGACAGAACGTTCGGGATTGGGTATAAATTTCTATGAAGATTTTATTCAAACCGATGCTGCTATTAATCCAGGAAATTCTGGAGGAGCACTCATTGATGTTGCGGGTAATTTGATTGGGATTAATACCGCAATATTCTCGCAATCGGGTGGGTCTTTAGGAATTGGTTTTGCTATTCCTGCTAAAGTCTGTCAGCAAGTTCTGAATTCAATATTAAAAGAAGGCAGAGTGATTCGTGGGTGGCTAGGTATTGGTTTGGCGAATCCAACGCAACTCGATGTATTACAACCTCGTGAGAAGGGGGTAATTGTGAGCAGCGTCTATGAGTCTGGTCCTGCAGATAAAGCTAAGATTAAAGTCGGTGATCGGATCATGAAAGTAAATGATCAGGAGATCAATAATCCATCACAATTGATTAATTATGTTGCAATGCAATCACCGAATACCTCTGCAAAAATTGAGATTTTACGTGAAGGTAAGAGTATCAATACGGAAGTGGTTATTGGTGAACGACCAGCTGAAACCAGCGATCGTAATAGCCAGTATATTCCATTACCTCGTCGTTAAATTAACAAGCCCCAGTAATGGGGCTTTTTTATAATTCTTAGATTCTATATTGTTTCAAACCTTTGAATGGATCTGAATAAATCTGCTACTTAGTTAGTGATTTAAATGCGGTCATGCATTCCTAAGTGACGGTGAGATAGGGTTTTAATACATGCAGAATTGAATTCACTCAACAGTGATTAAACAGTATACGAAACAAAAAAAAAGCCAGTGGTTCACTGGCTTTTTAAGAGAATAAAATTAGCTTTCCTGTTGAATGCCCGCAACCAACCAATCTTGACTAGAACCCGCTGGTTTAACGAAATGCCAGACTTCAGCAAACGGTTGTGGAAGGCTGTTTAAGTCTTCACTTACCGTACCCGTGAAACGAACGCTAACAACGTATTGACCATTTTCAGTCGCAGAATCAACAACCATAGCATTCAGATTTGAAAACTCAGCTACGTCTTGATCTTGGTTAGCCATGATATCGTTATACATCGATTGATAAAGATCAGGCGTCAAATAACGTTGAATCTCAGCAATATTACTTGCCGTATTCATCGATTGAATATGGTTGAAGCGTTGGCGTGCAATGCGTAAGAAAGCAGCTGGTTCAGTTCCGTCAGGTAGCTGACTTCCACTAGACATTGTTGCTGCACCAAAAGGAGCTTGTGGTGCTTGACCAAATGGCGCTTGAGATGCAGCTGTACCACCGCCCACAGATTGACCAAAAATATTGGTATTGTCATTAGACACTGAAGGGCGAGGTGCAGCAGTTTGACCAAACGGTGCAGATTGAGGACCTGAACTGTTTGGTGCATATGGGTTGTTAGCCGCTAATTTTTTTTTGCTCCGAATTTACGGAAGATGAAGAACGCAGCAGCAGCAATAATCAACAACCAAACCCAACTTGGGATACCACCTTCTTCCTCAGGTTGTGCAGCAACTTCTGCTTGACTCGCTGGAACAGTATCATCATCTGCTAAAGCATTTGCTGCGACTGCACCAATTGCAGCACCAGCAACACCAGCAGCGACCATACCACCAACACCAGGACCAGACTTTTGAGGTGCAGTCGCTGGAGCAGCAGGTTGTTGGGCAGGAGTAGCTTGACGTGGTTGCTGATATGATTGGGTTGGAGCAGCAGAACGGCTCATACCATGGCTTTTACCACCACCAGCACGTTTTGCTTCTGCAAAAGGCGCTACCATGAGTGTCGCCATTAAAATACCCGCAACTAAACTACGCTGTCGAACTTCCATCTAAAATTCCTATTTTAAAAAGTTAATTTCACACTGTATTTATGCAGTCTTTTAGCTTAAATTTCAACTTAAACCTCAATTTTTTTCAGTATTCATACACAGTGTTTAGTTAAATAAATTGATCAGCTGAATTAATGTTCATCCGCTAAGCTCATCGCTTCAGTTAAAGCTTCATGTAGACGGGCAACGGCGATAATGCGAACACCAGGAATATCCTTTTGTGGTGCATTCGCTCTAGGGACTATAATATATTTAAACCCGTGCTTAATCGCTTCCTTTAAACGTTCCTGCCCGTTAGGTACGGGACGAATCTCTCCCGATAAACCCACTTCGCCAAATACAGCCAATTGCTGAGGGAGCGCTTTTGCTCTCAAACTTGAAGCACAAGCCAATAAGACGGCGAGATCTGAACCTGTTTCAGTAATTTTTAAGCCACCAACAACATTCACATATACGTCTTGACCAGAAGTTTGAACACCACCATGTCGGTGCATGACGGCGAGTAGCATATTCAAACGGTTTTGCTCAAGACCCAATGCAACACGGCGAGGTTGACCATGCGCGTCATCTACTAGGGCTTGCACTTCAACTAAGAGTGGACGTGTGCCTTCTCGACTAATCATGACGATAGAACCAGGAATCGCTTCATCATATCGGCTAAGAAAGATGGCTGAGGGATTGGCAACCTCTCTAAGCCCTTTATCGGTCATCCCAAAAACACCGAGTTCATTGACTGCACCAAAACGATTTTTAACAGCTCGAATCATTCGATAACGTGAATCAGATTGACCTTCAAAATAAAGTACGCAATCGACCATGTGTTCTAAAACACGAGGGCCAGCTAAAGCACCTTCTTTGGTCACATGACCCACAATAAATAATGCTGTTCCGCTGTTCTTCGCAAAACGTGTTAGAAGGGCTGCAGATTCTCGAATTTGAGAAACGCCGCCTGGCGCAGACTGTAAAGTTTCAGTGTATAAAGTTTGAATCGAGTCTAAGATCGCGACAGCAGGTCGTTCATGCGCTAATACTTCGCAAATACGCTCTACGCACGTCTCAGCCATCACTTTTAATTGATCAGTTGGGAGGTCCAAACGATTGGCACGTAATGCAACTTGAGATAAAGATTCCTCACCAGTGACATATAGGGCGGAACTTTTCGCGGCAGCCATATGGGTTGCCGTCTGCAAAAGAATTGTTGATTTACCAATACCAGGGTCACCACCGATCAGTACAACTGAACCAGTAACAAGCCCTCCGCCTAAAACGCGATCAAATTCTCCAATCCCTGTTGCTAAACGTGTTTCGTGAGAAACTGAAACTTGATTCAATGTAGTGATTGATGCTGCTTGACCAGCATAACCACCTGCAATTTTTGGATTTGCACGATGCGTAATCGCAGGGGCAATGGTGACTTCAACTAAACTGTTCCATTCTCCGCATTCTGAGCATTGACCTGCCCATTTAGGATGATCTGCGCCACATTGTTCACAGCGATATACACTTTTTGCTTTAGCCATAACTTAATATAGGTTTTTTGAATTTCTATATGCTGAGCATACTGAGTAAAGGTCACGAAAACAAAAAATATTGATCAAATTTTAAAACAATAAGACAAGTCATGACGTGTGCTTTAACGAGATATTAAATTAAAGCAATCATGAATTGATTTATACTCATATCAAGAATCGACTGAGTTATTTGATATGCGTTTGTACGCCCAACATATTGATGCCATCGCACGCGAAATACAGCGTGATGTGCTGTTTATTCATTTTGAGAATTACACGGATGATCAGAATGAGGAAGAAAGTATTCGAGATCATGTGATTACATGGCTTGAACAACATGAAATTGAATTTAAGCCATGTCTAGGTTTGTCTGGTGAGGATGAAATTGACAGCTATCTGGGTGACCTATATCTAGATATTCCTTTTGATGAGCAAAATAAGCAGTATCAGCTGGTTAAAAATTATCTTGAAGATGAACAAGGCAATATGAAAATTGAACATGTTCTATTTTTTGTATTGAGCTTGGAGGTAGCAGAAGAAATTGCAAAGGATCAAGAGGAAAAACAAAATTTGAACGATCAGAAATTTTCGTGAAAAGATAAAAAAGCCTCATCAATGAGGCTTTTATATTGGTTTGATTCTATTAATTTGTTTAATAAAGCTCACCAGATTTTCGTCGTTCAATAAAATCTTTAGATTCTTTTGCAATAACTCCAGAAAGTAACAATAAGGCAATTAAGTTTGGTGCTGCCATTAAACCATTGAAGGTGTCTGCGAAAAGCCAAACTAAATCAAGTGTGACGACACAGCCTACAAATACCGAAGCAATATAAATGAGACGATAAATAAATACTGACTTTTCACCCAGTAAATAGGTGCAACATTTTTCACCGTAATAACTCCAACCTAAAATAGTTGAATAAGCAAAAAAGATGATTCCGAACGTAACAACCCAGCCCCCAAATCCTGGTAGTAATTTGTCAAAAACACTAATGGTCAAAACAGCCCCAGTTTGATCACCAAATGTTTGTCCTGCCATGATGAAACCCATAACAAGAACAATACCCGTAATTGAGCACACAATAATCGTATCAATGAATGTACCTGTCATTGAAACTAGGCCTTGACGGGCAGGGTGATCAGTTTTTGCTGCTGCCGCTGCAATGGGCGCTGAACCCATACCTGCTTCGTTTGAGAATACACCACGGGCAACACCGTAACGAATCGCCGCACCAATCGCACCACCTGCTGCCGCTTCACCTGTGAATGCATAGGTAAAAATCATTTTTAAAGCAGGAACAACTAATTCAAGGTTATTGAAAATAATAATTAGCCCGCCAATGACATAGCCTAGGGCCATGACTGGAACAATAATTGAGGATGCTTTGGAAATAGACTTAATGCCGCCTAAAATCACCAATGCAGAGAAAATTGTAATAATGATGGCAGTGGTGAGCGTGCTTATACCCAAACTATTTTCTACTGCTAGTGCCACTGTGTTTGATTGAACTGAGCTACCAATACCAAAGGATGCTAATGTACCAAATAATGCGAAGAGGACTGCGAGCCACTTCCATTTCGCGCCAAGTCCTCGTTCAATGTAGTACATTGGACCACCAGACATTTCTCCTTTTTCATTTTTTACACGGTATTTGACCGCCAAAACACCTTCACCATATTTGGTTGCCATGCCAAAAAATGCAGTCATCCACATCCAGAAGACAGCACCTGGACCACCCAGCACACAAGCTGTCGCTACCCCTGCGATGTTACCTGTACCAATCGTGGCTGAAAGTGCAGTCATGAGTGAGGCAAATTGTGAGATATCTCCCGAGTCTTTTTTATCTGGGTGTTTCCCGAACACTTGTTTAAATGCCAATGGAAGCATCCTGAATTGCCAAAAAAGTAGACGGAATGTTAAGAAAACACCTGTCCCAACAATCAGCACCAGCATATAAGGTCCCCAGACTAAGCCGCTGAGTGTTTCCATGATTGATTGTATTTCTTGCATAAATTACCTTCTTATTTTCCTGATTGTTTTTTACATGCATGATCAAGCAAGGGATATGCCATACTTTTGCGCGATCAAACACATCATTCCTTTTGATTATTTTTTGCACTTATATTTTTTACATATAACAACAAGATTTTCAATATTTTACTCAAAATAAGATAAATAAATATGATGAATAATTGATCACTCTAGTGATATATAAGAAAAATGAATTAATACTTTAAACTAATTAGAAAATATTGATCGTGCTAATTTTCTTATTGAAATATGATTTTTTTCAGTTAAGTTGTGCCGATTAATATATTTGGTGAATTTGAAAATGTCAGATCAAAATATAAATTCGCCTCAGCAAAATGGTGAATTACAACGAAGTCTATCCAATCGACATTTGCAGTTAATTGCAATTGGAGGCGCAATTGGAACAGGTTTGTTCATGGGCTCTGGGAAAACAATTAGCCTAGCTGGTCCTTCAATTCTTGTAATTTACATGATCATCGGTTTCATGGTTTTTTTAGTGATGCGAGCACTAGGCGAATTGTTGCTTTCAAATTTGCAATATAAGTCGTTTATTGATTTCGCCACGGATTTAATTGGCCCATGGGCAGGTTACTTTGTGGGCTGGACCTACTGGCTGTGTTGGATCACCATCGGTATTGCAGATTTATCGGCGATCATTTATTACCTTCAGTTCTTCAATAATGGGATGCCTTTTAGCCCTGAAGAAGGGGTAATGATTAGCATCGCTGCAATCGTATTTATCATGGGATTGAATCTTGTTACGGTGAAACTGTTTGGCGAATTAGAATTCTGGTTTGCTTTAATCAAGATTATCGCAATTGTAGTTCTAATTGGCGTTGGTTTTTGGATGATATTTACAGGTTTCACTTCTACTTCAGGTGAAATCGCAGCATTCAGCAATATTTGGTCACACGGTGGGATTTTCCCAACTGGTGCAATCGGTTTCTTGGCAGGTTTCCAAATCGCAATTTTTGCTTTTGTGGGTGTAGAACTGGTGGGTACAACCGCAGCTGAAACTAAAGATCCTGAAACAAACTTGCCGAAAGCTGTCAACTCGATTCCTATTCGAATCATTATTTTCTATGTTTTGTCGTTGCTGGTGGTGATGTCGGTTACACCATGGAATAAGATTGATCCGAATATTTCCCCATTTGTAAACTTGTTTAGTCAAGCAGGTATTGCAGCCGCTGCTATTATTATGAATTTGGTTGTATTGTCTTCAGTGATGTCATCGATGAACAGTGGCGTATTCTCAACCAGCCGCATGCTGTTTGGCTTGTCGCGCGAGACTCAAGCTCCTGAAGCTTTTGGAACACTAAATAAGCGAGCTGTACCAGCGAATGCCTTGTATTTCTCAGCAGTATGTTTGTTACTAGGGGCAGCACTGCAATACTTCGTACCGAATACGGTGGAAGCATTTACTTTAGCGACAACACTTTCCACCATTTTATTTATTTGTGTGTGGTTAATGATTATTTGGAGTTATGTGGTGTATTACAAAACACGCCCAGAACTTCATGCCAAATCGACATTTAAACTACCAGGTGGATTGGTGACATGTGCGATTGTTGCTATATTCTTTATTGGCATGATTGGAGTATTGGCTTTAGAAGATGATACTCGCCGTGCATTGATGGTGAGCCCGATTTGGTTTGTTATTCTGATCATTGGTTATTTTGGTTTTTATAAGAAAAAATAAAAACTTATAAATGATTTGCAATTTAGGTCAAAAGAAACGTCAGTAATTACTGGCGTTTTTTTATTTCTGTTATTAATCTGTTGCGTTAAATACTTTGGTGAATTAGATGATCAAGGTATACTTCTATAAATTTTACTGATAGGTGTGGGTATGCGTATTTTGATCGGAGTTATCAGTGCAGCCGTTGTTTCAATCTTGGCTGGATGTGGTCAGACTGGTGCATTACAACTACCCAGTGATCCAAACTATGACAAGCGAGCACAATATTTAATTTATAAAAACAGTGATCGCCCAAGTCAGGATCAAGCTGAACCTAAAGCAGATGCTGTACCTACTCAAGATTAATATTCATTTATTTTTTTCTCCAGCGCAATTTAGAAAGGATACATCCATGAGTTTCCCTCGCATTCAAGGGGTTTTGCACGCAGAACAATGTTCATTGGATCAACTTGCTCAGCAATTTGGTACACCACTTTATGTTTATTCAAAAGCAACTTTTGAAAAACATTATTTGGATATGGATCGTGCTTTTAACTTTATCGATCACCAAATTTGTTTTGCAGTGAAGTCAAACTCAAATATCGCTGTTCTAAATGTGTTGGCGAAAATTGGTTGCGGTTTTGATATCGTGACTGGTGGTGAATTAGCACGTGTTTTACGCGCAGGTGGTGACGCTTCTAAAATTGTCTTCTCTGGTTTGGGCAAGTCTGAAGCTGACATTCGTCAAGCATTAGAAGTGGGTATTGCTTGTTTTAATGTGGAATCATATGCAGAGCTTGACCGTATTCAAAAAGTTGCAGCAGAACTTAACGTAAAAGCTCCAATTTCACTTCGGGTAAATCCAGATGTTGATGCCAAAACACATCCATATATCTCGACTGGTCTTAAAGAAAATAAATTTGGTATTCCTTCTGATTCGGTATATGAAACTTATCAGTATGCAGCAAGTTTAAGTCACTTAGATATCGTAGGAATTGATTGTCACATTGGTTCACAATTGACTGAAACTCAACCTTTTGTTGATGCACTTGATCGTGTCATGAACATGATTGAAGCATTGAAAAAATTAGGGATCAACCTCAAACATATTGATATTGGTGGTGGTCTTGGTGTGACTTATAAAGATGAAGTTCCACCGACAGTTGAAGAATATGCAAATGCTTTACGTCCTGCATTAGAAAAACTTGGTCTTAAAGTGTATATGGAGCCAGGTCGTAGTATTTCGGCGAATGCTGGCGTATTGCTGACGAAAGTTGATCTTTTAAAACCTACCAATCATCGCAATTTTGCAATTGTTGATGCAGCAATGAATGACTTGATTCGTCCTTCTTTGTACGAAGCTTGGATGGATATCCAAGAGGTTAATCAAAATTCGAAAACTGAGAAAAAAGTTTGGGATGTGGTTGGTGCGATCTGTGAAACAGGTGACTTCCTTGGTAAAGAGCGTGAACTTGCGATTCAAGCGAACGATCATTTGGCCGTTTTAGGTGCAGGTGCTTATGGTTTTGTGATGAGTTCAAATTACAACAGCCGAGGTCGTGCAGCAGAGGTGATGGTTGACGGTGATCAAGCACACTTAATTCGTCAACGTGAAACGATTGAGTCTCTGTGGGAACGTGAGTCCTTATTGCCTTAAGGAGACAATAGATGTTGCTAGAATTTACTAAAATGCATGGTCTGGGTAATGACTTCATGGTGGTTGATTTAATCAGTCAACGTGCTTATTTAGATCCTGTCATGATTCGCCGTTTGGCTGACCGTAATTTTGGCATCGGTTTTGATCAGTTATTAATTGTTGAAACACCAGATCATCCGAACGTTGATTTCAAATATCGCATTTTTAATGCGGATGGTTCTGAGGTTGAGCAATGCGGCAATGGCGTTCGTTGTTTTGCCAAATTTGTTCATGATCGTCATTTAACCAATAAAACTAAATTCAAAGTGCAAACAAAGGCGGGGATCGTCGAGCCTGAGTTGGGTGCGAATGGATGGGTGCGTGTGAACATGGGGTATCCGAAGTTCTTACCGAACCAAATCCCATTTCTAGCAGAAGCGCCTGCTGCTTTATATGATTTAGCTTTAGCGGACAATGAGACGATCAGCATTGATGTGGTTAATATGGGAAATCCGCATGCAGTGACCATTGTGCCAGACGTGTTAACTGCTGATGTTGCTAAAATAGGCCCTCAAGTGGAATCTCACGAACGTTTTCCTGAGCGTGTAAATGCTGGATTTATGCAGATCGTTGATGAAAAACATGCTCGATTACGAGTTTTTGAACGTGGTGTGGGAGAAACATTAGCTTGTGGTACAGGTGCATGTGCTGCTGCTGTCTCAGGTATGCGCCGTGGTTTATTGTCTAGCAATGTGGAAATCGAACTTGCCGGCGGTAAATTGCTGATTGAATGGAAAGAGGGAGATGTGGTGTGGATGACTGGTCCAACTGCAACGGTTTATGAAGGTCGTTTGGATCTACGTTATTTTCAATAAAACTTATTTCCTGACTAAAAAGCCCTGAAATTCAGGGCTTTTTACTTTATGATTTGTTGGAATGCCCACGAGTATTGATGATTAGACATCGATTCAATAGAGAGAAAGCCAAATGCAATATGGCGCAATGCAATTGCTGTCAATGTGGTTGAAAGAGAGAAAGATTCAAAATCAATCTGAGCATACGCTTGAGGCGTATTTCCGTGATGTGTCTGGTTTTATTGACTTTTGTTATGAAAAGAAAATTGAATTAAATCAGGTTGAAGCATCTGATTTACGAGAATATATGGCTTATAAGGTTGAACAACATCAACTCAATAGTGCAAGCTTACAACGTCATTTAACAGCCATTCGTCAATTCATGAAATGGGCTGTGGAAGGGAAATATCTATCGAATAATCCCATTCATGATTTTAAGTTAAAAAGACAGCCAAGGCCTTTGCCGGGTATGGTTGATGTCGAAACGATTCAGCAAATTTTGGATCAACCTGCACCTGAATCCTCTCAAGATCATCTCTTGTGGTTAAGAGATAAAGCTATTTTAGAGTTGCTTTATTCAAGTGGTTTACGATTAGCTGAAGTTCAAGGATTGAATATTCGAGATATCGATTTTACACGACAATTACTTCGAATTACAGGTAAGGGAAATAAAACTCGGGTTGTTCCTTTTGGTTTAAAAGCGAAAACAAGTTTAATTGAATGGCTCAAAGTCCATCGTATCTGGTGTGGAGACATTGAATTGGATTCCCCAGTTTTTATGACCAAAAAAGGGAGTCGATTGACGAATCGACAGATTGAAAATCGAGTCAAATTGCAAGCACAAAGAGCGGGTGTTAATGTGGATTTACATCCTCACTTACTGCGACACTGTTTTGCTAGTCATCTGCTCTCAAACAGTGGTGATTTACGAGCAGTTCAAGAAATGCTAGGTCATAGTAATCTATCTACGACACAAATTTATACTCAGTTAGATTTTGATCGTTTGGCTCAAGTCTATGATAAAGCTCACCCTAGAGCCCAAAAATCTTAATCCTCAGTATTAAGTATATTGAATATACTTAATACTGTACTGAATGATAAAGTTATCTGTTTAAAGTGCTGGTGTGTGTATAGGTATCATACGTGCGGGATTCACTTTTTGGAATGCGACTGCGATTTCAAATAAAGTCGGCTCATCAAATTCACGAGCAATAAACTCGATGTTAACATTCATAGGATAACTACTGCGACTTGAGTTCACTGATTTAGCAGGCATAGATAATGCAGGAAAACCACTAAACGGACTTAGGCGATTATTGGTACCTGTGGTCGGGCTACTTCCTAAATTGCCAGCAAACCCAGTAATAGAAGGGTAGGCTAAAGCGTCGTATTGTACGCCTTTACGAGTACCATCTAGTTCAACATTATTTAAAGCGCTATTCATGCGTAAGCGCACGAAAGGACTTCTTTCAGTGGTGTTGCGCTCATAATTCTCAATATATGATGCACTTGTTGGATCAGAATTATAGCCGCTGAAGTTACGGATCATTAGTCCACTAGCGAGTAAATCTTCATACGATTGGTAAATACTTCTTGTGGTCTTTAAATACTCTGTAAGTGATATTTTAAATTCAGCACTTGAAAGACTCGAATAACGTGTCAAAATTGTATTTAGATCGCTTATTGTAACTATTTCTACAGTCGCTCCTGCCTCTTCAAGTTTAGTAATTGCGTTATCCATTGCTTCTTTAACGAGATTGTAGTCTTCTTTCTGTTGAGTGGTTGAACCTTCGGAAGGGTAAAGTGCTTGTACTATACCAATACGCTTTCCTACAAGACTTACAGTGTCATGAGGAACGTAGCTATTCGGTTGATTAATCAATTCGCGGTAAGCAGACTCTGATTTTAGAAGAGGAGAAGTACGTGAAAATTCACTACGTTGATTTGAACTTAATGAGCTATCGAATCCGATCATTGCATCCATTAATTTTGCACAGTCAATAGCTTGTCTACACATTGGTCCAGCAGTATCTTGAGTTGGTGCCAGTGGAATAATTCCATCTTGACTCAAAAGACGTAAAGATGGTCGTAAACCGACAAGACCCTGTACTGATGAAGGCACACGAATTGATCCTCCCGTATCAGTTCCTATTCCCACCATTGCAAAACTTGCAGATATGGCAGCGCCAGTTCCTGATGATGAACCACCTGGGCCTTTACTTAAGTCATACACATTTTTAGTTTGATCACCTAGAGTTGATTTTCCACCAAAGCCGAAAGCGAACTCATCAAGATTGGCTTTTCCTAAAATGATTCCGCCATTTTCTTTAATATTTTTTATGATATAGGCATCATCATTTGGAAAATTATCTTTTAATGCTACAGAACCTGCTGTGTTCGCCATATCTACAGCATCAATATTGTCTTTAGCGAGTACAGTGACACAGTGAAGAGGTCCTGAAAGTTTTGAATTCTTTGCAAATTGTTGGTCGAGCATTTCTGCTTCTTTAAGTGCATTTGGATTTAAAGAAATAATGCTATTGAGCTCTGGACCTTGTCGATCGTAAGCTGATATACGATTTAAATAACCTTGCACAACATCAACACAAGATGAACCTTTGCTTAAAATCGAGTTATGCAAATCAGTAATGGTTGCATCTACAGGATTAAATGGGACAGGAGGCGGCGTGTTAGAATTATTTGTGCTACTTTCATTGTCACCACAGGCTGTTAAGAAAGTTGCTATCGTCACAACAAGCAGAGTTTTTTTAAATGTGATCATGTGCATTCCCCAGATTAAGTTCAAACTGGTTAAGCAATGAATGTGCCACTCTAAAAATGAATGAAATTTACAGTTTTATGCTCCAGAAAATAGCTAATAACCATTGATATAAATAAAATGCGTTAATTTAATGCGAATAAAATTATTTGAAAAATAATGTATTGTTGGGATGGAGCTTTTGAAAGCTGCGCGTTTAAAAATAATTTTCCCTTAAACTTTAGCTTAAATTTTTAGAATTGATTTTTTTTAATACTATTTTTAAGGTATAACTTTAATAGATGGATTTAAGTTGTATATAAATTAAAAAATATTTTGCAGGAATGATTAGGTCAAGCCATGATTGACAATATTGATCAAAAGTATCAGCAACTCTCTTCAGCACAAAAAGACATTTTTGCAGGCTATGGTTTACGTCAGGTGAAACATTTTGTGGAAATCAATCTCCCGACGATAGAAGCTGCTCTACCCAACAATGCCTATGTGCAGGGTATTAATACTGAAGGAAAAATCCAAGCGATTGATCCAGTAGCATCTAAGACTTATCTGTGGATTTCTGATCAGCAATGGCAAGAAAGACCTATTGCAGATCAAGGAGTTGATTTGAAAGAAGACTTTATTGAAGTTTGGAAAATTTTTGAACTAGAACAATATCCTATTATTGAATTGAGTCACGTCCATCGTGATTACTTGGCAGCGCTCAATCAAGTTTGAAAAAAATCATTTAAAAAACAGGGCTAATAATTTTAGTTCTGTTACTTTGTAGAAAATTAAATTTACCTGTTTCCAACAACTCAATACATAAAGATAAAAATATTGATTAAATAACAATCAATTTTGTTTCATATATTTATTCTGCCTATTCGATTCAGTCAAATTCTTTACACTTGTCTAGTAATTTTGAATTTTTTTGGAGAGGGGTAAATGATTAAATTTCATGAAAATAATATCCATGCCGCCATTTTTGATATGGATGGCACAATGTTTGATACGGAGCGACTTCGTTTTCAAACGTTGAAGCAAGCATCATTAGAGCTCATTGGAGTCGAATTTACAGACGCTTATTTATTATCTTGTTTGGGTCTGAGTGCTCGTAGTGCCGAAAAACTAGTAAATCAGCAATATGGTCAAGAAGTGCCGTATGCGGAAATTAGAAAGCGAGCAGATCAGCTAGAACTTGAGCATGTAAGAAAATACGGAGTGCCGATTAAATTTGGACTCATGCAAGTTCTTGAACGTTTAAGAAAGTCCAATCTGAAAATGGCAGTAGCAACTTCGAGTCGACGTGAAATAGCTGAAGAGTATTTAATCAATGCCAATGTATATAAGTTTTTCGACATTATCGTATGCGGCGATGAGGTTGATAATGGAAAACCACACCCAGAAATTTTCTTAAAAGCTGCTGAGCAACTGAACATTGATCCAACTTTATGTTTAATGTTTGAAGACTCAGAAAATGGAGTGATGTCGGCGTTTGAAGCGGGTGGATTAACAGTATTACTTCAAGATATCAAAGAACCTAATTCAACCATGCTCGAAAAAGCGAATTTCTTTTACGAAAGCATGCATGATTTTCTGGAAGATTTGAATCAATTTACACCAAAATTAAAAATGCCTGCTCTATTTGACCCTTTTCCTCAGACTTTAAATCAGCATGTCGTGGGGATACATGGTTTTGGGGCAATAGGTGGTGGCTATATTGCCCAAGTATTGTCTCATTGGGATGGATATACTCGACCAAAACAAATCTATGCTTCAACGCGGAATTCACTCTATAGAAATAGTGTGAATACTTTTGGTGGTTACAGTATTCGTTATGGGCAACACTCTCATGACGAGCGAATAGACAATATAACCGTCATAGATGCATCAAATATTGAAATGATGCAGCACATGTATATTGAATCAAGTTTAATTGCACTGTGTTTACCTGAAAAGGCAATCGAGCAAGAGGCTAAAACCATTGCTCAAGGGTTGTATGCGCGTTATATCCATTTTGAAGAACAGTTGAATCCTCTAACAGTTTTAATTGTTTTGAACAAAGTAGGTGCAAAATCGTTAATTGAACAACAGATTTGTAGTGCTTTGCATGAAATTACGGATGCGAAGACGGTCAATATCATCATGTCGCAGCACTATTTTTGCGATACAGTAGTCAATCGAATGGTAGCGAAAATTACAGATCAAAAATTATTTAGACAGTTAAAAATCAAATACAACATTTTTAGACATGTGCAGGATGAGCATGATTTAGACGTGACGGATGTGGATGAAGGGACGCGTTTAAATGCTGAACAAGAACAATTGGCTACTCAGTATATTGACGATCTATACGAAAAATTCAAATCGGCGCATATTCTACAGAATCTAGAATTAATCTTATTTCATGCCGAAACAGATATGCCGCTTTATGCGGAAAATAATAGTCCTTTATTGGAAAAAATGCGCCAAATGATTCTGGTTGAAGAGATTGAAGAGATACAGTTAATCAAAAATCGCATGTGGAATGGTGTGCATGCAATGACAGCATGGGCTGCAAGTTTTCGACAATATGAAACGATCGGGATTGCACTGTCTGATGAGCAAATTTCTAAATTTATGTTGGCAGTACTCCATGAGGTTAAAGTTGGATTAAAGGATCTACTACCACATCGAAAAGAAAATTTAGAATTGTTGGCGAAGAGTTTTATCGACTCTTGTGAGACGGCTTATAAAGACCCATGTGATCGAGTGGCACGAGACCCATATCGTAAGTTAGGTTTTGGTGAGCGGGTACTATCTTCATTGGCATACAATTTTCAACGTGGTAAGCCTTATCAGGAAATTTTCAAAGGGCTTGTATTGGGTTATGCATACGTTATATTGAAGGAAAATCAACGACTTGAAGGTGTGATTCGGCATTTTGCTCAGCAACTTAGTCAAACTGAATTGGAACTTGAGGATCAATTGTATTTACAGGAAGAGCTGAAACGAAGACTCAAAATTTGTGATCCTAAATTGAGTGAATCAGTGGATCAGCATGTACTTTTAGAAAAAATTTTGAATGAAAAAATCGAGGTTGAAAAAACTTAAAGCATTGAACATTTAACTTTTTAACTTGATCAAAATGGATAATCGGTCCGATCTAAAAAGTCAGTCGGATCGATTGCTTTGTGGTGTCAAATTGATTGCAGGGGCAGTTGATAGCTTTGTTTAATGATTTGACTGGGTAAATCCGTTTTCACACTGGTAATCCCATTTTTTTTGGTTAAGTGTTCTGACTGAAATTTACGATAGTTCTCCAAATCAGGTACGACAACTTTTAACATCGCATCACATTCGCCCAAAATAATATAGCACTCCATGACTTGAGGGAGTTCTTTCATCGCCTCAATAAAAGTATCGATGGTTTCAGCGTCTTGTCCCACCAACCAAATACGCGAAAATAGAATAAGTTGTAATCCGATTTTTTGAGGATCAACAATGGTTGTGTATTGCTGGATGACTCCAGCATCTTCGAGAATTTTTACGCGTCTTAAACAAGAGGATGG
>NZ_JFYL01000024.1 GCF_000632455.1 Acinetobacter sp. Ver3
GAATCTGTATCAAAAAAAAAGATAGAGGCTTCTCTATCTTTTAAAAAATGACAAGATTGTTTATTGGTGCAGTAGCAGTAAAGCTAAAGCAAATACTGATAATCGTAATTAGGAGAACAGAGAATAAGAAATATTTCTTTGCCCATAATTGATCATTTTCAGCTTTAAATCCAATGATATTTAAATATAGCCAATAAACAGTCAATACATTGAGAATTATACAATAAAGCCAATTTGCATAGCCGAATACAAATAAAGCGTTCATTGAAATTGCAAATAGCACAATGTAAATCAGCGATTCAATCTTGGTGCGAACAATCGAGCGCGCAACAGGAAGAATCGGAATGCCTGCATTTTTGTAATCATCAAAACGATAAATTGCAATTCCCCATGAGTGAGGCATTTGCCAAAATGCATAACCCAAGAAAATGAGTAGTGCACCTAAATCGAATTGATTCGCGACCGCTGTATATCCAATGACAGGGGGGGCTGCACCAGAAATACTACCGACCACAGTTTGGTGGATCGTTGTTCGTTTTGTCCATAAGCTGTAAAAACCAACATATACGACAAAACCAATAACTGCGAATAAAAAAGCGTACGCATTTACCCAAAACCATAAAATGCCAAAACCGAGTATGCCTAACAGCAAAGCAAAAGCTAATGCAATTTGAACAGAAATGGTTTTCTTAACTAACGCACGGTTTTGTGTGCGCTGCATTTTTTGGTCGATGTCTTGATCAATAACGTTATTGACCACACATCCAGATGCAACTACGAGGGTAGTGCCAATGAGGGTAAGAAGCAGGAGAAGGAAATCTACTGAACCTTGGGTAGCTACAAAGTAGCCACCCAAAGTGGTAACAAAGTTACCAAAGAGAATTCCTGGCTTAGTCAGGAATAAGTACTTTTTAAACATGACAATCAGTTTAGATCATCATGTTTGAATGTAAGTAGTTCATGATCCATACAGAACCAACTAAAAGAACAGCAATAGTTAGAATTGTATAGATAAATGCAATCACGTTCCAACGTTGCTCTGAAGATGAGTTCATGTGCAAGAAGTAAACTAATTGTACAAGTACCTGAGCAACAGCTGTAATACCGATAACAGCAATAATCGCACCACGGCTGAAGCTATCAGTATTCATTGCCATGTAGAATGGAACTACAGTCAATAAAACAGAAAGTACAAACCCGATTGTGTATTGCTTTACGTTACCGTGTGATGCACCAGCAGCATTATGATCATGACTCATTATAATACTCCCATTAAGTACACTACGCTGAATACGCAGATCCATACGATGTCAAGGAAGTGCCAGAACAAGCTTAGGCAAGCAAGACGACGAGTATTGATTGTAGTTAAACCATATTTTTTGATTTGAATCATCAACACGATCATCCATACCAAACCAGAAGTTACGTGAATACCGTGCGTACCAACTAAAGTAAAGAACGCAGATAAGAACGCACTCACGCTTGGTCCATGACCAGCATGAACTAAATGATTAAATTCATAAAGTTCCATGCCGATGAAGATTGCACCGAATACAAATGTAACCGCTAACCAAGCTAGAACTTGACCAACATTTTTCTTGTAAGAAGCAAGTACCGCAAAACCAAATGTCACTGATGAAATCAAAAGTGCGAAAGTTTCAGTTAAAACGAAACCTAAAGAATCTGCAAAAAGATCCTTTGCACTTGGAGTGCCAGGTGGAATATGACTGCTTAATACAGCGAACGCGATGAAGAGTGTACCGAATAAAATCAAGTCACTCATCAAGTAAGTCCAAAAACCAAAGACCGTGATGTCTGTATCATCGTGATGATGTTCATCATGCTCGTGGTTTTCGTGATGAAGTACTTCAGCCATATCCTTAGTCCTTCTTCAAGTGTTTTTCGAGTAACGCATAACGTTCGTTTTCAATACGTTCTACTTCAGCAGCTGGAACATAGTAATCCACTTTCTTCGTGAATGAGCTCCAGATAAAGCCAATGATTGCAGAAACGAAAGAAACAATCGCTAACCACCAAATGTGCCAGATAAGTGCAAAGCCCATAACAGTGATGATCAGTGCAATAAGTACACCCGCAGCACGGTTAGTTGGCATATGAACATCTTCATATTTAGCAGGACGTGCGTAAGCTACACCATTTTCTTTGTCAGTCCAGAAGCGGTCGATACCGTTCGCTTGAGGCAATACTGCAAAGTTATAGAATGGAGCTGGAGATGAAGTCGCCCATTCAAGCGTACGTGCATCCCATGGATCGCCTGTAACGTCACGAGTTTGTTCGCGTTGTAAGAAACCAACAATGATTTGCATGATGAAACAAGCAATACCAATTGCGATTAATACAGCACCGAATAATGCGATACCAACATATGGATCCCAGTCTGGGTTGTCATACGAGTTTAGACGACGAGTCATACCCATGAAACCTAGGATATACAATGGCATGAACGCGAAGTAGAAACCGAAGAACCAGAACCAGAAGCATGCTTTGCCCCAGAATTCACTTAACTGCCAACCGAACATTTTCGGCCAGTAGAAAGTAATACCAGCAAACATACCGAATACAACACCACCAATAATTACGTTATGGAAGTGAGCGATTAAGAATAGTGAGTTGTGTACAAGGAAGTCCGCAGGTGGAACCGCCATAAGTACACCAGTCAAACCACCGATACCGAAAGTCACTAAGAAGCCAACTGTCCAGTACATAGGTGATGTGAAGGTAATACGACCCTTATACATTGTGAATAACCAAGAGAAGATTTTCACACCTGTAGGAATCGCGATAATCATGGTCATGATACCGAAGAACGCGTTAACGTTGGCACCTGAACCCATTGTAAAGAAGTGGTGTAACCATACAACGAATGCAAGAACTGTAATCGCGATCGTTGCATATACCATTGATTTGTAGCCAAACAATGTCTTACGAGAGAATACAGAAGTAATCTCAGAGAATAGACCAAATGCAGGTAAGATCAAGATATAAACTTCTGGGTGACCCCATGTCCAAATCAAGTTTACATACAACATTGGGCTACCACCCATGTCATTTGTAAAGAAGTGGAAACCGAAATAACGGTCAAGCGTTAACATTGCAATTGTTGCAGTCAACACTGGGAATGATGCGATGATCAATACTGCAGTACATAAAGATGTCCACGTAAAGATCGGCATATCCATAAGACCCATGCCAGGAGCACGCATTTTAATGATGGTAACGAAGAAGTTAACACCAGTAAGAAGTGTACCAAGACCAGAGATCTGAAGTGCCCAGATATAGTAGTCAACACCAACACCAGGAGAGTATTCGATACCTGAAAGAGGAGGGTAAGCCATCCAACCAGTTGCCGCAAACTCACCAAGCGCAAGAGAAACCATCATCAAACCAGCAGCACCAGCGAATAACCAGAAGCTTAAAGAGTTTAATAATGGGAATGCTACGTCACGCGCACCAATTTGTAGTGGAACAGAAATGTTCATCATACCCACTACAAGACCCATCGCTACGAAGAAGATCATGATTACACCGTGTGCGGTGAAAATCTGGTCGTAGTGTTCAGGGTGTAGATAGCCTTCGCCGCCGCCTTTTGCAAGGAACAATTGAAGACGCATCATAATCGCATCCGCGAAACCACGTAATAACATGATCACAGAAACGATAAGGTACATAATACCAATTTTTTTATGGTCTACAGATGTGAACCATTCGTTCCACAAGTAGCCCCATTTTTTGAAATAAGTGATACCAGCAAATACTGCAATACCACCTAAAATCATCATTAACACTGTTACCTGTACGATTGGATCGTACGGGATAGCATCTACACTTAACTTACCTAAGAAGCTCATGTCTTATTCCCCTACAACTGAAGAAGCAGGTTCAGCATTTACATCAGCAACTACAGCATGACCTTCAGCTTTAGCTGAGTGATCTGCACCGTGGTAGTTTGCCATGTATTTGTTGATAATTGATTCAAACAAGCCTTTTTCAACAGAAGAGTAGTAAGTCACAGGATGAGGATGTGCCTTATATGGACCTTCTTTTTGAGCAATTTCAGCTTGTTGCTTCTCTAGATCGGTTTTAGCGTTACGAACCATCGCAGCGATTTGTTTCTCTGAACGGTTACCATCACGCAAGGTTGCAAATTCAGCTTGGTCTAAAACTGTTTTTTGAACAGCTTCAGGGTTAATCGAAGTCCCGTTACCAGCTTTTACTGCAGACACCCATTCAGCGAACTTAGCTTCTGAAACAGAATGAGCTTGGAAGCGCATTTGTGTGAAACCATAGCCTGAATAGTTCGAAGAGAAACCACGGTATACACCTTCATTATCCGCAAGGACGTGAAGTTGAGTTTGCATACCCGCCATTGCATAAATCTGACCCGCTAACTGAGGAATGAAGAAAGAGTTCATTGTAAAGTTAGAGGTGATATTGAAATTAATCGGAGTTTTTTCTGGGAAACGAACTTCGTTAACTGTTGCAATTTCTTGTTCAGGGTAAACAAAAACCCATTTAAACTGTTCAGCAATAACTTGAATAGTTAAATGTGATTTCTCTGATTCTAGCGGACGATAAGGGTCATACTTGTGTGAGCCCCACCATGTTAAATACGCTAAAATACCAATAATAATACACGGGATACCCCACACTACGATTTCAATAATAGTAGAGTGTGCCCATGTAGGTTTATAGTCTGCATCTTTATTTGACGCACGATATTTCCAACTAAACCATAAAGCCATCAATGCTGATGGAATTACTACCAATAGCATGAGGTAGATCGCAGTCATCATAAGATCAGACTGACCTTGTGCTACTGGACCTTTTGAGTTTAGAAGTACCATATCACCGCCACACCCTGTTAAGAGCACGGCAAGCGTTGATAAAGACAATACAGCTAAAATTGTTTGTCTCATTTTACAACCTCGGTGAAGAGTCCCATTCCCTAATAAAATTATGGGATAGCGATTATAGTGTCACATGATTGAAAAACAGAAAATTACATTTACTGAATTTCAGTCATATGACACCGCTACGTTGTAGGGCATTATGCCCTATAACGACCAACTAAGCTATATGTAAAGTGCCTTTAAATATAAGGATTAAACCCAATTTGTTTGGTCGGAATTGGTTGAAGAATTGATTACTTTTGATGTGAAAACAGAGGCAAAACAAAGGGGAGCATTTGCTCCCCTAAGATAAAAATTATCGTTTTATGACTTTGGTCTTTGCTAATTTATCGTGCAAAGTTTGTCTTTTTTGACTTAGACCGAAGGCATGATCAATGATGGTAATGAATGGCATAAAGAGTAAATTCAATACAATAAAAATCACACTACGCAATGTGAATGCGCGCATTAAGTTTACTTGCTGTCCATTTTCAGCATCAACAATTTGAATTTTTGCTACTTTTTTACCTAAACTCTGACCACTTTTCGCAATTAAAAATGCTTGAGCAGCTAGCATTAATACAATGTAAACCAACATTGCTTGCCAAGCTTCCATTGGAATCAGTGTAAATAACTGTTCCTGTAATTTGATTGCTTGATCTGATGAGTTAGCATTCTGCATTTTTTGCTGAAGTTCAGTCAATTGAGCAACTTGTTCTTCCTGCATAAAGAACGAAGGAATCACCAAGGCAGGCAACCAAAGCGCCAGATCAACGAGTTTAGCTAAAAATCGAGATCCAATTGAGGCAAGTTCTTGCTGAGCAGTATTTTTTTGAACATTTACACTCGCAATTGAAGGATTTGAATAGCTTTGTTGTACTGGTGGAGTTGGTTGATAGCCTTCAGGTTGGTAATATAATTTTCCTTGACTGAGTTCACCTAAAGCTTTCCATTCAGTCATACCTTGATGCCAGACCAAGTCTGTGAGTAAAACTTGTTGGCTCGAGAGCATTTGATTTAACTGCTCTACCGTATACGGCCCAGCTTGTTGATTATTTCTCGCCAAGTAAATTTGCATAAACCTAATTTCTCAAAAATTACTAAAAATAATGGGGTAAAAAAAAGACCCACGAATGGGTCTTTTTTTAACATAGTTTATTAAGCTTGTTTAGTCTTTTCTTCAGATAAGAAGAACCATGTATCTAAAACTGAGTCTGGGTTGAGTGAAACAGATTCGATACCTTGTTCCATTAACCAGCGAGCAAGATCTGGGTGGTCTGATGGTCCTTGACCACAAATACCCACATATTTACCTGCCTTACGACATGCATGAATCGCCATTGAAAGAAGAGCTTTTACTGCTGGATCACGTTCATCAAATAAATGAGAAACGATACCTGAGTCACGGTCAAGCCCAAGCGTTAACTGAGTTAAGTCATTTGAACCGATTGAGAAGCCATCAAAATGCTCTAAGAATTGTTCAGCAAGTAGAGCATTGGTTGGTAATTCACACATCATGATCACTTTAAGACCATTTTCACCACGTTTTAAGCCATTTGCAGCAAGAAGTTCAATAACACGCTTTGCTTCAGCAACTGTGCGGACGAATGGGATCATGATTTGAATGTTAGTTAGACCCATTTCATCACGAACTTTCTTCAATGCACGGCATTCTAATTCGAAGCAGTCACGGAAGTTGTCAGAAACATAACGGCTTGCACCACGGAAGCCCAACATTGGGTTTTCTTCTTCAGGTTCGTATAACTTACCACCGATTAAGTTCGCGTATTCATTCGATTTGAAGTCTGACATACGTACGATGACAGGTTTATCAGCAAATGCAGCAGCAAGTGTAGAAATACCTTCAACCAGTTTTTCAACGTAGAACTCGATCGGTGAAGAGTAACCTGCAGTACGGGTCATCACAGCTGCACGTGTTTCGCGAGGTAAGCTGTCAATATTGAGTAATGCTTTAGGGTGAACACCAATCATACGGTTGATGATGAACTCTAGACGTGCAAGACCAATACCTTCGTTTGGAATTTGAGCGAAGTCAAATGCACGATCAGGGTTACCAACGTTCATCATGATTTTGAACGGAAGTGTTGGCATAGATTCAATCGAGTTACGTTGAACTTCGAAATCTAAAGCGCCTTCGTAAATGAAACCTGTATCGCCTTCAGCACATGAAACAGTTACTTCTTGACCATCGACAAGTACTTCTGTTGCGTTACCACATCCAACAATCGCTGGAACACCGAGTTCACGTGCAATAATCGCGGCATGACAAGTACGACCACCACGGTTCGTAACGATTGCTGCAGCACGTTTCATGACTGGTTCCCAATCAGGATCGGTCATGTCAGAAACCAGAACGTCGCCATCTTGGACTTTGTCCATTTCTTTGATGGAATTAACAATACGGACTTTACCAGAACCGATACGTTGACCGATTGAGCGACCTTCACAAAGAACTGTACCTTTTTGTTTTAATAGGTAGCGTTCCATTGTGCCGACATTCTCACGGCTTTTCACTGTTTCAGGACGTGCTTGAACGATGTAAATTTGACCGTCATCACCGTCTTTCGCCCATTCGATATCCATTGGCGCACCGTAATGTTGCTCAATGATTAACGCTTGCTTAGCAAGTTCTTGTAATTCTTGATCATTTAAAGCAAATTGTTGGCGTTCAGTTTTTTCAACATCCACAACAACAACTGATTTGCCTGCAGAGCCTTCCTCACCGTAGATCATTTTTTGGTGCTTAGAGCCAAGGTTACGACGCAATACTGCGTGTTTACCCGCATTTAAAAGTGGCTTAGATAAATAGAATTCATCAGGGTTTACAGCGCCTTGAACAACCATTTCACCTAAACCGTAAGATGCAGTAATGAATACAACGTCACGGAAACCAGATTCAGTGTCCAGTGTAAACATTACACCAGCAGCACCAGTCTCTGAACGAACCATACGTTGCACACCAGCAGAAAGAGCAACGATGTCATGATCGAAGTTTTGGTGTACTCGGTAAGCAATTGCGCGGTCGTTATAAAGTGAAGCAAAAACTTCTTTAATCGCGATTAAGACGTTGTCAATACCGCGGATGTTTAGGAAAGTCTCTTGTTGTCCTGCAAAAGATGCGTCTGGTAAATCTTCTGCAGTCGCAGATGAACGAACGGCAACCGCGATCTCAGGGTTGCCGTTAGAAAGAGTTGCGAATGCATCACGAACTTCTTTTTCAAGTGCTGGAGTAAGCGGAGTATCAACGATCCATTGACGGATTTTAGCACCAGTTTCAGCAAGTGCATTTACGTCGTCAACATTGAGTTGTTTGAGCTCGGCTGAAATTTTGGCATTTAGACCACTTTGCTCAAGGAATTCACGGTAAGCTGCAGCAGTTGTTGCAAAACCACCTGGAACTGATACACCAGCATTTGCTAAATGGCTGATCATTTCGCCTAGAGATGAGTTTTTACCGCCCACGATTTCTACGTCGTGTTTACCTAATTTTTCCAGACCGATTACGCGTGCTTCCAAAGTTGTTACTCCACTTTTGCAGTATTAATCACTATCTTGGCATGATATTTTTCTGTGAAAACTTAGCAAACTTTCATTACTAAGCGACAGTCATGTAAGATCGGTTTACTATAAAGATTATATAGTACTTAGACAAATATTTGAGGATTAATTTAATGGCAGAAAGTAAAGATATTAAACGAAGTGTTTTTTTTATTTCCGATGGTACTGCCATTACGGCTGAAACACTCGGGCATTCTTTATTGGCTCAATTTCCTCATGTCGATTTTGATATTCATATCATTCCGTATATCACTACAGAAGAAGCTGCAATGAACGTCGTTGCAGAGATTAACGCGCGCGCAGAGTCTGATGGCCAACAACCTCTTGTCTTTGATACTCTTGTGGATCCCTATGTTCGGGACATCATCAATACGGCAAATGCGGTTAATTTAGATGTGTTTGAAGGGTTAATTAGTAAGCTATCTGAGGTGCTTGGAACAGCCCCTACAACTTTAGTCGGACAAACACATGCTGTGACTGATTCTGAGTCTTATAAAGCACGTATTGATGCTGTACATTTCGCGCTGGATAATGATGATGGCGCACGTACAAGACACTATGATAAAGCGGATTTAATTTTGATTGGAGTTTCGCGTTCTGGTAAAACACCGACCTCAATTTATTTGTCATTACAATTTGGTATTCGAGTTGCGAACTATCCGTTAACTGAAGAAGATTTGGATGACAACCGTTTGCCAGCAGTTTTACGTCCACATAAGCATAAATTGTTTGGATTAATGATTGACGCTGATCGTTTGGTGGCAATTCGATCTGAACGCAAAGCCAACAGTCGTTATGCAAGTTTTAGCCAATGCCAGATGGAATTGCGTGCAATCGAAGGTATTTATATTTCTGAAGGAATTAAATATCTAAATGTTTCAGAAATGTCGATCGAAGAAATTTCAACACGAGTATTGCAAATGACTGGCTTAAAACGTCGGATTGGTTAAATCTGTAAATCTAATGTAAAAAAAAGAAGCACTAGCTGTGCTTCTTTTTTATTAAGAGATTAATCGTCATAAATACTCATAAAATTCAAAAATTATATAATTCAAGTGTCTATAATTTCATCATAAAATGTAATTTAGATTCGCATTTATCTACAAAATGATGATCACTATTCGTACGTTGTAATAATAATATCTACTAAGTGTTCGATTCCTTCCATACTTTGAACGGCATTTTCAGTAATTTTCACGACTGGCCATGTGATCAATTTACAGTTTTCTCGCTGTAAGGCGTTGTAATAATGATCGGATTTAAAAAATATTTTTTGCGACGAAGCTGGATTTGGCATCAATTGTCTTTTTAACCAAGTATCTGAAATCTGAGAATCTAAATATCGTATTGCCAAAGTCGTCTTAATTCGCTGATTAAATAATCGTTTATTTTTAGCGATGAGGGGGTGAGCAATAATTTTTTGAACCCCTTTTTCAGTGTGTGGCAAAACGAAATGAGGTGTCATTTGAAATACTTTGACGAATAGCGCATTTTGACAAACCACATCTAAATGTGAAACTGACATTTGATTGGCACCAATAATCGCGACCTTTAATCCTGAAAAATCGGTTTGTTTGATGTCCTCAGCTGAGATAATTTTTCCTTTAAAGTTGGAAAAAAACTCAGCTTCATTATGAAAGAACGAATCCGTGTGGGCTTTATTCCTTTTTTTCATTTCTGTACCTAATTATTGTTTTAGTGGGTTGCTTTTGGTTCTGCAGTTAATTCATATATCCAAGATGGGATTTTAGGTAAAGATTTTTCTGGAATCTTATCAGTCATTTTTACCATAGTGTCGACAGGGATATGAAACCATTTATTACGTCGGTTCATGGCACTTCGTGCATGGAAGTTAATAATTTGATACCAAGGATTACGACGACCTTCTGCAGTACGTCCACCTATTCGAGCAAATTTGTGCATCGCTGCATAGAGCTTTTCTTCTGGCAGACCTAGTTTAATCACATTATCACGCATTTTATTAATGAGTGGTAAGTAGGCAAGAATACCAAGTAATAAACGTGGATCTACAACTCGCGCTGCCATTTTAGAAAGCTCAATAAAGGTTTTATTGTAGCCTTGATCTTCCATGACACTAAATCCAACACCTAAATGACGAGCTTCATCACCATTAATCAGTTCAAAAGCTTGATGACAAACTGGGTCTTCTACAGTATCCAATAGGAATGTACAAAGTGCGCCATCAAGAGCGACTTCCAGCATCGGAATGACAGCACCTAGAATATAGAAGGGCATTTCATCAGCATAAGTGTCGAGCCATTCGATGATCAGTCTTAAATTTTTATTGGGTTTAGGAATATCGCCTTCAAGCATACCCCATCTTTTCATCAGTGCCATTTCGGCATTGGCGTGACGCTGTTCCTCAGCGTGGAAAATGGCATACATTTCGCGAAGCGTATCTGTCGGTGCTTTTTTTGACATCGCAGAAAATGCACGAGCACCTACATGTTCGATCCACATTAGATCAGCCATAAAATCTTTAAGCTTGGGCCACTGTTCTGCGGTGACTAATTCTTTGCCAGGAGCATCCCAGTCAATATCCGAGAGTGTCCATTGAGTATGTTTTACTTTATCCAACATTTTTTCTAAGTCGATAGAGGCCATGTTATACATCCGTATTTATTTTTTAATCATGAAATTTTATCGCTTAAAAATGTGATGTATTTTGCAGAAGTGCTTATTTTAGTTTGATATAAAATGCCAAATTTTAAGTATATGATTGTGAATAATTAATATTATTGTTTAAAAGAATTGTTTCATTAGAGCAGTCTTTTTGGGACATTAGATGTCATTTATTGCCAATAGTTGTTTGACAAACCCAAGAAATGAAAGAGTAATTTAAGAAGAGATTCGAAATCAAAATCATTACTCAATCATTTCAGGATCTTTTCGATCTAAGCGTTTTGCTTAATTTGCATTAAATACTCAAAGTTTTGAATGCGTTTGTCAGTATCGTAGATATCACAAGTAAAAATAAACTCATCTACATCATAAGGCACCAGTAGTTGTTCAAGACCTTGTTTCACAGTTTCTGGTGATCCGATTTGAGCCATTGCGTAAAAATTGTCAACTGACATCTTTTCTGGAGCAGACCAAATTCCATCCATTGATTTAACTGGAGGTTTGAGTTTTAAGCTTTGCCCACGCAGTAAGCCTAATACACGTTGATAAGCGCTAGTAGCCAAGTATTCAGCTTCTTCATCAGTATCAGCTACAACAGTTGGAACGCCCATTGATACATAAGGACGATCCAAATATTCAGAAGGTTCGAAGTTTTCTCTGTAAAGTTGAATCGCTTGACCCAGCATGCGAGGGGCAAAGTGAGAGGCAAAAGAATAAGGTAAGCCAAGTTTTGCTGCTAATTGTGCGCTAAATAAGCTAGAACCTAACAGCCATACTGGAACATGTGTTCCTTGACCTGGTGTCGCTTTGATTCTTTGATGTGGCGATGGATCTCCCAAATAGCTCAAAATTTCAAGCACGTCTTGTGGAAATTGATCTTCAGTCTCTTGACGACCTCGGCGTAAGGCACGCATGGTCAATTGATCTGTGCCTGGTGCGCGTCCTAATCCTAGTTCAACTCGATCAGGATAAAGCGTTGCTAGTGTTCCAAATTGTTCTGCTACAACAAGTGGTGCATGATTAGGCAGCATGATTCCACCAGAACCTACTTTTAAAGAGGAGGTGTTTGCAAGGATATAGCCTAATAAAACAGCTGTAGCTGAGCTAGCAATACCGTCCATATTATGGTGTTCTGCAAGCCACAGTCGTTTAAAACCCAATTGTTCGATTTTTTGTGCTAACTCCAAAGCATGCTGTAGTGAAAAAGCAACCGTTTTATCATCACGTACAGGAGCGAGTTCCAATACTGAAAACTCGATATCTTTTAAGCTTCGCATAACTTTCTACTCTTTTGAACACTCATAAAGATGTTAATACGAACTTGAGTATTTGTATATTGAAAAAAAACGATATAAGTGTAAATAAAAAAGCGCTCTAAGTTGAGCGCTTGAATTTTAAGAGTTTGGAATTAGCGTTTACCATTTTTATACCAACCTAAATGACGACCATTGTCACTTCTGTAATTACGGTCATTATAACGATAGTTTGAATTGCGATAACCGCGGTCACGACGATCATAACGATCTCTATAATCATCTTCGCGACGGTCTTCAGCCACTTTTTTACCTAAAACTGAACCACCAGCTGAACCCAATGCTGCACCAGCATAACCAGCATTTGTTCCGCCCATATTATTACCAACCGTGTAACCACCAGCACCACCTAATGCAGCACCAATTGCAGCAGCATTACGATCTTTTTTATTCGCTGATGCAGCTGCACCACCCGCACCACCAATCGCTGATCCGATCATTGCTCCAGTTGAGCCACCCATTTGTTGACCAATCGCAGCACCAACGACTCCACCTAAAGCAGATGTGAGGGCAACTCTAGACGAACTATCAGCATAAGCGGTTGTTGTACTCAAGGCCGCAGTTGCGATCGCAGCAGCAAATAACTTTGAATTAAATTTCATGGTGAACTCCTTGTCGAAGTCTTATATTTGATTGTTTTAATTTAATCCAAATTTCTGCAATCATTTGGGAGAGCAAGTTGCTTGTTTGTATTTTTCTCTCCCTAATTTATCCATAATTAATTTGTTGGTAAAAAAATGCGCCCTAAGGCGCATCGAGGTGAATACAGAGTATTCAAAGGGGAAACGATCAATCAGTTTGAATTAACGACGGTTGCGTTTTTTCTTTTTCCATTTACGATCTTGGCGAGCATCGTATGCTTTGTCTTTCGCAATTTTGTTACCAAGAGCAGCACCGCCAGCAGCACCTAAAGCTGAGCCGACATAACCACCATTGGTTCCACCCATGCTATTACCTACGGTATAACCCGCACCGCCACCTAATGCACCACCGATGGCAGATTCAGTACGGTTACGTTTATTACTAGCAACTGCAGCACCACCAGCACCACCAAGTGCTGCACCTAAAGTTGCACCTGTTGTGCCACCCATGTTTTTACCAATTGCTGTACCTGCTACACTACCTAAAGCACTCGCTGCAGCGACACGCGCTGTACTGTCTGCATGTGCAGATACCGTGAACATTGATGCAGTGGCTAAGGTGGCTGACATTAATAGGGTATTCAATTTCATGTGTGACTCCATGTCCTTGTTCGTGGACGAGTAATAATTCGTTGAGCACAATGTAACAAGAATCGAAGCGCTAAATATGTAGAAGTTGACCTAGAGTTTTACGTTTTGGTTGCACAATGTTGTTTTTATATTACAACTGATCATTCAATATGCATTATTGGGCTGATTAAGAAGAAACTATGGAGAGTTGATTCAGTAAACAGTTTTTAAACTTGGCAGTTATGGAGCTAATTTTTTGATTATCCATTAATTGGGTGTGACAAGGATTGAAAAATGGTTTTGCAAAGTCATTCTATATAAATATGTTAATTGAATGTCAGAGTCGTTAAACTACTCGCAATTTTAGAAATATTAATTTAAGGCAGTCCTTAAGTTAATCCAGTATTAGAGATTTTATTTAACATGAAAGAATCGTTACGTTTACGATTAGACCAACTTTGTGATCGTCATGAAGAATTAGAAGCGCTATTGGCTGATGTTGAAGTCATTTCCGACAATAAGCGTTTCCGTAATTTGTCACGTGAACACAATGATTTGACTGAAATCACCACTGTTTGGAAAAAATATACCCAAGCGGAAGAAGATATTGTAACGGCTGAAGCAATGTTGTCAGATCCTGACTTTAAGGAAATGGCACAAGAAGAAATTAAAGAAAATAAAGCATTAATTGAATCTTTAGAGGCAGAATTGAATATTCTGATGATTCCGAAAGATCCAAATGATGCGAACTCTGCATATCTGGAAGTACGTGCAGGGACAGGTGGCGATGAAGCTGCGATTTTCTCTGGTGATTTATTTCGTATGTACAGTAAATATGCTGAATCACAGGGTTGGCGTGTCGAAATCCTTTCTGAAAATGAAGGTGAACATGGCGGTTACAAAGAAATTATTTGCTTAATTAATGGTGAAGGTGTTTACGGACGCTTAAAGTTTGAAAGCGGTGCTCATCGAGTTCAGCGCGTTCCTGCAACTGAATCACAGGGGCGAGTTCATACTTCAGCTTGTACCGTTGCAATTCTTCCTGAAATTGATGTTGATACGACTGTAGATATTAACCCTTCAGACTTGCGTATTGATACTTATCGTGCATCTGGGGCGGGTGGTCAGCACGTTAATAAAACGGATTCTGCTGTACGAATCACGCATATTCCGACAGGTACTGTTGTTGAATGTCAGGAAGAGCGTTCACAACATAAGAACAAAGCAAAGGCAATGGCATTATTGGCATCTCGTCTTGAGAATGCTAAACGTGCAGCAGCTGATGCTGCGACATCTGAAATGCGCCGTGATTTGGTGGGTTCAGGTGATCGTTCAGAACGTATTCGTACCTATAATTATCCTCAGGGTCGTATGACTGATCATCGTATTAACCTAACTCTATATAAGTTGGATGCGGTGATGGAGGGAGATTTGACTGAGCTTTTAGATAGCTTACATCGTGAATATCAAGCGGATCAATTGGCAATGCTTGCACAGCAGAATGGTGGTTAATGAACATTCAACAAGCGCTTGCTCTGCGTGGTGAGCCTGAAAGTTATGAGCGTCAAGAAAATGCTTGGTTGCTCGAACATATCACTAAAATTGATTCATTCGATTTGGTGATGAAGAAGGATAAAGAGCTCACTGCGGAACAAGAGCAGGCGTATCGAGAGGCGATTGCTCGGATTGAAGCAGGTGAGCCTTTAGCTTATGTCACAGGTTCGCAACCTTTTTGGACATTGGACTTAAAAGTGACGTCCGATACTTTGGTGCCTAGACCAGACACCGAAGTTTTGGTGGAGACAGTTTTAAAGTTAGAGTTGCCTGAGGATGCGCGCGTTGTAGATTTAGGAACTGGGACAGGCGCCATTGCATTGTCACTCGCTTCCGAACGTCCTAATTGGTCTTTAACAGCAACCGATATTTATGAGCCTACATTGGAAGTCGCTAAATTTAATGCTGAGCAACATGACTTAGATCAGGTTCAATTTGTACTAGGCAGTTGGTTAAAACCGTTTGGGCGTCAATTTTTTGATGTCATTGTGTCTAATCCGCCTTATATTGATCCAGCAGATGAACATATGCACAATTTGGCGACCGAGCCTCAACGTGCATTAATCTCTGAAAAAAAAGGTTTAGCGGATCTTGAGCAAATTATTTTCCAAGCCAAGAAGCATCTGACTGTTGAAGGTTGGGTGGTACTTGAACATGGATATGATCAAGCAGACGCTGTTCAGCATCTATTTAGTCAAGCAGGTTATAAGAAAGTGAGAACCGTTAAAGATTATGGTGGTAACGATCGCGTGACTTTAGCACAATGGCCTCATTAGAAATAAAAAAGCGACTTTAGGTCGCTTTTTTATTGATTCATCTTTTGATGACATCACGCCATAACAATAATTTTGATTCAAATACTTTCATTATGGTATCCGTAATTTTCCCCAATATTGCCAATAAAATAATAGCAATGATCACAATATCTGGACGCGATGTTTCACGTCCATCACTTAATAAATATCCAATACCTTGCGTTGCTGCAATGAGTTCAGCGGCAATCATAAACATCCAAGCTAAACTCAGACTATTGCGCAAGCCTGTAAGGATAGATGGTGACGCTGCGGGTAAAACAATTTGATAGATTTGTTGCCAGCGATTCAGTCTATACACTTGAGCTAACTCAATCAATTTTCGGTCGACACCATGAATACCAGCCACAGTATTGGTATAGGTTGGAAAAAAAGCACCAATCGCAATGAGGGTGATTTTTGAGGATTCATCAATACCAAGCCATAACAAAAGGAGAGGAATCCACGCAAGACTAGGAATTGACTTAATTGCAGAAAAGGTCGGTTCAATAAACTCTTCTGCATGGCGATTGAGCCCAACCAAAACTGCAAAAAATAGTGCTAAACCACTACCAATAGCAAACCCTAAAAACACTCGCCATGTACTTGCCCAAATATGTTGACCTAAATCATTCTGAGCAAGTTCTTGCAGGGAAACAAATAAGCTACTTGGAGCAGGTAGAAGATAAGGTTCAACTACACCACCTCGAACCAACATTTCACACAGCAGTACTAGTAATACAGGGAGGAAAATACCTTTCAACCATTTATTCCCTTTTGTCGACAGTTGTGAATGGACATCGATATTCCGATGTTCAATCGCTTTTTCACTGATCGCCATTATTTTGTCACCACTTTTTGAGCGAATGAGGCATTAAATAACTGTTGAACAACTTGATTTACATTTGTTCCTTTACGAACTAAGTCTTCTTCAGTCAAGATTTTGCCGGATTTTTGTAGTGCATTAATGTGTTGGGCTTTAGGAATATTTTGATTAAAGTCAGTACGCTGAAGCTGAAGTTTTGCAACCTCTAAAGGTAGTTTAGCTTCAGTGGCGAGTAACTGCGCCAGTTTATCTGGATTGGCTTGTGCCCATTTACGTGCTTGCTCATACGCTTTAATTACGGCTTCAATTGCTTCTGGGCTAGATCGAGTAAATGGCTCTTTGACGCTTAACACGCTATAACTATTAAAGCCTACATTACGATAAAGCAGTTTTGCACCCGACTGGACTTGAGCTGATGCCATCAAAGGGTCTAAGCCAGCCCAAGCATCCACTTGTTTACGTTCTAACGCCGTTTTGCCATCTGGATGTTGCAAATGAACAAGCTGTACATCTTTTTTATTCAATCCAACGGTATCTAAAGCTTGTAGCGTAAATAAAAATGGGTCAGTTCCTTTTGTTGCGGCAATTTTTTTACCTTTTAGATCTTTTAATGATTTAATCGGGGAGTCTTTTGGCACGACTAAAGCTGTCCACTCAGGTTGGCTTTGGATATAAACTGTTTTAACAGGGCTACCATTGGCACGACTTAATACAGCGGCAAGACCAGCAGTTGAAGCAAAATCAACACTGCCGCTATTGAGATATTCTAATGAGCGATTACTACCTTGACTAAATACCCATTTGATTTTGGTATTGGGTAAAGCCTTTTCTAATAGCTTTTGATTTTTAACCACTAAACTCGTAGGAGCATAGTAGGCATAATCCAGTTTAATTTCCTTAGGGAGGGCAGCATTGGCTCCACTATGAACAACACTAATTGCTAAACCCAAAAGACCTAATTTCAATGGAGATATTGATTTTTTCACTAAAGTACCTGATTTAATTCGCTAAATTTTTGATATAAATAGCCTTTCAGGTGATTTGTGACAAAAAAGAAAATGAGATATTAAAAGAATAAATTTTGATAAAGTTAAAATTTTCACTTAACACATTGAAATCAAATCAATATTTTATAAATATTGTGGTTTTGTGAAAATATAGTGATTTATCAGAACTTTATATGAATTAGTGCAATGAGATGAAGGTCACATAATTTAATATAATAAGACTAATAGAGAAAATGAGACCAAACCCTATGAGTTTGATCTCAACACTCAGATTATACGAAATACTCAGTTGAAATATCGCTCACTTCAAGAAGCTCTAATGAGTCTGACTCCAAAGCCAAGCATAGCGCCACTACTTTTAAAGTGTCCGAAATTTTCGAAGCATCTTTTAACGCAATGCCAGATTTCAGTTCATTAAGACGTTCAGTTGAAATATCTAACGCAAGTGCAGTTTCACTTGCATCTTGAGTGTCTAGGAATTGATTGATTGCATTTTTTAAATCTATTTCAGATGCATTCAGAATGCTCATTTGAAGCTGCTCTGAAATTTGATCTGCATCTTGATTAAGTGCATGGGGGAAAGTTTGAGCAAAATTTTGCTCTAAGACATCGATCATTTTAAACATGATTGAACCTTTAGGAGATATGGCAAACTGCCGAAATGAATAAGATTAAAATAGTCTAAATATTAGCCGAATTCAAAAGAATAACGATGACTGTATGGTTTTTAAATCATGTCACTAAAGCAAACTTAACTGTAATGTGTGGTTAATTTTTATATAAAATAAATATTAAATTATAACTATTTTGAATTTTTTATACCAATTGGTCACTGAATAAATTGAATCCGAATTAGAGGAGGATTACCCTAAAGCCAACTTAAAACTAAAAAAAGGATAATGAGATTTATGAATATTCAAGGAAAAGTGATTGTTATTACAGGTGGCGCTTCTGGGTTAGGTGCGGCGACAGCAGCTTATCTTCAACAGCAGGGTGCTCGTGTGGTAATTGTTGATATGAATGCATCTTTGGGCGAGCAGACGGGTCAAGAAATTGGTGCAGAGTTTATTCAACTAGATGTAACTGATGAAAAAGCAGTTGAATCATTCTTTGCACACATACAAGAAAAATACGGACAATTGAATGGTTTAATCAACTGTGCTGGTATTGCACCATCAGCTAAAGTGCTTGGTCGCGATGGCCTGCATGCCTTAGATATGTTCCAAACAGTGCTGAATATCAACGTCAGTGGAACCTTTAATATGTTGCGCTATGCTGCGCAATTAATGTCACAGTATACGCTTTCGGGGGAAGAGGAAGAACGCGGTGTCATCGTGAACACGGCTTCAGTTGCTGCTTTTGACGGTCAAATTGGTCAGGCTGCATATTCTGCATCTAAGGGCGCTGTTGTTGGTATGACTTTACCATTGGCGCGTGAGTTAGCACGTGAAAAGATCCGTGTTATGACTATTGCGCCAGGAATCATGGAAACCCCGATGCTTAAAGGTCTTCCGCAAAATGTGCAGGATGCATTGGGACAGATGGTTCCATTCCCACCACGTTTAGCTAAACCTGAAGAATTTGCGAAACTGGTTGGACATATCTTTGAAAATTCGTATTTAAATGGTGAAGTGATTCGATTGGATGGCGCAATTCGTATGGCGCCAAAATAATATATGAAAATCAGTTTAGTCTTCACTTAAATAGACGACTAAACTGATCTCAGATGCTTTATGGTGAAATCGCCGGACGAGCTACATTCCGATACTTCTCAAGTAATGCATCAAGGCGGGCTACAGTTTCAATATCCGCCATACCATCATATTTCTCAGGATAAAAATGCATTTGGAATGCAGATACAACATTTTGAGTGACTTGATCATATTGACCAGTGACAGGAACGTTATAACCGTATAATGCCAATTTGCTTTGTAACGAAGCAATATCATTCTTCCAAGGATGATAGGTACGATAATAATTTACAGTGTCGTTATCGTACCAAGCACCGATGTTGTAGTCTTCATATAAACGTTTCCAAGGAAATAGCGGACCTGGATCAAATTTACGACCTGGAGAAATATCACTGTGCCCCAAAATTCGGTCGGGTCTGATCTCGTATTTTTTAGTAATTTTTAAAATAATATCTGCAAGGACTTCGATTTGTTGTTTTGATGAAAATGGATACCATCGACGTTGCATCAAAGGGAGTTGTTCATCATCTGCAGGGAAACCGAGATTTTCAATTTCAATTCCGATACTCGAGGCATTCAAACTACTGTTGGTCTGCCAAGAACTCGCGCCAGCATGCCAAGCTCTTTTATCATCAGGCACAAGACGGTACACAGTAAATTTACCATTGGTTGGTAATTCGGGTACAAAATAGTGACTACTGGCAGGGAAATTAGGATCTTTAAACAAAGCCAATGTTTCGTCTTTAGATACTGCTGTGTAGTGCAGAATCAAGAACATTTGCCGATTGTCTTGATTGGGTGAAGTATTCTCTTCGTCCAGATCATAAAGCGTGCTTTCTATATATTCTGGTTGGGTATCCGAACCTTGATTGACGTATGTAATGTTGGTGATCTTTTCATTTTTACATGCCGTCAGGAATAAACTCGAAACTAATAATGTAGCGAGTGCAAAAATTTTTTTATTCATAAGTATGACTGTCATTTATTGGAGTTAGATGTTTTTAAAATCAATTGCTAGTGAAGCAATTATTGAGATTATGTTTATTAATAATAAAAAATAAAATAATAAAAATTAAACAAGCCTATTCGAATTGTAACAATAAGGTACAGATCTTCTAGGGTAAAAATTATCTTCAGAATTGTATGAATAGACTGCTTATTTATTCGGTATCATAGGCTTATACAAGCATGTAATCAGGGTGTTTAGGTGAGTGATAGCATTGAACTGAGTGATGTTGAGCTACAGTTGTACGCAAGACAAATATTACTAGAGGATTGGGATATTGATGCACAAGAAAGATTAAAACTGTCCAATGTGCTTATTATTGGTTGTGGTGGGATAGGGTGTTTGACTGCAGAGTTGTTGGCAAGAGCAGGTGTAGGTAAGTTGACACTCATCGATGCTGATACTGTAGAAATCAGTAATTTACAGCGACAAATTGCTTTTGATCATCATGATGTGGGTTTTTACAAAGCTGAAGTTTTATCCAAGAAAATTTCTCAAATTAATCCTTATATTAAGATTGAATACATCACTTCAAAAATTGATTTTAATAATGCTGCCGCACTGATTACACAGCAAGATCTTGTGTTAGATGGTTGTGATAATTTTGAAACCCGTTATTTGGTCAATCAAATGTGTAAGGATGCGAATGTTCCACTCATCAGTGCATCTGCGATTGGTTTGCAGGGGCAGTTATTTATGGTGGATGGTGAATCAGCGTGTTATGAATGTCTTTTTCCCAAAGAAGATCATGCAGATGAGAGTTTGAGGTGTGCAGATTCAGGAGTTTTAGCAACAACTCCTAACCTGATGGCAAGTATGCAAGCACATCATGCGCTATTATATCTGGGGTTAAATTTAACACCATTAAAACAGAAGATCCTTCTATGGAATGGATTGAACATGCAACAGCGAATTTTGAATTTTGACAAGGATAAAGAATGTCAAATCTGTCACAGCAGTCAATCCGCAAAGACAATTTAATTTGCTACACTCAACATATCGAAATTTAATATCGACATTATGAAAAATAATATTTGGTTAGATGGTTTACGCTCAGTGGCCCGAGTAGGTGAAACTGCGGTCATTGCTGCGCGAGCAGGGATTAAATACGCGACAGAAAAACCGAGTAATGCGAAATTAATGCGCGAAACTTTCGAGTCACTTGGTTCAACGTATATTAAGTTGGGACAGTTTATTGCCAGCACGCCTTCATTATTTCCACGTGAATATGTTGAGGAATTTCAAGGGTGTTTAGATCAGACACCTAAACTCCCATTTAGCTATATTGAAAGTGTCTTGAATGCTGAGTTTGAGGGTCGCGATTTAGGTGAAATTTTCGCATCTATTGATGAAACGCCATTAGCTTCTGCTTCGATCGCACAAGTGCATGCTGCTAAATTGGTGAGCGGCGAAGATGTCGTGATCAAAGTGCAAAAACCTGGTGTTGAAACCATCCTTTATACGGATTTAAATGTCCTACATTGGGCGACCAAGATTCTAGAGAAGGCAGTTCCTAAAGTAAAATTTGCTTCACTTGCGGATATAGTTGAAGAAATCAAAACACGTATGGTTCGTGAAGTTGATTTTATTGAAGAAGCAAAAAATATTGATGATTTTGTTAATTATCTGCACATTACTCAAAATACTAAAGCGACTGCACCGAAGGTATATCATCAATATTCCACACGTCGTGTCCTGACAATGCAGCGTCTGTATGGCGTGCCGTTGACGGATTTCGATGTGGTTCGTCAAGTTTCTAAAGACCCATCACAGGTTTTGATTACTGCCATGAACACATGGTTTGGTAGTTTGATGATGTGTGAAAGTTTCCACGCAGATTTACATGCTGGCAACCTCATGCTTTTGGATGATGGTCGCATTGGATTCATTGATTTTGGTATTGTGGGACAATTAAAGCCTGAAGTATGGACTGCATGTATTGCTTTTATGGATGCATTGCAAAATACCAATTATCCATTGATGGCTGAAAATATGCTGAAAATGGGCATGACCAATACGCAAATTGATACAACAGTTTTGGCAAACGATTTAGAACGATTATTCAGTGGCGTACTCACCGCTGATCCTCAGCAAATTCTGTCATCTAATCCAGCCGACTTAAATGACATCATGATGGATATGGTGGCTGTAGGTGAGCGTCATGGCATCCGTTTCCCACGGGATTTCGCATTGCTGTTTAAACAAATGCTTTATTTTGATCGTTTTATGAGAATTCTTGCGCCGTACACTGATATTTATGCAGATCAGCGCCTACAAATGGTACAAACAATCGATCCTAATCTTTTGTTGAAACATTAAATCTTAAACAAGTGTTAAAATATTAAAGTAAATCCTCAATAGAAGAGGATTTGCTTTTATCGCCTCCCGTCAAGTCTGCTATCACTGTTTGATAGTTTACGAAAAGGTCATGATTGAAGATGGATTCCATATTAATTGAAGGATTGAAAGTTGAAACAGTCATCGGATGTTTTGACTGGGAACGGCAAATCATTCAACCATTATTGCTTGATCTTCATATTGCGACTAATTTAGAGCAGGCATCAAATTCAGATCTTCTCGCTGATACTTTAAATTATGCTGAAATTTGTGAAATCGCGACTCAGACGATTCAAAAAGCTCAACCTGAATTAATTGAATTTGCTGCAAAAATTGTCCTCAAAGCTTTGTTTGACCAATATCCAGCAATTGAGTTTATTCAAATTACTGTGCGTAAGCCTGCCATTATTCCACAAGCCAATTCAGTAGGAATTCGTCTTGAAAGACACCGTAATGATTTACGCACTAGCATTGGCGAGTAATAGCCAACCGCACAATCATCTGGTGAATGCATTAAAACAAATTGCGTCATTAGGTTGTATTACGCGTTCTCCCATCTATGTCATACCTTGTCGAGATGGTGTTGGACAAGATTATTGGAATGCTGCATGTTTATTAGAATCAAAGCAGCAAGTCAATGAAATTACCAATCTTTTAAAAGCGCTGGAAAAAGCTTCTGGTCGAGTCCGTCCGTCACATGATATCTCTTTGGATGTAGATCTCATTGCATGGGGAAATACGCTCCAAAATATGCAATTTAATCCAAAAAAAATGCCATTAGCCTTAGATGTTAAAATTCCAATGTTTGATATTTGGGAAAATCCATTATTTGAGCATGAAGCGCATCATTTTCCTCAAGTGTCACTAGATGGTTCATTTTCTAAAATAGGATGAGTTTCGCCGAATAGTCCATCGGTAGCATTGATCAAATATGTCTTTGATACGGAAATAGGCTGTGATGTAACAATAATCGGCTTCTTTTAAATGGGCTAATTTTTATAATACGGCACTTCAAAATAAATAAGCTCCATATCAAGAAGATGTATAAAATTATTGTGTTAAGCGCAATTTTGGCGTTCCTCTCAAGTTGTGCAACGCTTTCCCCTCAAGAGTGTCGAACTGCTCAATGGTCTGAAATAGGTGAAAAAGATGGAAGCAGTGGTTATTCGAATCGCATTGTTAAACATCAAAAAGCCTGTTCAAAAGTGAATATTGAACCTGATCACAAGTTATATGAACAAGGTTACCAAATTGGGCTTCGTTCATATTGTCAACCCGAAGTTATTTTCGATGGAGCTTTGGATGGAAGAGGTGGGTATAGGGTTTGTCCATCAGAGTTACATGCCCAATTAGCACCCTTTTATAATGTGGCCGATCAGTACTATCGTTCCAAGAAAGACAAAGATGATAAAGATAAAGAAATTGAAACATATCGAGATTACTTGCTGGATGACAAAATCACCAAAGAAAAGCGGGAAGAGTATCTTAAGAAAATAAAGTCCTTAAAGCAGGATAAATTGCGGTTAGATTTGAATTTCAATCATGCTGAGCGTGAATTAAATAAGTTTAGACGATTCCATCATCTATAAAAAATGCGGCCCATGAGCCGCGTTTTTTTAAATATAATAACTTGTTTTGGTCATGAGTTTGGATATACCCGTCATTGCGATTTTGACCGCAGCTGGTAATTCCACACCACCTGCATTTAGTGCAGTATCTCGATGCTGAAGTTCATCATGATTCATCTGTGTCAAAATTTGACGAGAGCGGGCATCATGTGGTGGGAGTTGATCGAGATGGTGTTGCAGATGCAGACTCACTTGACGTTCAGTTTCTGCAACGAAGCCTAAACTGTATTTGTCACCAGCAATACCTGCAATCGCACCCATACCAAAAGAAAGACCATACCATACAGGATTGAGTAGACTTGTATGACTATCTAACTCCTTTAAACGATCTTCACACCATGCTAAATGATCTTGTTCTTCAATCGCGGCATGCTCCATTTCACGACGAACATTAGGCAACTTAGCTGTCAATGCTTGACCGTGATAAAGCGCTTGAGCACAGACTTCACCACTGTGATTAACACGCATGAGTCCAGCAACATGCCTTGCTTCGCTCACTGCGAGATGAGTCTCTGCTTGACTTGCTGGATTTTCACGTTGTGAGGTGGTGGTGCCTGGTACCAAACTACGCAGTGCTTGATCAAATGAATGGATAAATTTATCTAGACCTGTGTAGTGACGCATAACCTTAATCCTCTAAATCAATTTGAGCATTTTTTAACATTGGTTTTAAGCGTGTTAATAACCAAATCGTGTACAGAGCACTCAATATTGCTGTAATACTGAATAGAATCTTAATATCAATACTTAAGATACTTAAAATAATAATGGAGAATATAGCAGAAGACACCATGAATACTGCATTCATAATGTTATTAGCAGCCACTACTCGAGCACGATGTGAACACGGTGAATAGGCTTGCATCATGGCATACAGCGGAACAATATAAAAACCACCACTGATCCCCAATAAAGTAACTGCAATCATCACATGATAATAAATCATACCAGAATTAAACATGTCTGATATGCCAATAAAATCGCCAGTCCTTTCAGGAACAAAGGCTAAACTTGCTGCTAAATAGAAGGCGAAAACGGTTAAGCCTACTGCACCAATAGGCACCATTTTAATATTAACCTCTGAGCCACCAATTTTTCGGCATAGCAATGAACCTACACCAATACCCACAGAAAAAAAGGTAAGGAGGAGGCTAACCACATTTTCGTTAGCATGAAGATTTTGCTGAGTCATTTGAGGTATTTGAGTTAAATAAGTCGCGCCATAAAACCAATACCAAGAATTACCCAATAAAATGGTAAAGATGAGGGGTAAGCTTTTTGCATAACGTATGGTTTGAAAACTGGTTCGAAAGAAATTCCAATCGACATTGATATGATTTTCACGGACTTTTTGTTTGAGAATGAAGCGACTACAAATATAACCAAGTATCGCGATGGTCACGACCGTCAGGCTGATCCAAACTAAGTTGCCTTCAGAGTTTGAAATCACTACACCACCCAAGATCATCCCCATCAATATTGCAATGGAAGTACCTGACTGGAATAAAGCATTACCCGACATCAATTCATTCGGTTTTAATATTTCAGGGAGAATGGCGTATTTAATCGGTCCGAAGAAGGTACTGTGTGTCCCCATGAGGAATAATGCAAATAACAATAGCCATAAATTGCCGAGTAAAAATCCAGCAGTACCGATCAGCATAATCAAGATTTCAAGCAATTTGATATTACGAATCAAGAAAGAGCGTTCATATTTGTCTGCAATTTGTCCTGCAGTCGCTGAAAAAATGAAGTAAGGTAGAATAAAGAGAAGTGCAGCTAGATTATTCAGTGTGCTTATGCTTGCGGTCTGTTGTTGAATCCAACCATAGGTAATGACGAGCAATAAGGATTGTTTAAAGACATTATCGTTTAAGGCCCCAAAAAATTGAGTCAAAAACATAGGTAAAAAACGGCGCGAACTCAGTAGATGCTCTTGTTTTTGCATGACAATTCAGCTTTTTTAAAAATTATTAAGAAATGTGATGATTTAGTAACAATATCGGAAAATCATGTATCATATTTTCATCCTAAAAATTTTGAAAATACTAGAAATTTGATTCAGTTAGCTTGAGTGAAAAATCCGTATTTTCTATTTAAAATATAAAGTATTCAGAGCGCAGTATGCCATCGAAAACACAATTTAAAAAATCATTACTTTCCCAATGTGTACAGCACACATGGATATCAAATGATATCAATAAATGGTTATATGCAAGTGTTTTTTTAGGTGCGCTTTCTTCACCTGTGTTATTTGCAGCCGACACAGTGGTTTCAAGTCAGGAGCTTGAGCCTGCGACATCCGTACAAGCCATCGAAAATAATAAACAAAAAATAGAAAACGTTGCGCAGCAACAGGGATTGTCAAAAGAGAAAATTGAAAGTATTGATCAAAAAATAGATCAGCTGAGTGGGCAAGATGATTTTAATAGTTATGAAATGCTTCAGCAGCAAGAGCAATTGAGTCCACAAGAGCAATTTAAGCCGATAGAATTTGATGATTTGGAGTTGCTGCCTGAGGAAAGTGTGGACCCTCGACTTGCCAATGAAATTTTATCAGTCGCTGAAGAAGCCAAGCAGCAAGCGCAAAATTTCAGATCGGGTCTGACGACTCCAGCCATTCAAGTACAAGATCTACCTGCGAATGACATTACAGAGGCTGAGTTAACAAAAGCGCCAGTCAACATTGATCAGTTGATGCAAAATATTCAGTCTGATCGTCAGATTGAGGTGTCTGAAAATGCCGAAGGACGTTCATTATCTGTTCAAACCCAAGAACCTGAAAATAAAGAACCAGAAAAAGTAAATGTGTTTAAACGCATTTTCTACAAAATACGTCCTCCACGTCTTAATCAGCCCGCTGCTGTGCCACGTATTACCGCAGATGTTACGGGCGCACCTAAAGCACTCGCGGACAATATCAAAGCAAAGTTATCTTCATTCACAGTTGAGTCATTTTCAGATTTCAATGCTGCCGTCCCGCAACTCCGTAATATGACTGTCCAAGCTGCACAAGCCGTAGGTTATTACGATGCTGAATTTAAGTTTGAAAAAGTCAGTTATAACCGAGTACGTGTCAATGTCACACCTCATAATCCAGTAGTGGTACGAGAACAAAATATTGAATTTACTGGGCCTGGGCAGAATCTTGCTCAATTGCAAGTGATTCGAGTGCTTCCTGATTTGGAGGTGGGTGATATTTTCGATCATGGTAAATACGAAGCGACAAAAGCTCGAATCATTGAAGCGGCGAATAACAACGGTTTCTTTGATTATTATTGGCGAATGCACGATGTCATGTTGGCCCGCCCTCAAAATCAAGCAGATATAAATTTGAAGATGGAAACAGGTGAACGTTATAAGCTGGATGATGTGCAGTTTAGAATGAGTGATCCATCAAAAAAATTACCGATTCGTGAAGATATTTTAAGAACATTAGCTCCTTGGCAAGAAGGTGCAGACTTTACCGCATGGCGTGTAAATGTATTAGCCAACAACTTAACCAATTCACGTTATTTTAACTATAGCCTTGTTGACGCTGTTAAACCTGATCCAATCATTAAGCCGCTTGAACTCGCACCTGATTTGCAGGCTTTAGTGGATGAGCAAAAAATTGATCGAAGTTTATTAACAGGTCAAGAAAAGGCTGAACAACAGGCAAGTTCATCAGAAGAAGTCACGCAGAATGTAGCAGATGAAACTCAATTTGCGGGTGGAAATGAACGTCGTACTTTGCAAGAGCGTAATGATGCTGATAATCAAGCGCAAGCCAAGCAGGAAGAAACCGAGCGTTTACAAGCCTTAGCACGTGAAGAGAAAAAAATCCCTGTCATCGTGACATTGAATGCGGATAAATTAAATAGTGTTGAAGCGGGTATTGGTTATGGTACTGATACAGGTGTGCGCTTACGAAGTCAGTACCGCCGTTCTATTGTGAATGATCGTGGTCATTCGTTTGATGCAAACTTAGAGTTGTCACAAGTCAGACAATCAATTGATGGTCGTTATAATATTCCATATAAACACCCATTAAATGATTATGTCAGTCTAGTGGGTGGTTACGAGCGTGAAGATCGTGATGAAATTGGGAATGGATTAAATCTCATCGTGGAATCCGCCGTTGCCGGAGCTGACAGAATTATTAAAGGTGCGCGTCGTGATTGGCAGCATATTTTTGGTGTGCGTTATCGTCTAGATCGTATGACGATTGAAGGTGATATTCCTGAGACACTTGACCCAGATACAAATTGGGATGAAATCCCAGAGTTTGTCGTTGCAACGGGTAATGATGAGCAGCAATCTTTATTACTTGGTTATGAAGCCACTAAAGTCACCAGTGATAATCGATTAAATCCGACAAAAGGATTTAAACAAAACTACAAAATCCAATTGGGGAGTGAAAGCCTGCTATCCGATGCTGATATGGCGATTGTGAATGCGAACTGGAAATTTTTATATTCAATAGGCAGTAACAATGATCATCAATTCATTGGTGGGGCAAACCTCGGTTATATCATCACAGAAGATTTTCAAAAAGTGCCCTATAACTTGAGATTCTTTGAAGGGGGTGACCAAAGTCTACGAGGCTTTGACTATAAGAGTTTGTCCCCTGTGGAATTTGGATATAAAGTCGGAGGTCAAGCGCGTGCGATTGGGACTTTAGAGTACAATTACCAATTTAAAGAAGGTTGGCGCGCAGCGTTATTTAGTGATTTTGGTAATGCTTATGATGAAAAATTTACCAATGATACTGAATATAGCATAGGAGCAGGAATCCGCTGGAACTCTCCAATTGGTCCAATTCGTCTAGATGTGGCATCGGGGATATCTGATCCTGGTAAACCTATTCGTCTACATTTCTTTATCGGGCCGCAACTTTAATATTTAAGATAATAAAAGTACTCAATCATTTTTGGAATAAGTATGGCTGAAGACATCGAGCAGCAACCTGAGCAACAACCTGATCAAAACGTGACGCCACAGCGAAGTTTACTACGCCGTGTATTGCTGATCATTTTATTTATTCTGATCTTTTTTGTGGCTTCGCTTGCCGTAATGTTTTCAACAGACAAAGGCAGTAAATTCTTACTTGACCGTGCTTTGTCCACTCAACAGATTATTCAGTATGAATATGAAGGTGGAAATTTACTTCAAGGCATTATTCTAAAAAATGTATTGGTAACGCTGAAATCAGTTGATGTGAAAATTGATAGAGCTGATGTCACTTTGGGTTGGCGTGCCATATTAGATAAAGAAATTCATTTGAATCGTGCTGATGTCCGAAATTTGCGTGTCATTAACAAGTCACCGCCGAGTGATGAGCCATTTAAGTTTAGTGAAATCAAACTCCCTTTTGTTTTACGTGTTGATCATGCCGATATCGATCAATTGGTCATTCAGACTTCAAGTTCTAAAGTGCAATTTAATGACATTATCCTAAACGAAGCACTATGGTCTGGTACTGAGCTTAAGTTTGAAGACTCGCAGTTTGATATGGGTTATTTGTCTGTAAAAAAAGCAACAGGTCAGATGGATTTTAAAGGTAAATATCCGTTAGATGCGCAAGCAGTTGTAAGACTCCCATCTTTAAAGTCGATCAACGTTGAGGATATTTATCTCCATGCAAAAGGCTCTTTAGATACCATTCAAGCGGGCATTGCCACGCGTACCCCTGATTTATTAACAGGTTGGGCAGTGGTACATCCAGTTCGAAAAAATGTACCGATGCAAGGTGCTTTAAACTTTAAAGATTATCACTGGCCTTTAATGCTAGAGCAGGAGCTCTTATCTAAACAAGGAGTTGCTAAGTTTTCTGGAGATATCCAACGTTTGAATTTGGATATTAACACCGATATTTCTGGTAAAAATATTCCTCAAGGACAATATACTGCGCTGGCGCATACAGATCTCGTCAAGCAATTGAATATTTCAAACCTGAATGGTCAATTGATGAACGGGGCGCTGAATCTTGTGGGTGTCGTCGGGTGGAAGGATAAAGTCACTTGGGATGTGCAAGGTCGCTTAGATAAAATCAATCCAAAAGATAAAGTGATTCCACAAGTGGTGCAAGATTTTCTGCCAGAACGTTTGGATGCCAAAATCGCTTCAGCAGGTTCGTTAGAGAAGGGATTAGATCTCACAGCACTTATTGATTTCGACCAATATGAAACTTGGAATTTAAAGCTTAATCAAGCTGAACAAAAAAATAATAAACCGAATCCGATGTTGCTAGATGTCGCTTGGAAAAATATTGATCGTGCTGTTCCGTACATTGGTTGGTTAAGTAGTGAATCTGGGGATGTAGAACTTGCTTTAGTTGAAGGTCAACAAAATATTCATGTGGCAACCGTAGTTGGTGCAAATGAAAAAGGAACTTTACCTGCTGGCAAATACAATGCCCAATTAGACCTTAAAGGGAATGATCTTCATGTTCCTTCATTTATCTATCAAGCAGATGGAAAAGGATCTTTACAAGCAAATGCCAAGGTTGAATTACCATCTGATCAAAGACAGTTGAGGTGGAATGCGGTGCTTAATGCAAAAGACTTTAATCCGCAAACCATCAGTGCTGCTGCTCCTGTAAATTTATTAAATGGACAAATTCAAGCGAGTGGCTTTGCTCGACCTAACCAGCAAATTATTCAGTTAAATCAGATCAATCTTTCAGGTCAGCTCGCCAATCAAAATCCACCGGAAACAATTAAGCTGACTGGCTCAAGTACAGCAGCCATTCTTCTACATGATGAAAAGTCGGGTGGTGGCTTTAAAGGCTTCGCAGTCAATTATGATGGTGCATTACATGCAAGCCAACTGCCACAAGGTGATGGTCAGCTTAAAATACGTGTAGCAGGCACCCCTCAGCGCATCAATATTTCTGAATTTAAACATCAGGGTGCTGCAGGTCAGATCAATGCCAACGGTTTAGTCAATTTAGCCAATGGAATCGGATGGGACATTAATGCTTCTTTAATACGCTTTAAGCCTCATTATTTTGTTTCAAGTGTTAAAGGTGAAATTTCAGGTAATGTCAAAACGGATGGCGTTTGGTCAGATCGTTTGAAAAAAATTAATATTGATCGACTCAATCTCGCTGGCATGATCAATAAAAAACCGCTGAGAGCAAAAGGTAATCTTGCTGTTATTCTTAATTCGAATCAGACAGGTTTCCTACCACAACAGTTTGAAGCCAATAATTTGTATTTGGTGTATGCGCAGAATCAGATTCAGGCCGAAGGGAATGCTCAGAATCTTCGCGTTAAGATTGACGCGCCTGCATTATTTGAGCTTTATCCTGGTTTACGTGGTCGTGCGCAAGGTTTTGTTAATGTGCAGTCTCAACCGAGATTATCCGCAACTGCGAATGTGAAGGTGAATAACTTTGGTTTCAATGATCTTGTCAGTATCAAATCACTCAACATCCAAGGGGAATTACCAACTTCAGACACAGTGCCTACTGCATTAACTGCAAGAATGGACAGTTTAAGAAGTGGCAATCGTGAGATTCAAAACGCTGAAGTCTCAATTGCTGGTACGCGAAAAGCACATTTATTGAAAGTGCAAGCCTCGAACAAGCTGTCTAAATTTTATGTGCAACTGGCAGGTGGATTTAATCCTGCGAATGATTGGTTAGGTCAAATTCAAAAAGGTGACTTTGACTCAGCACGCGCGCATTTGAAACAGGCTCAACCTGCCCCTGTGATTTATAATACTGCGAAAACAGAATTATTTGTGGGTGCTCATTGCTGGACCAGTAATCAGAGCCAACTTTGCTTTGATCAGCCTTTACGTGTGAGTAAGACCAAAGGTAACGCCTCATTTGTGAGTCGGAATTTAGATCTTGGTGACTTTGCCGCATTTATGCCTGAAGGTTTCGCAATTACGGGTAAATTGGATGGTTATGCTAAAGCGTCTTGGGGGCAAGGCATTCAACCAAAAATCGATGCCAAACTTGTTACGCGTAATGGTGTTGTGGGTCTAGCAGCTGCCGATCCTGATGATATCAGCACTACAATGAACTACGATGAAGTAAGTCTTATTGCGCGAAGTATTCGTGAAGGATTATTACTTCGTGCTGATTTGAAAGCTCCGAATATTGGGACTGGATATGCAAATGTTGTGGTGAATCCATTTGTTGATTCGAAACCAATGCGTGGTGAAGTTGCTCTGAGTCAAGTACAACTGAAAATTTTAAAACCATTTATTTCGGATGTGCGTAAAATCGATGGTAATTTATCCCTTGCGGGTAAAATCAGTGGGACATTGACTCAACCGTTATTTAACGGCGAAATGCGACTTAAAAATGGTTCAATCAGCATGATTTCGTTACCTGTTAATCTCACGAATATTCAGCTGTATTCATCTATTCGTCAAAACCAAGCGACGATCGATGGCGCTTTCAACAGTGGTCGAGGTGTGGGCAAGTTAACGGGTGATATCGATTGGAAAAATGATCCTAGAATTCGTTTAAAACTCAAAGGTGATAATTTATTTATTCGCCAAGCACCATTAATCACAGCTGTTCTGAACACTGAAATGGATTTAGATGCACGTCCTATCAGTAAGCAGTTAACTTTGAATGGTAAAGTTGAAGTTCCGCGTGCGCTGATTTCAATGCCAGAATCGAGCGCGTCCGTAGTGCCTTTATCAGCCGATGTTCGAGTGGTACGTGAAGGTGATAATCAACTCGCGGTACTTAAGGCTGCAAAGCCATGGGATATCCGCGCTGACTTAGAATTAAATTTAGGAAACCAAGTGATTTTCCAAGGCTTTAATAGTCGTATTCCATTACTTGGGCGAATTTATTTAACGCAACGCGGATTAGAAACTGCCATGCGTGCCAATGGTGCGATTGGTGTAAGTAAGCGCGTTACCATTGAAGCTTATGGGCAGTCTTTAGAATTAAGTCGTGCAATTGCACGTTTCAATGGCGCATTGTCCAACCCAACCCTTGAGGTTGAAGCAAGTAAACTTATTTCAGGCAGTACAGTTGGGGTGCGTGTTACTGGAACCGCAAGTAGTCCAAATATCCAAGTATTTAATGATGCGGGATTATCTGAACAAGAAGCAATGAATGCCTTGATTACAGGTCGAATCAATGAAGGTTCAAGTAGCTTGAGTCAAGCAGAAGGCTTTAAGTCAGATGTGAACAATACCATTGCTGCAGCGGGCATTAGCTTAGGGCTTGGTGGTACACGTGCTTTAACCAATCAAATTGGACAGACATTTGGTTTAAGTGGTCTTGCACTTGATGCGCAAGGAACAGGTGATGACACTCAAGTGAGTGTGACAGGTTATCTGACCCCTGATTTATATATCCGTTATGGTGTTGGTGTCTTTACGCCAGTCAATAAATTGACGCTACGATATCAGATGAACCAAAGACTCTATCTGGAAGCAAGTCAGTCTTTAGAAAAAGCCATTGATATTTTCTACAATTGGCGATTCTAAAAGGTAAAAGGGCTTCGATCGAAGCCCTTTTTAATGCACTGTAGAAACCGAAATTAAATTTAAGCTCTATTGTTAAAATGCTAGACTTAAAATTTATTGGAAAAGAACGAATTAAAAAATGAAAACAATTGCAATATTCATAGCGATGACAGCTGCAACACTCATGGCGGGCTGTCAAACCACTCAAACTGAGCAACTTACTCCAAAAATTGGAATGGCTAATCCTGCAAGCAAATTTTGTGTTCAACAAGGTGGAAAATTAGAAATACGTGATGAGGCAAATGGTCAAGTGGGTTATTGCCAGTTGCCAGATGGTGTTGTGGTAGAAGAATGGGAGTTATTTAGACATCATCAAAATATTTGCAAACCTGAAGAAGCGAAAAAATTAGTCGGCATGCATAATCTTGATGATCAACAGATTTTGAATAAAACCAAAGCCAAAATTATTCGCCGGGTCGGACCAAATGATCTGGTTACTATGGATTATCGAAATGATCGTATTACAGTAACCGTGGATGATCAGAATAAAATTATTCGCTCAAACTGTGGCTAATGAACAAGAAATGTCATTACACGATTTCCTATTCGGTTTAACTCGATTATCATAGCCGCAACAGGAGAGATGTATGAACAAATTCGTGATTCTGGGTGCTGTACTTGGTTCAGCCGTTTTGCTCAGTGCTTGTGAAGAAAAAAAGCCACTAACCCCTGAAGAAGTCTGGCATGGTTACTGTACCAGTATTGGTAATGCTGCACGCTCTATTTTGCTAGACCGTCAAAATGGTATCGAGAAAACTGCAGCGGTCGAACATGCTTCTAAACTGACCGATCCGACGACGAAGAAATTTGTAGATGCTCAAATTGAGAAGGTCTATGCTTATCCTGCGAATCAATTAGAAGTGGATCGTGATGCATTAATGGCTAAATTCAAAAAAGAAGCAACGGATGAGTGTTTAGCCACTCCTTACGATAAAGATAATCTGCCTGACTACAAACAGTTTTAAGGCGCTACAAAAAGATTGATCATAAAAAAGAGGGAAGCGTAAGTTTCCCTTTTTTTGTTGAAATTAATTACAAATTTTAATTAGCATTAAAATAGAAAAGCTTATATAAAAATAAGATAAATAAAACAAAAGGAGCGGAACAATGGAAGTGGTCGCATACCTGAATAATGCCGATCTTCTGCTTGAAGATGCCAATGGTGTTGCTGTAATTAATGGCAGCCATTACGTTCTAAGTCTAGGGGATCGAGTCTATCTTAAAAATATGATCAATGAACATGCCAAAATTTATCAGGTACACATTAGTTTTGCTTGTGCCGAACACCGCATGCTACATGATGATGAAATTCTGGTCAGATTTGAAGGAACACGAGAAAGTCTGCAACAATATTTAGATCGCACGACTGTCCACTAAGGTTGAATAGTCAAAAAAGGATTTAAAAGGCAACATCTTGTTGCCTTTTATTTATTTCAGATCCGTAAAAGCTTCATGTTAATGTCAGAATTGTTCGATAAAACAACATATTGAGCAATGAGTAATCAGAAGAGAGATCATTTAGTAAGAAAATAATGGTCATCACAAAGAAACACTCTTCTTGCATTAACTTTTAACCGGAATTTTAGTAAAATTTAGCAGTCCATATTATTTGCAGGCTTTATAAGCAGGATATTGCAAGTAATTTTTTAAAGAAGAGGAATAACACCGTGCTAGAAGCTTACCGCCAACACGTTGAAGAACGTGCCGCACTCGGAGTCCCACCGAAGCCACTTGATGACGCTCAAACAGCTGCATTAGTTGAATTATTAAAAAATCCACCAGCTGGCGAAGAAGCATTCTTAGTTGATTTGCTTGAAAACCGTGTTCCAGCAGGTGTTGACCAAGCTGCTTACGTAAAAGCTGCTTTCTTGGCTGCTTTGGCGAAAGGTGAAGCGACTTCTCCATTAGTTTCTAAAGAGCGTGCGGTTTACTTACTAGGTACTATGCTTGGTGGTTACAACGTTGCTCCTTTAGTTGAATTATTAGAAGACGCAGCGCTTGGTGCTTTAGCTGCTGAAGCGCTTAAGAAAACACTTCTTGTTTTCGATGCGTTCCATGATGTTGCTGATAAAGCAAAAGCAGGTAACGAAAACGCGAAAGCTGTTCTTCAATCTTGGGCTGACGCTGAATGGTTCACTAGCCGTAAAGATGTTCCAGAAGAAATCAAACTTACAGTTTTCAAAGTTACTGGCGAAACTAACACTGACGACTTGTCACCTGCACAAGACGCTTGGAGCCGTCCAGACATTCCGTTACACGCTAACGCAATGTTGAAAAACGAACGTGATGGTATTAAGCCAGAAGTTCCAGGTGAAGTTGGTCCATTAACTCAAATCAAAGAATTAATTGCGAAAGGCAATACTGTTGCTTACGTGGGTGACGTTGTTGGTACGGGTTCATCTCGTAAATCTGCTACAAACTCTGTGCTTTGGTTCTTCGGTGACGAAATCGCTCACATTCCAAACAAGAAAGAAGGCGGTTACTGCTTAGGTTCTAAGATTGCTCCGATTTTCTTCAACACTATGGAAGACGCAGGTGCGTTACCTGTTGAGATCGACGTTGCAAACATGAACATGGGCGACGAAATCACGTTAAAGATTGACAAAGCGACTGCAAAAGTTACAGCGTTCAAAGATGGCGCTCAAATTGCTGAAGCTGAGTTAAAAACTCCAGTACTTCTAGACGAAGTACGTGCGGGTGGTCGTATTAACTTGATCATTGGTCGTGGCTTGACTACTAAAGCACGTGAAGAATTGGGTCTTCCTGCTTCTGACTTGTTCCGTACTCCAGTTCAACCAGCTGCAACTGGCAAAGGCTTCACGCTTGCTCAGAAGATGGTTGGTCGTGCTTGTGGTCTTCCAGAAGGTCAAGGTGTACTTCCAGGTACTTACTGCGAACCTAAGATGACAACTGTTGGTTCTCAAGATACAACAGGTCCAATGACGCGTGACGAATTGAAAGACTTAGCTTGCTTAGGTTTCTCTGCTGACCTCGTAATGCAATCTTTCTGTCATACTGCTGCGTATCCAAAACCAGTTGACGTTCAAATGCAACACACGCTTCCTGATTTCATCATGAACCGTGGTGGTGTATCACTACGTCCAGGTGACGGTATTATCCACTCTTGGTTAAACCGTATGCTTCTTCCAGATACAGTAGGTACTGGTGGTGACTCGCATACTCGTTTCCCAATCGGTATTTCTTTCCCAGCGGGTTCTGGTCTTGTAGCGTTCGCTGCAGCAACTGGTGTTATGCCACTTGATATGCCTGAATCAGTTCTTGTGAAGTTCAAAGGTAAAATGCAACCTGGTATCACTTTACGTGACCTAGTACATGCGATTCCTTACTACGCAATTAAAGAAGGTGACTTAACTGTAGAGAAGAAAGGTAAGAAAAACATCTTCTCTGGTCGTATCTTAGAGATCGACTTATCAGAAATGGAAACTGACTTAACTGTTGAACAAGCGTTCGAACTTTCTGATGCTTCTGCTGAACGTTCTGCTGCTGGTTGTGCGATCACACTTTCTGAAGAGAAAGTTGCTGAATACCTTCGTTCAAACATCACGATGTTGAAGTGGATGATCTCTGAAGGTTATGGCGATGCTCGTACTATGGCGCGCCGTGTTGAGAACATGGAAAAATGGTTAGCGAATCCATCACTTCTTAAAGCTGATGCTGACGCTGAATACACGAAAGTGTATGAAATCGACCTTGCTGACATCAAAGAACCTATCCTTTGCTGCCCGAACGATCCAGATGATGCAAAACTTCTTTCTGACGTTCAAGGCGACAAAATTGATGAAGTATTCATCGGTTCTTGTATGACGAACATCGGTCACTTCCGTGCAGCTGGTAAACTTTTAGACAAAGTACCTGGTGGTTCTTTATCTACTCGTCTTTGGTTAGCTCCTCCAACTCGTATGGACGAACGCCAATTGATGGAAGAAGGTTTCTACAATACTTATGGTAAAGCTGGCGCGCGTACTGAAATGCCAGGTTGTTCATTATGTATGGGTAACCAAGCACGTGTAGCTCCAAATACAACTGTAGTTTCTACTTCTACGCGTAACTTCCCGAACCGTTTAGGTCAAGGTGCGAACGTTTACTTGGCTTCTGCTGAGCTTGCATCTGTTGCTGCGGTACTTGGTAAGTTGCCAACTCCTGAAGAATACCAACAGTATGCTGCTCAAATCGACAGCATGTCTGCGGATATTTACAAGTACTTGAACTTCGATCAAATGAACGACTATACAGACGCTGCTAAAGACGTTGATACGAAGAAAATTGCTGCTGCTCAATTAAGCTAAGTTATTGAAAAATAATTTATATTGAGTTAGAAATAAGGGCTGAGTAATCAGCCCTTATTTTTGTGTGTTAAAAAATGAAAAAATATTTAATGGTAAGAAGTCCAGAATCTTTAATAAAAGAGAATAGAATTGGATATGGTTGGAAGCAGGTAAACTTTTCAGTACATTCAAATATAAAAACTGTGATTCAAGAAATTATCGAAAAAAATGGTTCGATTGGTCGTATGACTAATCAAGTTAAGAACTATTTTGAATTAAAGAGTGAAGATATTGTTATTGTTCCTTTAGGTAAAAAGATTGCGATTGCTAAAGTAATAGGAACCAAAAAATATGATCCTCTATTTAAAGGAGGACATGGTGCTAATCAAATCGATGTAGAGTTTTTTAGAAAAGATGGAAAAGTAATTTATATTCCACGCTCTAAGCTAAAAGAAAATTTAGAGAGCAGATTAAAGCTTAGAACTACAATAGGTGATCTAACAAGATTTTCCCAAGAGATAGATCATATTATTCAAAACTTAAAGGACTTAGGGGATTTTGATATAAAGAGTAGTTTTCAAGAAAAAATAGATCAATATGAAAATGAATTTAAAACAGAATTATTGAATGCCTTATGGAAAGGGAATACACGTTTAAAAGCTGGCGGTAGGGGTTTAGAGGAATTGATTAAAGAACTCTTAGAAATACAAGGTTACTCAAGTGTATTGATCTTAGATAAAAAGAATGGTGAAGGCATAGCAGATATTGATATAGAAGCAACATCAGAAAACAACCCATTTTTAAAAAATATTTTAGTTCAAGTGAAACATCATAGGGGGGAAACAGATAAACATGCAATAAACCAATTGATTGCCTATGAAGAAGAAATAGGTATCAGAACTTACAAATGGGTTATAACAACAGGATATCTTTCAAAAGAGTCGAAAGAATTTGCTGAGTTAAACCAAGTAAATATTATGGAAGGTGAGCAATTGGTTGATTGGATTTATGCAAATTTATCAAAATTAAAATCATCGACTAAAGAAGCACTAGGCATTGTGGATGTTCCTAAGTTGAGTTGGGTGTAAAGTTATCTAGAACGAGAATAATAATGAAAGATTTGATTGATGCAATTAATACACGCGTTAAAGAACCATATTGGGGATTCTTTTTATTAGCGTTTTTAGCATTTAATTGGCGTGCCTTATTTTTATTGTGTTTTGCTAAAGGAACAGCGCAAGAAAAAATCTTTTTATTTGATGATCAAACAACTTTTTTAAGTTTAATTGTTTTTCCAATCATTACGGCAGTTGCAATAATGTTGGTAACGCCTTGGTTAAAAGTTTTATTTGGGTGGATTTCAAGGTCTGCTTATGAACGTCTGAACTCACAGGATCTAAAAAGAGAGCATAAATATTTGGCCGAAAAAAATCTATTAGAGCAAGAAAGATCTTTAGAGTTGGCAAATAAAGAGAAAGAGTTAATTGACCAAGCAAAGCGTGATGTAGATATTGAACAAATTAATGACGAAAATACCAGGGAAATTTTAAGAGCTGAAATAGATAAGTTAAGACAGGAAAGAAATCAATTAGATCATAATGAGAATATAAAGCAGTATAAAGAATTAACAATTTATGAGAAAAATATTCTTGAATATCTTTACGCTAATGAAGGTAAATATATTGGAAAAGATGAAGTTTCATATAGACCTAGTATAACTATTGGATCAAAAGAATATGTGGAAGAAAGTAATTTGAGAGATTATCTAAATTATGCAGATGCCCTCAAATCTTTAAAATCAAAAGGTTTAATCAGAGATGTTGGGAAAGAGGGGAGGATTTTTGAATTAGAAAATAAAGGAAAAGAGTACATGGAGAATTTTAAAATTGCTTAATATATTAAATTTTAAATAAATTAGAATTCATATAAATTGTTTATACTATTTATATTTTAACTCTACATTAAGTCAAATTTGATATCATGTATTTTATTGAAAATTACTTAAATGAAC
>NZ_JFYL01000025.1 GCF_000632455.1 Acinetobacter sp. Ver3
TCTTTTTAGCAACAAAATCTTGCGAACCTCCGATACCATCTTCTTCAGAATCCCAAAATGCAAGGTAAATTGTATTTTGAGGATGATTTTCAGATTTTGAATAATGTTGTAATAGCTCTAATAGAACGGCTACACCTGTACCATTATCATTGATCCCAGGCCCTGTGGTCACAGAATCATAATGCGCACCGATTATCGTAGCTAAATCAGGATTTTTACCTTTGATTTCGATAATAATATTCTGACCTACAATCTTATTGCGATTTTCAAACGGCAACATCTGAGCGTGCAAACCAGCTTTTTTTGACTCTTCAATAATATAGGTTGCAGTTACCTTACCACCATCCGTTCCAACTGCGCGATTACCGCCATGAGCTGCTGCAATATCTTCTAAGGCACTAAGATGACTCATGAGACGTTGTTCGATCAAATTCGAAGTATTGATTTGCGTTGTTACTTGTTGATTTTGATTTGGTGTATGTGAGCAAGCACTCAACATAAAAATACTGGTCATTAATGCTGTTAAACAAAGTATTTTTTTCATTGTCATCTGGATATTAGTTTATTAAGCATTCCATTTTAGAGAATAACCTTATTACATCCACAGATTTTTGTAATAAAAAAAGAGCCCGAAGACTCTTTTTATTTATGTTTCTAAATTTTTAATTAACCAAATCGACCCGTAATATATGCCTCAGTCAATTGATGATCAGGTTGAGTAAAGACTTTTTCGGTCGAATTCACTTCAATCAAATCACCTAAATGGAAATAGGCAGTACGGTCTGATACACGTGCAGCTTGTTGCATTGAGTGCGTAACAATTGCAATAGTATATTGTGTTGAAAGCTCAGCGATTAACTCTTCAACTTTAGCCGTCGCAATCGGGTCAAGTGCTGAACAAGGTTCGTCCATTAAAATCACTTCTGGCGAAACTGCAATAGTACGAGCAATACATAGACGTTGCTGTTGACCGCCCGATAAACCAGTTCCAGGCTGATTCAAACGATCCTTAACTTCATCCCACAAACCCGCTTTACGTAAACTATTTTCAACAATCTCTTCTAAATCGTATTTGTCACGTGCTAAACCATGGAGTTTAGGTCCGTATGCGACGTTTTCAAAAATTGATTTTGGGAATGGGTTTGGCTTTTGGAACACCATACCCACTTGCGCACGCAGTAATACTACGTCGAGATTAGGATCATAGATATCTTGATTATCCAACATGACTTTACCCGTCACACGACAACTATCAATCGTGTCGTTCATACGATTTAAAGTACGTAGGAATGTTGACTTACCACATCCAGATGGACCAATAAAAGCAATCACTTCATTTTGGTAAATATTAAGATCAATGCCTTTGATCGCTTCAGATTCACCATAATATACGTGAACATCAGTTGTACTCAGTTTTACAACATCAGATTTTGCTTCTTTTTTATTTTCGCTCTGCGTGTCAAATTGTGAAACAAACGAAGTTGACGTTTTTTGATTTGCATCTTGAGATGTAAATTGTGTTTGATCTGAATTCACTGATTGATCCTTTTTTAAGGAATTTTGAGTTACTTGCGAAGTTACTGTATTCATATTTTGCTCCGACTACCAACGGACTTCAAATTTCTTACGTAACCAGATCGCTAAACTATTTAAGCTAATCATCATCGCAAGGAGAACAATAATGGCTGCAGCAGTACGACCTTCGAAGAAGTTACGAAGTTCATTACCCTGCCACAAGAAAATCTGTACAGGCAGCGCTGTAGATTGATCAAATGGGCTTGCTGGAACACTGGCTACAAAAGCACTCATACCAATCAGCAACAACGGCGCAGTCTCACCCAATGCTTGAGCCACACCAATAATTGCACCTGTTAAAATACCTGGTAATGCCAAAGGCAGGACGTGATGAAAAACAGTTTGCAGTCTTGATGCACCCAATCCTAATGCAGCTTGGCGAATCGAAGGTGGAACGGCTTTTAAAGAAGCTCGTGTCGTAATAATCACCGTTGGCAATGTCATTAAACTTAACACAAGACCACCTACCAAAGGGGCAGATAATGGTAAATGCATCCAACCAATAAAAATTGCAGCACCAAGCAAACCGAATACAATCGATGGAACAGCAGCCAAATTATTGATATTGACTTCTACAATATCTGTAATCCAGTTCTTTGGTGCGAACTCTTCAAGATAGATCGCAGATGCAACGCCGATTGGAATCGAAATAAAGATTACAATCAACATCATGAACAATGAGCCCATGAATGCACCAGCTAAACCAGATGTCGCTGGTGAACTACGAGAGTCAGGACTCGTGAAAATATTCGTGTTAAATGAATTTGCGATGACACCTTTAGCCTTGAGTTCATCGGCAATTTGACGAATCTCAGGACTAAGTTGTTGCTGTTCATCTGGCAATGAGCGATCAATATTACCTGCAAGCCACACATCAATATTTGCGTCAGCAAGGACTTTTACATCAACTGTTTTACCAACCAAGCTTGGATCATTCATCACCATATCACGGATACGATATGCTTCAGAGCTCGTATAGATATAGCTTAAATCATCACGTTGGGCTTCAAGTTGAGGATCTTGTTTGATCATGGCATTGATGATCAATGCATCCCAATCCACCATGCCAACTTCAGTCTGCCACTCAATAAAGCGTTCTTCATACTGAGCTGGATTCTCACCTTCAGCTAGTACAGGCTTTGGACCAACTTCAACAATCTTTGGATCGAAATAGATTGGCAAATTCATGCTACTTTGCCAAAAAGCAGGCAAGCCTTTCGCTAAAATACTACCGAATAGCAATACTACGAAGAATAAGCCAGCAATCACTGCTGAAAAACCGAAGAAACGGAACGTCTTTTCTTTACGATGACGTTTAGCTAAAGAATTCTGAATAGTCTTCTTACGCTTTTCTCTAAGCTGCTCAGCTGTTGCTGAATCAACTGTCTCGAGAGTATTAGGATTAGAAGTACTCATTAGTCGTATTGCTCACGGTATTTACGCACGATGTAAAGTGCAACAATGTTCAAACCTAAAGTAATCACAAACAATGTAAGTCCTAGTGCGAAAGCGACTAATGCTTGCGGACTTGCAAAGTCAGTATCACCTGTTAATTGATTAACAATCGTAATCGTTACGGTCGAAACAGCTTCTAATGGATTTGCGTGCAAAAGAGGACTGTTACCAGCTGCTAGAACTACGATCATAGTTTCGCCAATTGCACGGGAAGCAGCCAATAAAAATGCACCAATAATGCCAGGCAATGCTGCTGGAATGACCACTTTACGAATCGTTTCAGATTTGGTCGCCCCTAATCCTAAAGATCCATCACGTAATGCTCGAGGCACTTGAGTAATAATGTCATCAGATAAAGAAGACACAAAAGGAATGATCATGATTCCCATGACAAAACCTGCAGTGAGCGCACTCGTTGCGTTGATATCAATACCAACCATTGCCCCTACAGTTTTAATAAATGGGCCAATAATCATAAGCGCGAATACACCATAAACGATCGTTGGAATACCCGCTAACACTTCAATGGTCGGTTTTGCCCAAGAACGGAAGCGAGGAGAAGCATATTCAGCCAAATAAATCGCGATCATTAAACCTACTGGTACAGCAACCAATAGTGCGATCCCACTGACCATGAGCGTACCCCACAACAATGGAAGTAAACCATAGCTTCCTTCTGCACTTCCCGAAGTACTGAAACCCGGGTTCCACTCTGTTCCAAAGAAGAAATCAAAAGGATTAACAAAGCTGAAGAAGCGCATCGCTTCTCCAAACATCGACATTACAATCCCTAGTGTTGTAAGAATCGCGACACCAGAACATAAAGCTAAGCCAACATTGATGACTTTCTCGACTTGATTACGCGCTCTAAAATCTTGGCTAATTCTTTTTTTAGCCCATACCAAACCTGCCAATGCAGCGCAAATAACAACTGCTAATTTTGCAAAAGAGCCAATAGTTGAAAATTTACTCAGTTGCTCTGCAGCAGCAACTTCATATGCCGTTGCCGTGTCACTGACACCAAATCCAGACGCAATTGCTTGAACACGGTCAACAACTACGTTTAGGCTTGCTGGATCTAGACTCGCTTTAATATCCTGTGGCAAATGATTAAGCACCACCTGCTCCAAGATCGTTGGCTCAACCAAATTCCAAACAATCAAAATTAAAAATGCAGGGATACCACACCACAACGCAACTAATGCCCCATAGTAACCAGGACGTGAATGCAAAGCGGCAGAGTTATTTCCCTGACCTGCTAAGTTACGGCTTTTGCGTAATCCGATTTGATAGGCAATGGCGATGATCGCCAATAACACACCTATAAGTAGCAGATTCATGTATTCTCCACTGTCTTTTCAATTTTCATGGTTTGAAAAAACTTTTTTCAATAAAAAAACCAATGGCAGGATAATTCCTGCCATTAGCTTGTTGTTCAATTACTTAACAGCTTTACCTGCTTTAAAGTTTGCCAAAATTGCTGCACGCTCTTTATCAGAAAGTGAAATTAAGCCCGCTTTTTCTAGCTTAGAACCTTTACCTGAAACACGCTTGTTTAAGAAATATTCAGTAAACTGTGGTAAACCTTTGATTGATTTCAAATGCTCACCTTTTACGTAAAAGAATAAAGGGCGTGATACAGGGTAAGAACCATTTAAAATCGTGTTTTCAGACGGTGCCACATTGTTCACAGTTGCAACGCGTAAACGGTCACGGTTTTGATCATAGAAACCTAAACCAAACACACCAACAGCGCTCGGAGAAGTTTTTAAACGTGCAAGTGTTTCTGTATAGTCACCCGCAATTTCGACAACACGACCATCTTTACGGAATGTTGTACAAGCTTTCTTTTTCGCATCTTTATCTAAAGCTTTAATAGCAGCATACGATTCACAACCAGCGTCCACCATTTTCTCCTGGAAGACTTCACGTGTACCATGATTCGAAGCAGGGATTACAAGCGTGATCGGCTCATTTGGTAATGATTTATCAATTTGATTCCAACGTGTATATGGGTTTTTTACCATTTTACCGTTTGAAGGTAATTCAGCTGCCAAAGCTGCAAATACATGTTGAGGACGTAATTTATAAGCTGCTTTGTTAGCATTTGAAGCAAATACGATACCGTCGTAACCGATTTTAATTTCTAATACTTGGTTAACGCCATTTTTCTTACATTCGGCTAATTCGCTTGATTTGATTGCACGAGATGAGTTAGCAATATCGATTGTATTGTCACCAACACCATTACAAAATTGTTTTAGACCACCAGACGAACCGCCTGAACCAACTACTGGTGTTTTGAATTGAGGGAAATTATTACCGAATTCTTCAGCCACAATACTTGCATATGGCAATACTGTAGAAGAACCCGCAATTTGAATTGTGTCACGTGCTGCATTTGCGGTTGTTGCTACAGCTGCCCCAGAAAGTGCTAATGCAATTGCAATATTTGTAAAGCGCATCATGTTATCTCTCAATTTATGCAAATTTGGAGTACGCTACTTTTTATTGAAGTATTGTACTTATTTCGATACATGCATTTTGATTTGATAATATGACAATAAGGTTACAGCTTTATTACGATTTTATTATTTTTATTACACCAACCTACTTATTTATTTTTTAATTATATTTCAATAATTTAAAACGATTATTATTAAATACTGTTATTTTTATTACATACCTATTCTTTAATAATTATCCCCCTAATTCTGCATAAAGATTTTTTAATCATGATCTAAAAATATGTCAAAGTTATGAATTTTGAGTATCAAAAAAGCGCTCAATTGAGCGCTTTTTTCACAAACAATCTATTAATCGATTGGTGGCGTATATGTACCATCAGCAATTGAAGCTTTGATACGATCAGACTCAGCAAGTACAAGCGCAAGCAAGTTCTTCACATTGTCTAAAGTTGCTACTGGACTTAAAGTTGTCATTTTCAATGATTGAACCTGACCGACTTTAGTCACCCCAATATTCGCTTCACCACGTGCAAACAATTCATCCGCAACGTTTTGATTCAGTGTATCGAGTAATTCTGTTGGATAACCTTCAGGAATTACACGGAACAAGACTGATGCAAATTGTGGCTCAACCAATAACTCTAAACCGTCCGTTGCTTTAATATAATCTGCAACATCACGTGTTAAAGTTACACCATGGTCAATCATAGAACCGTAAAGTTCTTCACCGAGTGCTTCAATCGTCATCCACAATTTCAACGCATCAAAACGACGTGTTGTTTGTAGCGATTTAGACACTAAGTTTGGTACACCATGCTCTTCATCATAAGCAGAGTTTAAGTATTCCGCTTCATAATGCATAAAGCGATAATTCGCTTCATCTTTAAGTAAGAATGCACCACAAGAAATCGTTTGGAAATAGTGCTTATGGAAATCCAACGTGATCGAATCTGAAAGTTCGATACCATCTAACATATCACGGTGATTATTAGATAGGATTAAAGCACCGCCCCATGCTGCATCGATATGCATCCACGCGCCGTACTTGTTGGTGATTTCACGGACTTTCTTCAATGGATCAATTGCACCCGCATCGGTAGTACCTGCAGTTGCAACCACACATGCCACAATTTTACCTTCATTTTGAAGATGTGCCATGGTTTTCTCAAGTGCATCCATGTCCATACGCGCATTTTCGTCGACAGGCACAGTCACTACAGATTGGAAGCCCATTCCCATCATCGCCATGTTCTTTTGCACAGAGAAGTGAGCATTTTCAGAACAAATGACTTTAACGTTTCGCATCGCTTCCGCAGGTACGCCATCACGCTGAACAGACCACGGATTGCCGTTTTCGTCTTTCCAGTTTTTCGCGATACATGCATCACGTGCAAGCAATACACCCATCAAGTTTGACTGCGTACCGCCAGAGGTGAATACACCTGCTTGACCTGCACCATAACCAACTTTTTGACGAAGCCAATCGATCAACTGAACTTCCATCAATGAACCTGCAGGGCTTTGATCCCATGAGTCCATTGATTGGTTTGTTGCATTAATCAATACTTCTGCGATTTGGCTAGTCACCATAGTAGGACAATGCAAATGCGCCAAAGAATGAGGATGATGTACTTTTAAGCTCTTGTTGAGGAATAGTTCAACCATACGCTCTAATGACTTTTCCACACCCAATCCCTCTTTAGAAGGATTAAATGCAATTGCACTGCGAAGCTCTTTAATGCTACCGCCTGTGTACATTTTGTCATTTTGTAACCAAGCTGCTACTGCTTGAGTTGCCTGATCCATTGCTGACGTATAGTCAGCAATGGATGCAGCATCATTACAGAGTAAAGCTTTACGATGTTCTGCAAAATCTACCATGAATTAAGCGCCTCGTACCGCAACTAATGCTTCAGAAATTGCTTTCTTAAAGCGCACAATTACTTCTTCACATTCAGCTTGGTTAATAATTAATGGGCAAAGTAGACGAATCACTGTACCGTTACGTCCACCCTTTTCTAACAACAATTTGTTGTTGAAACACGCTGCTTGGATTGCAGCAGCCAATTGACCATCTGCAGGAAGTGAACCCATATGGTCAGCAGGTTTACGCTCATCAACGATTTCGATACCGATCATTAAACCGCGGCCACGTACATTACCGATACATGGGAATTCTGCAGCTAATTTCTTCAATTCAGCTTGAAGGAAATCACCGCGCTCTTGTGCGTTTTGCGCAAGATTTTGTTCTTTAATCGTTTTGATCGTAGCAAGACCTGTACCCATAGCCAATTGGTTACCACGGAAAGTACCCGTGTGACCTGCAGGCTGCCAAGCATCAAACTTACGCTTAATACCAAGTACCGCCAGTGGTAAGCTTCCACCTACTGCTTTCGACATCACTACAACATCAGGTTCGATACCCGCGTGTTCAAAGGCAAACATTTTTCCTGAACGCGCGAAACCAGCTTGGACTTCATCAAGAATTAAAACGATGTTGTGCTTTTCAGTCACTTCACGAATTTTTTTCAACCATTTCACAGGTGCTGTAACCACACCGCCCTCGCCTTGAATCGCTTCAAGGATAACTGCAGCAGGCTTAGTCACACCGCTTTCAACATCTTCGATGAAATTTTCAAAAAAATAAGTAAGCGCGTCAACACCAGCTTCACCACCTAAACCTAGCGGACAACGGTATTCATGTGGATACGGCATGAATTGAACGCCTGGCATTAAACCATTAACAGCGTTTTTAGCAGACAAATTACCTGTCATTGCTAATGAGCCGTGAGTCATACCATGGTAGCCACCAGAGAAGCTGATCACAGTGCCACGGCCAGTATATGTTTTTGCAAGTTTAATTGCTGCTTCTGTACCATCTGCACCAGATGGACCACAGAACTGTAGGCAGTACTCTTCTTTACCACCCGGTAATTCAGCAAGTAAAGCTTCAGTAAAAGCATCTTTTAAAGGTGTCGTTAAATCCAAAGTATGTAATGGAAGACCACTCGCTAAAGTGTCTTGAATACTTTGAATGACCGCAGGATGATTATGGCCCAAAGCCAATGTTCCTGCCCCAGCTAAACAATCGAGGTACTCTGTACCTTCAACATCAGTAACCCAGCAACCTTGTGCTTTTGCTATCGCTAACGGCAATTTACGTGGATAGCTACGAACATTAGATTCCATCTGACTTTGGCGAGTCAAATAGTATTCGTTAGTAGAATTAGGTGCAGGATTTACAGAAGAAACGCTCATATCGAATTACCATCTCTGATATGGGTTAATAGAAATAAGTCGGGTGACTTGCGGTCCTTTGACTCGGTGCTTTATAGAGTTCTAGTTAGCCTATTGTGTAGAGTTATAACTAGAGGGCGCGATGATAACGAATTTTGAAATAAAATAAATAGATTTCTATCGTTTTCACCAGCAGATTCTAAAATATTAATGTGACAAATTGATAACTTGTATAGATTTCAAACTGTACCACTACTATTTTAGATAAGTTTGAACTTGAGCTAAAGTAAAACAGTCCAAATTATGCAAAAAATGTTCAATTTTTTTGCTGATTTGAACTGACTTTTTCAGTATTCCTAAATTCGAGCTTGGGCTAAAGCATAGTTTTGTAACATTATGAATCTTATATATTCATGTAGTTGTACGTGTGTGATTAAAACCACTTTTTTTCACTCATTTTTTTAAGAATAGTTTCAAGAGCTCTCGATTAAAATACATCAGCAACCCCATCATCACAACGACAATCCCCCACAAGGCTTCATTATGAATAATTTCATTATTTAAGGATGCCCCCAAAACTAAGGCGATGACTGGCGTCATGACATTACTCAAAGACACTGTCGACGCTGCTAAGCGGCGGATTAACCAAAAATAGCACAGCATCGCAACAATTGATGACATGATCATTGTGAATAAAAAACCCACCATCGCTTGCGTACTTGGTAGCACGGTTGGGATTTGTTGCCAAATGAATGGAATGATTAAGAGTGATCCTAAAGCTGAAAAGATTAATGAACCTGTCGCCTGACTCATGGGGCTTAAAGGTGCATTAATTTGTTTGACCCAAAAAATCGAACTGATATACGACACCATACTGATCAGCATTAAAACCACACCCCAAGGATTGACTCGCTCATCTGCAGACTCTGCAAAAACAAATGTGAGACCTAATACGGCAATGACCATTCCACTCCATTGTAAAATAGACAACTTATGTGTTTTTAGGATGAGATGTCCAATGAGACCTGCAATCAATGGCGAAAATCCGAAGATCAGTGCCATTAAGCCTGAAGTTAAATAATTCGCTGCCAAGTAGATAAATAACTGCGCACCTATTAAATTTAGGCTACCAGCCACATAACTTTTCAGCGATACATGATCAAACGGAAGTGAATCACGCATCATTTTGAGCAACGCCAAAGCAATTATAGATGCACCAAAGTATCGAATGATGAGCACCCACATTGGATGAATTTCTGCAACACTCCATACAATGGCAAGTGGTGTTGCAGCCCATATCAATACCAATAAGGCATATATACTCGCAACGACCATTATATTCGCGGAACTAGAATTCATAATTTGCTCAAAGTTGAATCAATATTTTCTTAGGCACATAAAAAACAGACCTAAGTTACCCTAGGTCTGTTGCACAATCATGCCGAGTTTACTTCACAAGTTTACGAAGGTCTTGGCTAAGATCTAAATATTTATCTGCTTCAAATGCAGCTTGTTTGCTAATTAATTTTTTAAGATGACGCATTTCTTTGGCCGCATTTACCGTAATACCACCAACAATAATACCGTCAGTTACACCGAACAATACAAATGATGATTCAGCGCGAAGCTCAGGATTGATTTCACCACGAACGAGCCATTCAGCCGCTGCCATATCACCTACGAATTGGTAGTTAATGTCCAACTGATCTGTCCAGAACCATGCTGGATTAGGAGTAGGATGTTCTACACCCATCACATGGCGTGCAAAGATACCTGCTTGAAGATTGGCATTTTCCCAAGTCTCAACACGACGGTGGTTACCACAGTCACGAAGTTGAGTTGCCACATCACCTGCCGCATAAATATCAGCATTCGAGGTTTGGCAATTTTCGTTTACTTTGATCGCGAGATCAACGTCAAGACCAGCGTCAACTGCCAACTGCGCATTTGGCACAATACCGATACCATAAACCACAGCATCCGCACGAAGTTCTTGGCCATCAGCCAAAGTCACCACGATTTCTTCGCCATCAAGCTTGCACTCTGCAATTGAGGTTGAAAGACGGACATCCACACCTGCCAATTTTTGCTGTTCAAGCAAGAATTCACTCAAGATGCGTGGCGATGAACGACCCATCACCATTGGACCCATTTCAATGACAGTGACTTCACATTCTTTGAAACGCGCAGATGATGCAAGCTCAAGACCGATTACACCACCACCAATCAGGATGATACGTTGACCTTTTTGTAACACTGGTACAAGGGCTTGTGAATCTTCAAGATTACGCAGCGTGTAAACATGTTTGCCAAGTGCATCGAAGTTTGGAAGACGACGTGCTGCACCGCCAGTTGCAAGCAGCAATTTGTCATAAGCAACAACATCACCATTTTGAAGTTCGACAGTTTTGGCTTCAGCGTTGATTTTAACGACACCATTACCGCGAATTGCTGTCACACCAAGATCTGCTAATTTTTCTCCAGATAAAATTTCAATCTTGGTTTCTTCAGGTTTTAAAATCACGTCTTTAGACAGTGGTGGACGCTCATAAGGAAGATGCGTTTCATCACCAATTAATGTGATTTTACCTTCATATTTGTTTGCACGAAGCTCAAGGATCGCACTTGCGCCTGCTTGACCCGCACCAACGATGACGATGTTGTTTACATTGCTCATGGGATTAACCTTTTAATTCCGCAGATACGATACCGAAGCCCGCAATCCACTCACTAATGTCTTCATAGCAGTGAGTTGTCATTTCATACTCACCAACTTCGTTCAGTGCAGCAAATGCTGCCATCCAGCAACGCACTTCTTGACCACCACGACCACCTTCGACACGAATTTCTGCCTCAGTCATCGCTTCCATTGCAGCAAAATCTGCTTGTTTGAATTTCTCAAGCAATGCAATATCCCACTCAGGGCTCAGCGGTACTGCAACTGATGTATCTCCAGCAGCGAGTTTCTGACCAACTGCAATAATTTTCGCTTGACGCGCATTACGTGCTTCTTCAGTTGGATTACGACCAGCAATTAAAAACTCTTCAACTTCTGGTGGCACTGAACCCATTTGAGGTGTTGGTGGATCATGAGACAAACCGCCTGTACCCAATACAAGTACACGCTCATTTTCAAGATTAAGTGACTTTATATATTGTCCAACCGCACGACCTAAAGCAATAGTACGCTTTGTGGTTGGCATTGGTGCGGCAGCGCCATTAATAAATATTGGAATCGTTTTATAACGATCAAGTTTTCCATCACAAAGGAAGTGTAATGGTTGAGTCACACCATGGTCAGCCTGCATACGATATGAGTATGCAACATCAACACCCTCATCTAGAACTTGACGCACAAGCGCCAAAGCCTTGTCTTCAGGAACATCGATTTTATTGTCAATTTTACCGTAATCCCAGTCACCAGCAGCCGTAGCACGGATACCGACACAGAAACTTGGCATAAGGTCGTAGAAAAAACCGTTAAAATGGTCTGGACCAAAAGTAATGATCAGTGTTGGATCGTAAGCTTTTACTTCAGCGGATAATTGTTCAAAAGCAGCACGTACTTTTTGCTCTTTTGACTGATCTTGAGGTGAAGCAAATTCCATTAAAGGACTGTGCGAAGCACAAATAAGTTTAACGGCCATGAGAGACTCCTTAAAAGGAAGGCAGCCTTAGAACAGGCTGCCGATAAGTCCATTTTTTAGACTAGATTTTATTCGTCAAAGAAACCAGCACGTGGTTGACGTAGACCACGAATACCCAAACCACATTCTGCATTGATCAGAACACCAGTTAAAGGTCGGTTATTTTGACGAGATGCCAAGAGCACATAAGAACCTGTCATTTCTTCAGGCTCAGGTAAGAAGTTCAACGGCATACCACGCGCGATTTTCTCAGGATCACGCGCATCTAAAAGACCTAGATTTTCTTGGCCTAATGATGCAGCACCTTTAATGTTTACATTCATACCTGACGGCGCAACAGCATTCACACGAACTTTGGGTGCAAGCTCGTACGCCAATTCCTTCATGATGCCTACGCCAGCATGCTTAGATGCTGTGTAAACTGGACCACCACCCGCAGAATATAATGCTGAGTTAGATAGTGTGAAGATTATCGAACCTTCAGATTTTACTAACTCATCAAGTGCAGCTTTAGCACCTAGAATTAATGCTTTCGTATTAATTCCCATGATTTCGTCAAACGCTTTATCAAGTTGCTCACCTGAAGTATTGACGATATCTGCGTAGTGATCCCAGATTCCTGCATTACCAATAAAGCAATCAAGCTTACCAAAACGCTCAACAGTTGCTTTTACAGCACGGACATTGTCTTCATAGTTGGCAACATCACCAGCGATTGCAACAATTTGATCACCAAAGCGTTCTTTTAAAGCATCGACTTTAGATTGTGAACGTTGTAACACACCAACGTGCGCACCTTCTTCAAGGAAGCGTTCAACTAAAGCCCAACCTAAACCAGAACCACCACCTGTGATCAGTGCAACTTCGCCTTTAAGCCAACCCATGATTACTCTCCTGCCATCTCAACGTATAACGCACCATCTTCAACAATTACCGGGAAAGTTTGAATTGGATCTGTCGCTGGTAAACATAATGCTTGACCGGTTTTTAAACAGAAGCGAGCTGAATGCAATGGACATTCGACAGTGCCATCATCTTCAAGATAACCTTCTGACATTGAAGCATTACCATGAGAACAACGGTCATTCATTGCGAAGAACTCACCACCATTGTTAAACACTGCAAGCGCATCGATACCGTTAACGCCGCAATCTACTTTCAACGCTTCGCCTTCGTCTAATTCGTCAACTTGGCAAACAAAAATCTTATTCATTAGAAGAACACACTCAGGTTGTGAGAGTTATAGGTAACTTGATCAAGCGTGATCTTACGGTTGAAAATTTGGAAGCCTAAGCCACCTTCAACTTTACGGATCTTGTCATGACGTTTACCACAGTAAATTGTGACATCTTTCTCTTTTTGTGTACGGTACAAAAGATATGTAACGTATACATCGTATTCGCCTTCAACTTCAGTAGCTTCTACGATCACGTTACTCACCATATGAGTTGTACGTGATGGAGGCTCTTCAGCCCAAGCCATACCTGTTTCAAGACGAGCAACACGACGCTCTAAAAGATCTTTCGTATCATTGAACACCCAAGTTGTAGGTGGTTCAATTGAACGACGACGGTCACGTGTTTGAGCATTTGGTGTTGTACGTAGCGTGTAAGAAATATCTTCAGCTAACGTATCTAACCAGTCGCGGAATTTCCAATCGTCAAGCAATTTCGCTTCACGATACAGGAATTGGCTAATTTGATGATGAAGTTCTAAACTCACTTGACTCATTTCATAAGCTCCTTCTCATATTCGTCAGCTGCTTTCTCAACATCTTCCCATTTTTCATGGATTAGCAAATCTGCCCAACGACGGTACATGCCGCGTGCCGCAGTTTCTGAGAAAATATAGTTGGTGATACCAGGGATACCATCTTCACGAATTTTCTCGTTGCCAAGACCCATTTCCATAATGAGTTTGTTTTGACGCGCTTTATAACCACGTAAAACTTTTTGAATCTCGATCCAGTTTTCAGAGTCATCTTGCTCTAAGAAACCAGCTGGACCAAATGCACGTGTCGCAGAACGCTCAAACGCCTCTTTCACTTCTTGTGATGCTTCAGCATCCGCAATACAGAACGCCCATACTTCAGTTTTGTTTGGACCACGTGGATGCCATACGCGAAGTGTTGCTGTACCGTTTAACCAAGACAATGTTGGGAACATAGTGTTATGACCCGCAAGACGTAACGCACGAATTTCACCAAGACGCTCTTTAACTTCTTCGTAAGTTTCGCGGAAATAGTTTGCTACTTCACCATCAACCCATACGTTTGCATCTGGTTTCTCTGTAAAGAAGAAGCCTGAACCGTGACCACGTGAACCATATTGGATCGCGTCTTTCGCAGTTTCCCATACCGGACGTGCAGTTTGCGCAGCACCTAGTTTCTTCGAAGATTCGTCATCAGGTTTAGCACCTAATACTTGAATCGCAGATGCGTGAGAGAACAATGCATGATATTGGTCAGATGCAAACTGTTCAGCCGCAAATTTCCAGTTACATTCGATTTCCCACTTATGAACACCACCGATGATCTCAGTACCACCTGGACGACGATCTAATACACCATCTAAGTACCAAGCGATATCACCCATGTATTCTTCAAGGTCTGGAGTTGTTTCATCCCAGCAACCGAAGATTAAGCCTTTATAAGACTTAACACGGTTTACTTCGATCAAACTCCACTTCTCTTTACATGCGCCTTGAGGGAATGCACGATCTTCAAGAGGAATATCTTTAAGAGAGCCGTCTACGCCATAAGACCAACCATGGTATGGACATGTAAACGCACGAGTGTTACCGCAGTCAGCAAAGCTCACGCGCATTGAACGGTGACGACATTGGTTTAATAATGCTTTGATTGAACCGTCTTTTTGACGTACCACGATGATCGGATCTTCACCCATATAGGTATTGAAGAAATCACCAGCCTTTGGAATTTGGCTTTCATGGCAAAGGAATAACCATGTACGACCGAACACACGTTCAAGTTCTAGTTCATAGATATCTGGATCTGTATAAATAGATGGCGTGATACGTCCATTTTGTGCATCGACTAAAGCATCGATTTCGCGCACATCAATTTTCCCACTCATGAAAAGCTCTCCTGTGACTAAATTAGACACAAACTAATAGACTCAACTTTGCAGAGATAATGAGTTTTGAACGAGTTTTGGGGAAATATTTTTTTTGTTTGAATCAAGATGTTTTATCGATAAATTAATCAATCGCTGAATACGTGAATTTTACCATATTTTAATAATAACGTTGATATTTCAATATGCACAGCCCCACTTCACCGAATATCCATTTGTGAACTATACTCGCACTTGATCATATTTAGACATTATATGAATCAATCTTTGGATGATTTTTTATGGAACTACGACACCTACGATATTTCATTGCTGTGGCAGAAGAACTCAACTTCACCAAAGCAGCCTTGCGCCTTTATACTGCTCAGCCATCATTGAGCCAGCAGATTAAAGATCTTGAAGATGAAATTGGCGTCCCTTTGCTTTATCGTACAAAACGTAAGGTAGAACTAACTGAGGAGGGTCAAGTCTTCCTTGAACAAGCTCGCCTAACGATAGCCCAAGCAGACAAAGCAGTCGCAATGACTCGTCAGATTGCCAAATCTAAACAGCAATTGTTACGTATTGGCTTTGTTCCTGTCGTTGAAATGAAAATTTTTCCTTACGTTCTCCCTAATCTTCGTGTTCAAAACCGGGATTTAAAGATTGAATTGTTAAGCTTAAACAATTCCGATCAGTCAAAAATGTTAAAAAAAGGCGAAATTGATATCGCTTTTACTCGTCAAAATCTATTTAGTGATGAAATCGAAAGTCAATTTGTTTTACGAGAACCTTTGATTTTCTTACTACCCAAAGATCACCCACTCGCTAAATACGATCGCATTCCAGTAAAAGAGCTCGATGGAATCGATTTCATTATTCCTTCTGAACAGCAATCTCAAACCCTAAATAAGATCATTCTAGACTTTGCAAAATACCATCAAATCAATTTAAATATTGTTCAAACTGCAGACAATATCCTCTTTAACATTAATTCTATTGGCATGAACCTGGGCTGTACTTTTCTACCTGGATATATCGCACCACTGACGATGAACAACACCGTGATTCGCCCTCTAGACGTGGAATTACCTTCAATCGATTTATTCGCAAGCTATAGAAAAAGCACTAACTCAGAAGGCGTCAAAAAATTTATGGACTTACTGAGCTCTGTTTTTTACCTTGATATTAATCGTAATTAATTAATTTTTTTTTTAAATTAATGATCACCGTTAAACATAGCGGTGATTTTTATTTTTTATTTCAACCATCAGTCTTAGACTTTAGTCTAATAAAGTTTTATGAATATCATCATAAATTCTATGAATTAAGGCTTTATATTAGACTAATTTTTAAACAACCCATTAACTAACTAGACTTGCTCTACCACTTAAGTCTAATGAATTAAAACAGATCAATGCTCAATATTGATTATCAATATGCAGATTTAAACGTATTGAACACATGTTCTGTATTTTCAGTTTTAAAAAAGAGGATGATTAAATCATCCTCTTTTTTAGTTTTTTAGGATCTAAAATTATTTAACCCCATGAACTGCTAGATAATTTTTGATCACCGTATTAAATTCTTCTGCTTTTTCAACTTGCGACCAGTGACCGCACTGACTGAAAATATGTGCATCAGCATTAGGAACGATATTTAAAATGTCCCAAGTACGAGACACAGGAATCACCACATCTTGAGTACCATGAATCAATAATACAGGAACTGTAATATCTTTCATTTTTTCAAAGTCTAATGGGAACTCGAAACGATCACGGTCACGCGCACCCACAACATCCATTAAACGATCAGATGCGTAGTCATTCGCCGCAGAATCAAAACGTACTTTTACCAGCTCATCTGTAATTAAGTCTTTATTTACAACGAACATTGAAAGTGTCTTACGAATACCTTCTTCTGTTAAAACTGGGTTTGCATGCGCTTTTAGGGCTGCAGTTTGTTTTGCACCACCTGTACCCATTGAAACAATACCGAGTACACGCTCTGGATAATCAAGTGCCAATTGGAATGCTAACCAACCACCTAGAGAATTACCTACTAACCATGTTTTTTCAATACCAAGTGCATCAAGAGTACGAATTGCATGATCAACCCATGCACGGATACCGTATTGAGTTCCTGGTGCAACGACAGTTTGACCATAACCAATGGTATCAATTGCGATACAACGCGCTTGCTCACCAATTGCAGGTAAATTCAACCACCAGTTAGCAGCTGCTGATACACCAGTACCAGAACCATGAAGGAATAAAATAGGCGTGCCTTCACCAATTTCATGATAATGGGTTAACTCACCTTCAGCAGTTTCGATCCATTTATCTTCTAAACCAAAGAATGAATCCGTTTTATATTCTGGAATTTGAACAGTGCTCATCATAGTCCTCTAACTGTCTATAACTGATCATATATTTGTGAAACAATCATCAGTTGATGTTTACAAATGATAGTTTTACAGGCTTATATTAACTGCTCTGTACCTTTCAACTGATACAAATTTACGATTGTATCCTTCTTTTTACCAATTAAATAAATTACTGTTTTTCCTTATTTTTTTAAAATCAATATTCACCCTCTGAATATGACATGATAAGATCTCGATATGATCCTTGCTCATCATATCGAGATCAATTTCATTTTTTAGAATTTATAACTATAACTTAACGCCACACGATGCTCTTCTAAATCACTCAAGGTGCCTGGAACATTGATATTGTTATAATTAGTATCAATAAACATATAGTTGAAACCAAGACCTTTATACTTACCTTCTGGCACAACATAGTTCACGATGATGTTATTTTCATTCTCGCGACCTCGACCTGGTGTTGCCGTATCAATATTCCAACCTTGGAAATGACGTACAGTTGCAGATAATCCTGGTACACCCATTTCTTTAAAATTATAGGTATAACCTACGCTCCAAGATTTCTCATCCTTACGGATAAAACTCGCGACCGACCAGTTATCTAAATAAGGTTGTGGCACCCAACCACCCAATGTTGGGAATAGTGTCGCTTTATCTCCATGCTCGCCAAACATCTCTTGATAACCCAATTGAACAGTATGCATACCATGGTTGACTTTCGCCCCCATAGAAATTGCTTGGCTATCAATTTCACCAAAAAGTTTATCGCCAGTTTCACTGTTATCGAAGTAACGAATATGTGCATCTAAATTCGTTTTTTCATCAAGTTTAGTTTTATAGCTTGCAGCAACATAATGTTGCTTGAAGATGTCAGTTAAATCAGCGAACCAATAACTACCACCAATCTTTGATGTAAACTGGTGATCAACACCAACAATATACATTCCATCATCAGTTGTGAGACCTTGAGCTTCTGCCTTCGCAAAATCATTGTTTGGGAATAAGGTCAAATCTTGATACTGATTATCGTAACGCGCATTAATACCATCGATATATGCCAAGGTTAATTTAGTATCCTGAATATCTTTCGACTCTAACCATGCACCACTATAAGTAGTTAATAATTGGCGTGATGGATCGAAGAAAATAACTGGTGACATCGGCAATAAATCACCTACTTTAAGTTCAGTTTCAGAAACTTTAACTTTTAAAGTCGCACCAAATTTAGCATTATCACGTTCTGTACGACCTTGACTGTTATCATATGGCATATGAATGTCATTTACAGAATCACGCGATTTCAATCCAATTGCATATTGAGCCAAAAGATCTGCACCAACTTGAATGCCTGCACCAATATCGTGATAACCCGATTTAGCATCTAAAGTAATTGCTTGCGTCCAGTTACCATAATCTAGATTTGGTGCTGTATCGTAATTACGTTCTAAATAGAAATTTTTAAATTTAAGCTGGACATTTGAATCAGCCACAAAATTCGCGTGAGCAGAAGTTGTCCCTAGAGTTGTTGCAGCAATCATTGCTAGCCATAATTTTTGATGACGCATGGCTTCATCCTATACTCAAATCAGCGTTGATGAGCATATTGCTAAATTGTGCACTCTGAAGAAATCAGACTAGAGTCTAAAAAAAATTTAGACTTTTCCGATGAAAAACAATACTTTAAAAACTCTCATTGTTATAAACAATTAATAATTGCTCAGTAACTAAGCAAATTAACTTTTACGATGGATAATTTATTATATTTTAATATCTTACACATTAACCCAGAAGCATTTTGCCATTTTATTTAATCGTTTTTAAGTTTAACAATTACGATACGCTCTACACCAAATCACCCAATATAAGCACCCAAACATCTCACGCAATTGTTTTTTTATATGTATCTTTTCTAAATTCATAAAAAAAGCACTCCTAAGAGTGCTTTTTCAAATCACTTTTAAATTATGCGTTAAGTTCTTTTGCTTTAGCCATAGTCAAAGCTAGATCTTCAATCATGTCTTCCTGACCACCAACAGTACCACGGCGACCAAGCTCCATTAAGATTTCACGCGCAGATACGCCATATTTCGCTTCAGCACGTTTAGCAAACAATAGGAATGAAGAGTAAACACCCGCATAACCCAAAGTTGCCGCATCACGGTCTGCACGAATTGGGTTGTGCATCATTGGAATCACGAGATCTTCAGCAACGTCTTGTACTTTGAACAAGTCAACGCCAGTGTCCATACCCATACGGTTAGCAACAGCAATAAACAATTCAAGTGGCGTGTTACCTGCACCAGCACCAAGACCTGCAGACGCCAAGTCTACACGTACTGCACCTGCTTCAACCGCAGCAACAGTATTTGATACACCCATACCTAAGTTGTGGTGACCGTGGAAACCTAACTCAATGCTTGGGTCCAAGTGTTGACGTAAGTGACCAACGCGATCGATTACATCTTGAGGAAGCATATAACCTGCTGAGTCTGTAACATAAATACAGTTTGCACCGTAAGACACCATCTTCTTCGCTTCTTCTAAAAGACGCTCAGGAGTTGCCATGTGAGCCAACATTAAGAAGCCCACTGTGTCCATTTCTAATTTACGCGCAGCGGTGATGTGCTGTTCAGAACAGTCAGCTTCAGTACAGTGAGTTGCAACACGAATCGTTGATACACCGATTTCATGCGCCATTTTTAGATGGTCAACTGTACCGATACCAGGAAGAAGTAATGCAGAAACTTTTGCATTCTTCATACGAGGTACAACAGCAGATAAGTATTCTTCGTCAGTCGCAGCAGCAAAACCGTAGTTTACTGATGAACCACCAAGACCGTCACCGTGTGTTACTTCAATTAAAGGTACGCCTGCATCATCAAGTGCTGTTGAAATTGCAATCATTTGCTCAACAGTCGTTTGATGGCGCTGTGGATGCATACCATCACGTAAAGTCATATCATGAACAATAATCTTAGACATGCGGTTGCTCCTTAAGCTTCTTCTTTGTTGAATACGTGTTCAGCAAACATTTCTGCTGTACGAGCAGCTGCAGCTGTCATAATGTCGAGGTTACCTGCATATTTCGGCAAGAAATCACCCAAACCTTCTACTTCCAAGAAGATAGAAACACGGTTACCATCAAAAATTGGACCATTTACAAGTTTGTAACCTGGTACATATTTTTGCACTTCTTTAATCATCGCGTGAACTGATTCAGTGATCGCAGCTTGATCTGGCTCACCTTCAACAAGACAGTGTACTGTGTCACGCATCATAAGTGGTGGCTCAGCAGGGTTAATGATGATGATCGCTTTACCTTTTTTCGCACCACCAACTTTCTCAATAGCACCCGCAGTTGTACGTGTGAATTCGTCGATGTTTTTACGTGTACCAGGACCTACAGATTTTGTAGACACAGTCGCGATGATCTCACCATATTCAACAGGTTGAACACGTGAAACTGCTGCAACCATAGGAATTGTTGCCTGACCACCACACGTTACCATATTCACGTTAGGGACTTCACCTTCTGCAAGTAAAGCTTCTAAGTTCACAGGTGGAACACAGAAAGGACCAATTGCAGCAGGTGTTAAGTCAATCATGAGCACGCCAAGCTCATTTAACTTGCGGCTGTTCTCCGCATGTACATATGCAGACGTTGCATCAAAAGCAATTTTGATATCATCTTCAATGACGTGAGGAAGAAGACCATCAACCCCTTCTGCAGTGGTTTTTAAACCCATTTTCGCAGCACGAGCAAGACCTTCAGAAGTAGGATCGATACCCACCATCCAAACTGGCTCTAACCATTCGCTACGTTGAAGTTTGTAAAGCAAATCAGTACCAATATTACCTGGTCCGATCATTGCACATTTAATCTTTTTCATTAACGTACTCTCTCAAAATTCCGACTTATTCAGCAGCGAAAGCAGCAGTCACTGAACCAAAGCCTTCAATCTCAACTTTGAATTCATCACCTGGGTTTGCTACAACCATAGGGCCTAATGCACCTGTTAAAATAATGTCACCAGCTAACAATGGACGACCACGACGTACCATTTCATCAGCAAGCCAGACAGCTGCATTTAAAGGGTTTGCTAAGCAAGCCTTACCAACACCTTGAGACACGACTTCTTCACCACGTGTCATGATCATTTTACAATTCACTAAATCAAGGTTATCGAGTTTTACAGGACGTGAACCCAATACAAATGCAGCTGAAGATGCATTATCTGCGACAGTGTCAATCAAACTGATCTTCCAGTTTTCAATTCGACTATCCACCACCTCTACAGCAGGAAGTGCATAATCAGTCGCGCTGATAATGTCAGCATAAGTGTGTTTTTCTTTCGTTAAATCTTGATTGATCACCAAAGCGATTTCCGCTTCTACTTTAGGTTGGATCAATAGACCTGCAGGAATCGCCTCTCCATCACCATAAGCCATGTCTGCAAACAGCATACCGAAGTCAGGTTGATCTACACCGAGTTGTGCTTGAACCACTTTTGATGTCAAACCGATTTTACGCCCAACTAAACGACGACCTTCTGATAAGGCACGCGCTGTATTCACTTCTTGTACAGCGTAAGCGATATCTACATCAGCAGCTTCACCACCCAACGTTGGGCGAATTGGTGCGATTGCACTTTGTGATAATTCAGCAGTTCGTAACGCTTGTGCTACTGATTCAACTACAGCAGAATTAGACATCAAGACTTCCTTCAACTTCATTCGATGATCTATTTGACCTTAGGAAAATTGCTTGAAAACAACCTTCTGAGGGACAAATTCTTTTAGAGAGATACCTGCATCTCTGATGAGAGCTAGAATGGAAAAATCTTGACCTATATGCCAATACTTATTTTCTTTATGACAATAGTTTCAGACTATAAATAATTTATCAAATGAAGACTCTATCTTATTGTTTTACATGTTTTTAGAATTTTATTATTTAAATATACAGAATGTTTAATCTATTTCTAATACTACTTGTTAGACCATTGATAATAGAATTATCTATGGATTACAAATTATTAATCACTAATCCAAAGACAAGTTATATTCTTTTATTGTTCAACTACAATTCAATTAAAATACATTTTAAAAGCCTTGTTAAGGCGACTTAAGTCGTAAAATCGGTGTTGAATATTACAATTGCTACTATCTAATCACCAAATAATCACATTTTCTCTCCATCAAAAAAGATTAGAATATTCTGTAGAATATTCATCAGGTGAAGATACAGAGATAACAATGAAATTATTAAAACTGCCACTATTGATCTTAGCTACTGGCATTAGCTTTTCGGTACTTGCTGACACAGAACCTAAAACTAATATTATTAATCTTCAAGCAGATGCTTCTAAACAAGTCTCTAATGATGAAATGCACGCCATTTTATTTATTGAAAAAAGTAATAAGCAGCCTGCACAACTTTCAACACAAATGACCCAATTGATGAATCAGGCCATCAGCATCAGTAAAAAATACCCCCAAGTAAAGGTCGAAACGGGTTCTCAGACCACTTATCCTGTCTATGACAACAACAATTCAACAAAACTGAAGGAATGGCGTGGCCGTGCTGAAGTAAATATTGAGAGCAAAGATTTTAAAGCAGCGAGCCAGTTAATTAGCGAGCTACAACAAGATTTTCAAACACAATCGATTAATTTCACTGTTTCCACTGAAAAACGAAAGCAGGTTGAAAATGAGTTATTGACTGAAGCCACGCAAAATTTCCAACAGCGCGCTCAGGTTCTCACTAAAGCTTGGAATCGTTCTAGTTATAACTTGGTTAACTTAAATATGAACACCAATAATTATTCACCAAGACCATTAGCCATGGCACGTGCCGCAATGGTTGTAGAGAGTGCACCCGTTGCAGACTCACAAAATATGGCTGCTGGAGAATCAACAATCACAGTCAATGCAAATGGATCAATTCAATTAAAATAGTTCACTATTAAAGTTCAAAAAGCCACTCAATAAGTGGCTTTTTTTGTTTCTTACTTTTTAAATGGGAAGGCATATTTCACAATACGCCCCAAAACCTGACCATATTGTTTAAATAAACTCGCATTATTATAATTCAAGCCGTATTTTTCACACACCGCTTTCACTTTAGGCCCCATTTGACGGTAACGTCGAGCAGGAATATCTGGATAAAGATGATGCTCAATCTGATGACTCAGATGCCCCGTCAAAATATGGAATCCTTCAGAACCAGTCAGGTTAGAAGACCCACGAATTTGACGCATATACCAATGGCCACGGCTTTCATTTTCTAAAACTGACTTCGGGAAAACTTCCACATCTTTGGTGAAATGACCGCAGAAAATAATACTGAATGTCCAAATATTACGAATACCATTAGCGACTAAATTACCTGTGAATACGGGTAATGCTGCAGGACCTGCAATGAGCGGGAAGAAAACATAATCTTTAAATAACTGTTTCCCCATTTTCTTTTTCATCGGGTTCAAACGTTGTTGAAATTCTTCTTTGGTCATGCGCCCTTTTAAGCGCTTACCAATTTCTAAGTTCTGAATCGCTACCCCCCACTGGAATAACAAACAGAATGGAATACTGTAAAGTGGTTGTAATAAATATCCTTTTTTCCAGCGTTGCTCTGGGAACAAACGAAGAATTCCATAACCAATATCATCATCCATACCTTTAATATTGGTATAGGTATGGTGTTTATAGTTGTGGGTTTGGCGCCAATCATCAGATGTGCCTACGATATCCCATTCGTAAGTTGTCCCTTTAAATTTAGGGTCGTTCATCCAATCATATTGACCATGCATCACATTATGGCCCAACTCCATGTTTTCCATGATTTTGGCAAAACCAAGTAAGCCTGTGCCTAAAAGCCATGCTGGAGGAAACCATCCAGCGAATAAGCATGCACGTCCAAGTATTGAACTGTAGCGAATCGCTGCATACACTCGCTTAATATACTTTTCGTCTTTTTCACCTAAATCATCAAGAACTTCTTGCTTAATTGCATCAAGTTCACGTGCGAGTTCATCAAGTTGTGCATCAGTGAGTTCACGATTTTTTGGGTTTTTGAAATATTGTGCTTGAACTGGCATATTCATGATTATTCTCGCTTATAGGTCGATAGTGAGATCAGACTGAGCTGAATTGATACAGATTTTGAGCAAATTTCCAGGCTCAGTATTTTCTGCACCATTGACGAGGTTTTTAGTTGCACCTTGCGCTTTATGGCATGCACATTTATTACATACCCCCATGCGGCAACCGTGCTGTGGGCGAATATTTTGTTGCTCTAAACTTGCAAGGATTGATTGTCCCTTTGGAATCGTGACGACCTTATTTGATTTCGTAAGTGTGACCTGAACAAAACCAGTCTCATCACTAATGAATGGTTCAACACTAAATGCTTCACCTTTAAATTTATGAACACGAGTATCAGTTAGTTGTTCAGCAAGTTGCACAAATCCTGCTGGACCGCATGCATAAACCGTATATTGATCTAAGTATTCGATAGCCGTTAAATGAGAATCCTCTAAACGGGAATCAGCCTCTTCATCTTGAGTGGTAAAAAATTCAACATTAAAGTTTGAGTGTTGATTCGCCAAAGCAACCAACTCTGTTTGAAATGCTAAATCTTCTGTTTTTTTAGCCCAGTACATCAATTTAACTGGATGAACTAATTTTTTTTCTTGCTGCAATAATGCCTTGATCAAGCTGTACATTGGAGTAATACCACTCCCTGCAGCCAGCATTAACAGAGGCGTATTTACACTTTCAAGTGTCATATCACCATAGGGTGCACCAAACTCAACGATATCCCCTACCTGAGCTATATCGTTAATCCATGAACTAACTACCCCCTGATCGACTTTCTTAGCAGTCAACAATACATGTTGAGTGTCGATTTTGGTCAAACTATAGGTACGTTCAAAACAACGACCCTGTGTCGTGACAATAACTGGATGATGTTGCCCTGCTTCACCAAACTGAAATTTTCGATTAACCGCAATTTTTAAGCTGACCGTATCATTTGCAACTTGTGTACGTTCAACAATTTTGCCTAATGATTGATTCACCGACCAAGTTGGATCGATCTTTTGCAACCAAAAATTGGCAGCATTCGGATCAAATACAGCATTTACAGCGGATTTAATCAAATTTCTAGGTGGCTTAACTGCTTGCATCATGGGCTCATCACAGTGGGTTTAGAATTATTATACACATGTATATATATTTGTATAGACACTTGTATATCATCTATTGATTTCCATATCCTGACTCAGAGCGATATAATGCAACTCTAACTGTAAACTTCTGATATTTATGAGCAGCTCTACGATTACTCTTTCTCCTCTGCATGCCAGTGAATCCGCATCCATTTTGGAGCATCCAACTGCACGTACAGTCGGAAGAAAAGCCACAATCACGAAAGAAGAATTATTCCAAGCTGCTCTCAATCTTATCGGACCTCAAAAAAGCATCGCGTCTTTAAGCTTACGCGAAGTTGCTCGTGAAGCAGGAATCGCTCCAAACAGTTTTTATAGACATTTTAAAGATATCGATGAACTTGCCATTGAATTGATTGATCGCTCAGGTATTGTTTTACGTCAAATCTTGCATCAAGCTCGATTAAAAGCAGTTCGCAATTCAAGTATTGTGCGTAGTTCAGTTGAAGTATTTATTGAACAGTTAGATGCTGACGAAGGTAATCTGAGCCTATTGTTACGTGAAGGTTATACTGGTTCTGCCTCTTATAAAGAGGCGGTTGAAAAACAGCTCAATTATTTTCAGCAAGAACTCATGGATGATCTTGTTCGTCTTGAGCAAAATAACCCTCATAAAATCAAGCATCCAGAGTTGGCTGCAAAAGCGATTACTCAATTGGTATTCACTATGGGTGCTAAATTAATCAACATGCCACACGATGAAAGAAAAGTTGTAGCTGAACAAACGATGACGATGATCCGAATGATTTTAGAAGGCGCACGTCATCTGAAAGAATGAATATTGAGGGTCAAAAAAGCCCTTCAGTTGAAGGGCTTTTTTATTACTTTTCCCAAATTACTTCTTTATTTTGAGCAACCCAAGTTGGAATAAGTGCTTCGTACTTCGCCTCAATTTTATTACGCTTAATCTTCATAGTCGGCGTCAACATATCGTTATCCATCGTCCACAAATCCATGATGACCACAAAGAATGCAATTTTTTCATGCGGTTCAAGCTTTTCATTAATTTCATTCTTCAACTCAATTAATTTTGCTTCGATATCATCACGTTTATTATCTTGCTGTAATTTATTGCGAATTTCTTCTGCCAACATCACAAAGGCGATCGGCTGTTTATGGCTTGCACCACCAACACAGACAGATTCAATCATTTGGTTATTACCAATCTTTTGTTCAATTGGTACAGGCATTACATACTTACCTTTCTGAGTTTTGAAGATGTCCTTTACACGTCCAGTAATTTTTAGACGGCCAGTCGCATCAATTTCACCCATGTCACCTGTTCTTAAATAGCCATCCTCAGTCAAATCTTCAGCTGTTTTTTCTGGGTTTTTGTAATAACCCAACATTGTTCCTGGGCTTCTGACTAAAATCTCACCATTCTCATCAATCTTGCAGTCTACTCGTGCTTGAACATGTCCGACATATCCACTCATATATTCACCCATACGTGTGATATGCGAGTATCCACAGTTTTCTGTCATTCCATAAACTTCAAGCAACTCTAAGCCCAAATTACGATACCATTTAATAATATCTACGGGTAAAGGTGCAGAACCCGTTAAAGCATAACGAACATGATTCAAACCCAATTTTGCCAAAAGTTTTTGCTTAATCTTATTGCCCAAGAATGGGATTTTAAACAACACGTTTTGTACATTAAGTGGAATTTTTTCATTAATCCCCAAATAAAATTTGGTCCATAAACGTGGCACAGAAAAGAAGATCGTTGGTTTTGCACGATTAAGATCTTCAATAAATGTATCTAATGAATTGGCAAAATAAACGGTAAAACCACAAATCATCACGGATGATTGAATAAATACACGCTCTGCAACATGAGCTAGCGGCAAGTAAGATAAAGCACGATCTTTTTCTGAAACACCAAACGTAGATTTCAGCTCACTCGCAGGTGAGAGTAAGGTCTTATAACTTTGCATAACGCCCTTAGGTAGACCTGTACTGCCCGAAGTATAAATAATGGTCGCAAGCTCATCCTCGTTTGGAAAATAAGGCTCACTGGTGGGTGCTGTTTTCGCAGTGATTTCATCCCATGTCGGCGCATTATAGTCAGGCGCCAATGGCAATTTAATACAATGCATATCTTGCGGGATGATTTGTTTTACATCGTTCCAACTATCTCCAATGCCATCCAACTTACCGATAAACAGAGCCTTAGTTTCACTATGATCTAGAACATATTTAGTGCCTTCACCATTAAGAGTCGTATATAAGGGAACCGACACGTGCCCTGCCATCCAAATGGCTAGATCTGCCATGATCCAGTGCGCACTATTTTTACCAAAAATTGCAATCTGTGAGCGGCCTGGCAAATTCAGAGATTGTAAATAAGCAGCCATTTTTTTGACTTGACTGGCCACTTCTCCCCAGGTGTATTTAATCACCTGACCATTTGGTAAAGGCTGAACCAAGAAATCTTGGTTTGGCGATTTCTTTTCCCAATACATTAAATAGTGAATATGAGTCGGTAAAAACTCAAATTGGTTGTTGTTCTGATTTACTTCCATGTGTAATGACTCCCAATAACGTATCATTGTTGTTATGTAATGACTCATAACCGAAAGCTGATTTATTCGTTTTAAACTCGTCCTGAGTTCCTGATTGCCGAGTAAAAACTACAGCTTTACGATTTAAATTTTCGAATTATTTTCTATTTTCTATCATGAATTCTGATCAAAATCCAACCATTATTTTGCTCAGTTTAATTGCGCTATATTTTTGATAAAATTGTAATTTAAGACCAATGTGTTGATGATTATCGCCAATGTACTTGGACAATGATTATCCTATAACTAAATCAAACTCATGGATAGAGATTGATCATTATGGCTCAGATTGCCACTATTTTACGTGCAAAAACTCAACTCATGGCTGTCAAAGCCCTCACCCTTGCAATCCCAGTATCACATCCTCTCGTATTTGCGGGTGAAGATTCATCAATGCAATTGTGTGGCAATATTGCTCAGCTCGGCATGAAAAAAGTGATGATTGTGACTGATGCAGTATTAGTCAAATTAGGTGTCATACAACCCATTCAAGATCAATTACAGCACAATGGGATTGAAGTTGTTATTTTCTCTGATGTAAAACCTGATCCAACTTGTGAAATTGTCGAAAAATCTCTAGCACTGTTTAAAAATACCGGATGCGATAGCGTATTGGGTATAGGGGGTGGTTCGACGATTGATACAGCAAAAGTATTAGCGCTCGCAGCCGCAAACCATAAATCGCCTAAACAACTTTTTGGAATTTTAAAAAGTCGTAAACCTGCATATCCATTGTTCGTGATTCCGACCACCGCAGGTACAGGTTCTGAAGTTACCATTGCCGCAGTTATTTCAGACAGTGAAACTCATATTAAAGGCTTAGTTATTGATCCCAAAGTCGTTCCATTAGCAACTGCTTTAGATCCCGTCATCATGAAAGGCATGCCACCTGCTATCACTGCTGACACTGGCATTGATGCCCTTACTCATGCAATTGAATCGTGGGTAAGCGGATTCGCCAACAAACAATCAGATTATTACGCCAGTGCAGCCATGAAATTGATCATGGAGAATTTAAAAAAAGCATTTGAAGATGGTCAGAATATTGCAGCACGTGAAGCAATGGCGCTCGGTTCTCATTATGCTGGTTTGGCAATGAATAGTGCTGGAATTGGCTATGTACATGCTTTGGCGCATCAATTAGGGACTCAATATCAAATCCCACACGGACGCGCTAATGCCATTATCTTGCCTCATGTTCTAGAATTTAATCGTAAAGCGTCAGAAAAACGCTTAGCACTAGCAGCGAAGAAAATTGGTTTAAGCTCGTCACACACTACGGATGAACAAGCCGCAAATATATTCATTCAAAGCGTAAAGCAATTACTCAAAGATTTGAAAATCAATACTGAGATTCCGAATTTAAAAAAGCAAGATTTCCCAGAGATGATTAAATCTGCTTTTACTGAAGCCCATGGAATTTATGCCGTACCAAAATACATGAATTATTCAGATGCTGAGCAAATTTTAAATCGACTTTAATGCCAATAAGGCACGAATAAAAGCTCAGTATACAATCGTGTCTACTGAGCTTTTTTAATTTGCGACAAGGAATGCCGCCATGTTAAAAAATTTAGATTCACTAAACCCTTTTATTCATGTCACGATTGAGAATAGAATCCTGACCATCAAAATTGATCACCCCGAGCAAAAAAATGCTTTAACTGGGGAAATGTACAATGACATTGCAAAAATATTGGATGCGGCAGATCAATCTCAACAAGTGAATGTTGTGATTTTACAGGGTAACGAACAGGATTTTACCGCAGGAAATGATCTGAAAGATTTTATGTCTGCCGCTCAAAAATATGTTGGTTTAGCCGCTGATGCTACACCACCATTTGTCTTCCTAAAAGCGATCGCAAGATTTTCTAAACCTATTATTGCTGCGGTACGTGGCTGCACTATAGGCGTTGGCGTCACTATGCTATTTCACTGTGACATGGTATACGCTCACCCCGATACAGAATTTCAAATTCCATTTGTAAGTTTGGGATTATCTGTAGAAGGTGGCACCAGCCTTCTTTTCACTGAGTTGGCTGGTTATCATATGGCTGCCGAATTATTGCTCACAGGTCGAAAATTTTCAGCGGAAGAGGCGCTAAAATGTCGAATCATCAATCAGATTTGCGAGCAACCTGAACAATTAGCTTTACAGCGGGCTCAACAGATGAGTCAACTGCCAATGACCACGCTAAAAATTATTAAAAAACAAATTCGACCCGAGCAAGATCAAATTCAGAATTGTATTGTTCAGGAAGCTGAGGTTGTTGCAGAACGTTTAACATCGCCTGAAATGATTGAAGCCGTGATGGCTTTCTTACAAAAAAGAAAACCTGACTTCAATCAATTTCTGCAGTCATAAAAAAGCACCCTAGGGTGCTTTTTTTTATTTTATGGCTTTACCACCACCAAGACTCGAATCGCTTCAGGCGTTACAGCTAAAACTTCTAAAAGGCTTAAGCCTTCTTTTTGAAGCTTCTGCAAACGTGCAATTTCATCTTCGCGAATACTTGGGTTAAATTGTTTCAAATAACTTAAACGATCAATTTCATATTGCCATTTATTGCTATAAATTTCTTTCGCTTGCTGTTTTAATTCAGGCAAAGCACCTTTTGCAATGTCTAAAGCTTGTGCATAACGTTGTTCAACGACATCACGACGTGCTTTCACCACTTGGCGACAACTATTACCGTCAAGATGATGTAAGTATGGTTTCAAAATATCTGGTGCAATTTTAGCTGATAAATCTTGGCCCTTTTCACTTAATAACACACGAATCAATTGTGTTGGTAAACTCGCTGGCAAGTTCAATGCTTTCGGTGCAATCACATCCACTTTGAACCACACCTCAACTAAAACTGAACCTTGTGGTAAAGCTGCAGACTTCAATAACGCCACATTGGTACTACCAAACGATTGCGTATTGATCATTTCCATGACACTTTCAGTGAAAGGATGCTCAAGCGTTATGTATTGCGCATCTTCACGGATCTGAGCCTGATCACGATAGAACGTCACGGTCATGCCTTCCTCATCCAAAGTCAGACCTTGGACTTGCATTTGATCCGTAGGCTTAATAATTACCGTGCCATTACTTTGCTCATCAAAATCAATATTGGTTGATGCCATGAAGCGTTTCATAAACATTGGCAAAGTCGTATTGTCATCATACTCTTCGAGTGCTTGCACAATTTCTTGCGCAACCATTGGGCGACAAGAATTGTATTCCAATAAACGATCACGTCCAGCTTGTAGCTCTTGCTCTAGAGCTTCACGTTGCACACTTACGGCTTCAAGCAAATCTTCAAAGGCTTGACCTTTATCAGCCAACAAGCAATCTTTAAGATCAACAATAAAGTTCTCTTGTAAGGTTTGCGCAGTCGGAGAAATATTGCTGAAAATATTTAATGCTTCATTGTACCAACGGAACATACGCTCTTGTGCAGTGCCCACTAAATATGGCACATGAATCTGAATACGGTTTTCTTGACCAATACGATCAAGTCGACCGATACGCTGTTCAAGCACATCAGGGTTTGCTGGCAAATCAAATAGGATTAAATCTGAAGCGAACTGGAAGTTACGACCTTCTGAACCAATTTCTGAACACAATAAAATCTGAGCACCATAGGAATCTTCTGCAAAATAAGCAGCTGCTTGGTCACGCTCTAATAGACTCATGCCTTCATGGAACATTGCTGTACGAATCCCTGCATGGATACGTAATGCATTTTCTAAAGCTTCAACTACAGGCCCACTACGCGCAATGAGTAAGACTTTTTTATGCTTTAACTGAGTACGGAGCATTTCCATAATCCACGTTACACGTGGATCAGTTTCCATCCAAGCACCGTCCAATTGCGCTTCTTCTGGCCACATTTGTTCACGAAGTTTACCATCCAGCGACCATCCTTCTGGCACAGGTAATGGTGCAGGCTGACAATCGCGACCAGGGAAGCCTTGTATCGCTTCACGTGTATTACGGAATAGTACACGTCCTGTACCGTGACGATCTAACAATTCATGAATTGCACGGAAACGCTGTTCTGGCTCATCTTCAATCTTGTGACCCAGTAACTGCTCAATTGCTTGGAAATGATCAGCTTCAAGGGGTTGATCCGACATCAGCACTTCTGCAATTTGAGCTGTTTGCTGATATTTTTCTTCTTCATCTAAGAAACGATCAAGTGAACTGAAACGTTGCGGATCGAGCAAACGTAAACGAGCAAAATGAGACTCAACACCTAACTGTTCAGGCGTTGCAGTCAGTAAAAGTACCCCTGCTGTTTTTTCAGCAAATTCTTCAACAAGGTCATAGCGGTCATTACCACCTTCTTCTTCTGACCACATCAAGTGATGTGCTTCATCCACCACAAGCAAATCAAAACCTGCTTCGAGCGCTTGCTCACGTAAATCTTCATGGTCGATCATGAGATCAACAGACGCAATGATGCACTGTTCAGTTAAGAACGGATTCAATTCTGGATCATGTTCTTTGATCGAAGCAGTACGCGTTAAATCAAATAGCGAGAAATTCAAATTGAAACGGCGTCGCATTTCAATCATCCACTGATATTGCAGTGAATCAGGAACTAAAACGAGGATGCGTTCAGAGCGTCCTGTTTTCAGTTGCTGGTGTATGATTAAACCTGCTTCAATGGTTTTACCTAGACCAACTTCATCCGCCAATAAGACACGTGGGGCAAAGCGCTTACCTACTTCATGCGCGATATAAAATTGGTGAGGAATCAATCCAACACGAGCACCCACCATGCCTCGTAATGGACTATTTTGCATATTAGCTTGCATTTGTAATGCTTCAATACGCAGGTCATACCATTCTTTATAATCAATTTGGCTTGCCAATAAACGATCAAGTGGTTTAGACAATTGAATCGTCGCGCCAACACGAGTTTCATTTAATGATTTACGTTCATCAGTACCATCTTGTAACTGACGAATGACGTTGTAACGAATAACGCCACCACGCTCTTCTAATGATTCGACTTTCCAGACGATTCCCTCTTGGTCTTGAAGCTCATCATTCACATTGAACACAATTCGAGATAAAGGTGCGTTACTACGTGCATAGACACGGGTTTCGTCACTTTTAGGAAAGAGGATACTAATTGATCGTTCATTTACATCAATCAAAACCCCTAAACCTAACTCTGTCTCTGTGTCTGATAACCAACGTTGACCAATAGCAAACTGCTGCAATTTTTCCACCTTATCTCAAGTTAGGACTGAAAACTTATGCTCAAACAGGAGATGATTTGAGCAAAATTTAACGTCTATAAGCAATATATTTTGACATAAAGCCCACCAAAAAGTGAGCAATATTTAGCACCGATCTATTTAATTGATCATAACCAAGATTTCATCATGATCAGATCGTAAAATATTCGTATGCTGATTTAAAAATGTGTATTTAGAACGGCACTGGACAATGAAAGTTTAGTCGTTCACCGGTAACAGGATGATTGAAACTTAACTGCTCTGCATGCAAACAGAGTCGATCTTTCAAAGCTTGTTGCGCTGGTGTTGCATACAAAGTATCCCCTACGATGGGATGCCCTAAATGCTGCATATGAACGCGAAGTTGATGTGCTCGACCTGTGATTGGCGTTAATTTTACGCGTGTCACCCACTGATCTTGAATTTGAAATTGTTCAACTGCTTCCCAATGGGTTAACGCTGCTTTATTATGATGCGCATCTACGATATGCAATGGTGGACGAGTTGGGTCGTAAATCACGGGGATGTCTACAGTTCCTTGACCTTTTACACATCCCACGACTAGTGCTTGATAAGTTTTATCCGTTTCACGTTCTTGAAATTGGCGCGAGATCGATTTTTGGCCTGTTTTACTGAGTCCAAACACCAATAAGCCTGATGTATCACGATCTAAACGATGAATCAGAAGCGTACGTGGTTCTTCTTGAAGAAGACGATTGATAACGCAATCTTGAAGGTCAGGCGTTCTGCCTGGAACAGAAAGTAATCCAGCTGGTTTGTGAATCACCATAAAATCTTGATCACGATGAATGAGATGTTCCTGAAGAAAATGACTCAAATTTCTATTCCTAGCAGATCGTGAAAACAAGGCGGCAATAATAGAAAGCTTAGCGATAAATTACAATCTTGAAATGGACAAACAGTGACGATTTTTCCGATATCTGATAGAAATTAAATCAATCTAACGATTCAAATGAATTAAGTTTTGTTTGTGACATCTAGCTGTCTTTTCTCAGGATAGGAAGCAATTGAGAAAGTGTGCAATTTTGCCCAAATGATTCAAAATCTATATGTGCGCCATTGGCTCTCCACAAGCCAATCAAACTCACCATTGCGACCGAATCTAAGCCATAGCGCCTTAAATCTTGAAATGGATCAATTTCTAAAATATCGAATTCAAGGTATTCAGCAATAGACAGCAATATACCCTTTTCAGAAAGAATAAATGAGGTCGGCGCACTCAATTCCAGCATTCGAATCATGGCAGAGGTATTCATATGATGAATACCTTGTTCTACACAGTTCTGAATCCACTGTAAATGTTGGCTCTTCGTTTCTACATGAACAGCATCGTTCACCACACAAATTTGAGGAGTAATCGAAATGATATGCTGTAAAAGTTGCTTTATAGGTGAATTGATCATGCCAGACACAATGAGTTGTTTCTTTTCTGCGAGTAATTCACCCAACTGCGCTACTTTAGAAAATGATTGCTGCTCTTCAATTTCAATCACTTCAATATCTAAAGCCTGAGCTTTTTTAATTAAGCGATTTAAATGAATTAATAATTCTTGATGTTGGTCATTGCTATATTCAGCTAAACGTTGAAATCCAAAAACCACCAAGACGCATTGTTCAGCTTGAATGGACCACTTTGCCAAACTCCCGCTGAGTTCAATTTTTTTGGGTGGTGTATAAAAATATGACATTGCCACTTTAATCAGCTAAAGCCAAGAAAACTTCTATGGCATGCAGCGCAATTTCAGCATCTTCAAAAGATTTAGCACCTGAAACTCCCACAGCTCCCACCAATTGCCCTTGATAAATAATGGGTTCTGCACCTTCTAACATTCCCGACAATGAGTGAACAGTCAGAAAACCCAATTGCCCATCTTTGATCAGCTCTTCAAAAATTTGAGATGGGTGGCGGCTCAAAGCTGAACATTTTGCTTTTTCGGCTGACAAATTCGCAGTCATCGGAGAGGCACCATCCATGCGTTTCATTGCAAGTAAACTTCCAGTTTCATCTACAACAGAAATACTGACATTCAACTTTTTATCAATCGCATATTGTTGCGCACGCGTCAGTAAGAACTCCGCGTCTTCTAAAGTTAAATAATGTTTTAATTTCATTTCTATTTTAAGTCCGTGAATTTTATACGTGCAAAAAAGCCTACAGTATTTACACTGTAGGCTTATGTTAATAGATTTTCAAAAAAATTCTATTTTAAACGCGCAAATACATTCTTAGCTGCTTGAATAGTGAACGCAATATCTTCATCGGAATGCGCACTTGAGATAAAGCCGGCTTCAAAAGCAGAAGGCGCTAAATTTATACCTTCATCCAACATGCCATGGAAGAATTTACGGAACAATTCAACATCACACTTCAACATTGAATCAAAGCTTGTGATGTCTTCTTGATCAGTGAAATACAATCCAAACATACCTCCAACCTGTTGAGTCTTAAATGGTATACCTGCTTCATCAGCGGCACTCTGTAAACCAGTCAATAACTTTTCGAGCTGTGCGGTTAGATTTTCATAGAAACCTGGTTGACGAAGATGTTTGAACATCTCAATCCCAGCTCTCATTGCCAGCGGGTTACCAGATAAAGTTCCTGCTTGGTAAACTTTACCTAGAGGTGCAATACATTCCATCACTTCGCGCTTACCACCAAATGCGCCTACAGGAAGACCTGCACCAATAATTTTACCTAGCGTAGTTAAATCAGGTGTAACACCGTAGTGTGCTTGAGCTCCACCTAATCCAACACGGAATCCAGTCATCACTTCATCAATAATGAAGACTGAACCATGCTCATCACACACATCTCGAATGGCTTGCAAGAATCCATCAATTGGTTTAACCAAGTTCATGTTACCTGCAACAGGTTCAACAATAACCCCCGCAATTTCAGAACCAAACTTAGCAAAGCATTCTTTTAAAGTCGCAATATCATTGTATGGGAGCGTCAATGTATGTTTTGCAAAATCAGCAGGAACACCCGCTGATGTCGCCTCGCCTTCACCACTTGTGAGTAGACCAGAACCTGCTTTCACTAAAAGTGAATCTGAGTGACCATGGTAACAGCCCTCAAACTTAACAATCTTGTCACGACCTGTATACCCACGTGCAAGACGAATCGCAGTCATTGTTGCTTCTGTCCCTGAGTTAGTCATACGTACCAATTCAATGGACGGCATAATTTCACAGATAATATCTGCCAATGTCGTTTCATGCACTGTAGGTGCACCAAAACTTAGACCATCAACTGCGGCGTCTTGAACAGCTTTAATGATCGCAGGGTGTGCATGTCCTAAAATCATTGGTCCCCATGAACCCACATAATCGACATAACGTTTGCCATCTACATCGTACAGGTAGGCACCTTGAGCTTTTTCAATAAATACTGGCGTACCACCTACTCCATTGAAGGCACGTACTGGTGAATTCACACCACCAGGAATATGTTTGCTGGCTTGTTTAAATAGTTGTTCTTGCTTAGGAGATAAACTCATGAAAATCACTCAACTCAAAAAAGTAAAAAATTTAAGCTTGTTTAGCAAATAGCTCTGACCAATCGTAAACACGTTGACCAACGGTTGACATCGAACGGCCCAATACATCGCTAATGACAGCACAAAGATCTGCTCCGGCAGCAATCACTTCAGCACCATTTTCAACCGTCAAACCACCAATCGCGCAAATAGGTACATTTAATTTTGCTTTTGCAGCTTTTAACGTTTCTAAACCAATATTGCCTGCTTCAGGTTTGGTTTCTGT
>NZ_JFYL01000026.1 GCF_000632455.1 Acinetobacter sp. Ver3
CAAAAGCAACTCAAACATGATCCAACAGTTGTCTAAGTAGCCCGCTGATAAATTAAGCTGTATACACTATTCATAGTATCGATAGCCCAATCTGAAACATCATATTTATCACTGAAAAATCCCATTTATAGATATGCTTTGCACCATCATATAGAAGTTGGAACTGATCTAAGTAACCATAATATGGGATTTGATTAATGAAAAATAAGTTCTAGAAACACCAATTCACCCTACTAAAGAAGATAAAATGACACAGGCTAACTTGGACTATATTTAAAAAAAAATCAATTCATTCAACAATTTCAGATTTAAGTTGTGAAAATTTGCCTAAACTGCAAGCTGTTTATTAAACAAATGCTTTGAAGGACGAGAACAACTTAGGCATTCAACATAATATTTAAGTGGTGACTTTAATAAAATCTCGCTCACCGCATTCGACTCATTTAACCAAGCAAGCGATTTATTCGTGCCAAGAATAGCATTCCCTTTTATGGAGTAGATATAGAGTTTATTTAAGTTAGCTTTTAAGTCATTTGCTGCCAAATATTGTTCAAGCGTGAATGATTGATCGTGATCAATAGACCATTTTTCAGAAAACCACAACTGCAATAACTCTCCCAAAACCAGATGATGTTTTTTAAAAGGAAATACATCAACTATCGCGCCCTCGACTTCAGTGAAATAAGAAGTAGGCGAATTTAAGATAGACAGGTAATTTTGTTTATAGAATTCAAGATTAGAAAAGATCTGAGAAATGGTAAGCGTATTCATTCGCTTTCTCCTATTTTAGCCATTTAGTGCTGGCAAGTTGGTATAAATCCACACTGCTTAAAACTCTGTTTCAAGCGCTCTGTTGTTAAATAAATCTAACAAGCTCATTCTAAATTGGCAAGTAAATTTAAAAAAAACATTTTATTTGAGCAAATAAACAACATGCGGCTCAAAAGTGACAATTGTATGGCAATTTACACTTGACCCAATCTCAAATCCCCTTATAATCGCATTCAGATTCTCCAATAGCTCAGTCGGTAGAGCGACGGACTGTTAATCCGCAGGTCCCTGGTTCGAGCCCAGGTTGGAGAGCCAAATACTAAAAAGCCCAAGCATTTAAGACTTGGGCTTTTTTTTATGCCAAAAAAATCCTCCACTTGGGAGGATTTTCTCAACCATATTTTAAGCTGCTTTTGCTGGAACTCCACTGTGAAAACGGAAGGTTTCATCAGGTGTTAAGATGAGTTGCTTTTCAACTTCACGAATGTGCTCAATACGACTTTGAATATCCTCCTCAGGATCTTTCAATTTCGCAGTTTTAGCCACATCCAGAGCTAGTGCCAAATAATCCTCGTAATGGCGTGATTCAGATTTTAGTAAGTAGCGATAATAGCGCCCTAATTCCTCATCAACTCTGGGCGCTAATGCATAAAAACGTTCACATGAGCGTGCTTCCACAAACGCACCAATAATTAAAACATCAATCAGCGCTTCTGGTTCATACGTTCGAATTTCTTTGCGTAAGCCACCCGCATAACGCCCAGCACTTAAACCAACCCATTGCTGCCCGCGCTTATTCATAAACTCTAAAACCTGCTCATAATGCAGCATTTCCTCACGCACTAATTGAGCGAGCTTGACTTGTAAATCTACAAAAAAGCTGTATCTAAACATGAGATTCATGGCTGTACTGGCTGCTTTCTTTTCACAGTTCGCATGATCTTGCATCAAAATATCAAGATTATTTACAGCCTCATCTAACCAAGCTTGTGGAGTTTCGCAACCAAGGAAGCCTATGACAGGCTTCATTAATTCATCATAATCAATATTTGACATAGTACTCATCAATCTTATCGTGCAGCTTTGATTGCTGCTTTCATATCTTGAACTGCTTGCGTAAGTCCTTTAAAAACAGCATCGGCAATCAGAGAATGTCCAATATTCAATTCGTGTATTTGAGGAATTGCTGCAATAGGAGCAACATTGTCAAGATTAAGTCCATGCCCAGCATTTACAACCAAACCTTTAGCAGCAGCGTATTCTGTTCCACGGATAATACGTTGTAACTCTACCTGCTGTGCTTCTTCTGTTTCAGCATCTGCATAAGCACCTGTATGAATCTCAATAGTTGGCGCACCACAGGCAATTGCAGCATCAATTTGTTCAATATCAGCATCGATAAATAACGATACATCACATCCAATCGCTGCTAATTCCTGTGTAGCAGACTTAACAGCCTCAAAATTACCAACAACATCTAAGCCACCTTCGGTCGTGACTTCTTGACGCTTTTCAGGCACAAAACACACGTGATGCGGCTTTATTTCTTTAGCAAATGCCACCATCTCATCTGTCACTGCCATTTCAAGGTTCATGCGTGTTTTAAGTACAGGGCGCATGCGACGGACATCATCATCATGAATATGACGACGATCCTCACGTAAATGTAATGTAATGCCTTCAGCCCCTGCCTCTTCACAAATTAGTGCTGCCTGTACTGGATCCGGGTAGCGTGTGCCTCGAGCCTGTCTTAGAGTTGCAACATGATCAATGTTCACACCAAGCAATGCAGCCATAACATTTTCCTAATTTGATTTTGATTGAGCGTTTTGAATCCACAATTGACGACTTTTTAGTGGGCGATCACCCAATAATGAAGTAATCATTTGACGATATAATTTATTCAACAATTGTAACTGTTCAGCGTTGAAATCTGTACCATTTTTATAATTTATCATGCCGCGAATTTGCTCACCTGTCAGTGTAGCGGCACTTGAATACTGAACTGGTATGAAGCCTTCGTTTAATTGAAATTGATATTTTTGTGAAGTTAAAATTTCATTTTGGTGTGCGTCTATCGAGTAATCAATCGCATAACCAAGCTCTTCTAGAAGTACGTATTCAAATTGACGAAGAATTTGCTTCAAGAATTCGTTAGGATTTGAATGTTGGGCTAATTTTTGTAAACTTTCTAATGTCTTGTGGTACTGTGCAAAAGTATCTGGCATTGCCTCTTCTAATGGGCATAATCTCAATAAGATTTCATTTAAATAAAATCCTGAAAAGAATGCATCACCATGAAAAAAAATGGGATGATTAACAATTTCTAATTTTGTGAAATTTTTTAATTCAGACTTTCCTGTCGCTTGAAGTGCGATAGGCTGATACTGCGGTGGTGGAGGTTGTCTTAGTATGCCGTCAACTCGTCCATACTCTTCAGTGAATAAATGGACAATATGACTCCGCTCTCGATACTTTCGATGATGGATTAAGTATCCATGCAAAAGTTCATTTCGCATCGACTAATCTTATTATTTATCTTTCTTTAGTTCTTCTTCATCATCGTCATTACTATCGGGAATAACAGCCCCAACTACTGCTGCAGTACCTTTGACAACTCCTTTGGTGGTTTTATACGCAACTTTTACAGGAACTGTGACAACTTTATGAATGCAACCTTGTAAAACCAAAGCACATACAATTATCGCAACCATCTTGATCATCATCAGCTCCTATAACCGTTTAATCCTTAGATATCACTATATCCTAAGCTTTTTAATGCACGCTCATCATCAGACCAACCGCCTTTGACTTTAACCCAAAGGGTGAGCATGATCTTTTCTTCGAACATTTTTTCCATATCAGCACGTGCATCCATACCAATTTTTTTCAATTTTGATCCTTTTTCACCGATGACAATGGCTTTTTGCCCAGGGCGATCAACAAAAATCGTAGCATCAATATAGGTACATGCAGGCTTCATACGACCAGTTTTCTCATTTAAAGTCGCTTCTTCTGTTTTAAACGATTCAATTTGAACTGTTAAATCATATGGAAGCTCTTCACCCAGTTGACGCATGATTTTTTCACGAATAATTTCAGAAGCTAAGAAGCGTTCAGAACGATCTGTGAGTTGATCTAGTGCATACAATGGTGGTTGAAACGGTAAGTATTTTTCGATCGTATCACGAAGATGATCAAGGTTAGCGCCACGCAATGCCGATACCGGAACGATCTCAGCAAAATTCATTAATTTAGTACGTTCTTGAATTAGTGGTAATGCCTGATTTTTATTCTCAAATGTGTCCAATTTATTAATGACCAAGATGACAGGCATTTCGGCATTTTTGAGCTTCTCAAGGACTAATTCATCATTTTGAGTCCATTTGTCAGCGTCTACAACAAACAGTACAAGATTTACATCACGCAAGGCTGAATGAGCTGCACGATTCATCATTTTATTGATAGCACGGACTTCTTTCTTATGCATTCCAGGGGTGTCAACAAATACTGCCTGAGATTTCTCACGCGTATCAATACCCACAATCTTGTGTCGAGTTGTTTGAGGCTTACGAGACGTAATAGAAAGCTTCTGACCCAAAATATGGTTCATTAATGTAGATTTACCTACATTCGGACGACCTACAATTGCTACAAAGCCACTTTTGTAGTCTGAGGGAATTGTAGTACCTTGAGAACTAAAAAATTGATTGATTAAATCATTGCCGCTGTCTTGCGACTCGTGATCAGCATCGATGTGATCGGAATGAGTAGTCATGAAGACTTTTGCTCCAAAAATTTTAAAATTTCCGCCGCTACTGCTTGCTCAGCAAAACGACGACTTGAACCCTCACCCATACATTTTGGCAAGCCTTCAACCATACATTCCACTTTAAAATGTTGGTTTGGTGCATCACCCTGAATATCAACAACCTCATACACTGGGAGAGGTTTTTTACGAGCTTGAAGATACTCTTGTAAACGGGACTTAGGATCTTTCAATTGATCTGTTGGTTCAATATGATCTAAATAAGGTTCATACCATTTCAACACAATTGATTCTAACAACTTTAAATCTTGGCTATCAGTATAGATTGCACCAATAATCGCTTCGACTGTGTCAGCGAGTATCGACTCTCTATGATGACCACCAGATTTTAATTCACCAGTACTGAGTATTAAACTCTGACTAAGTTTCAAATCTGTTGCAATTTTGCCTAACGCTTCTTGTCGAACCAAAGTAGCTCGCATACGCGTCAGACGACCTTCGTTTTCATGTGGATAAGCATGATAAAGGTAATTGGCAATAATCATACCTAACAATGAATCGCCTAGAAACTCTAGGCGTTCATAGTTATGTTTATGGCTAACCGATCGGTGTGTCAATGCAAGTTGAAGTAATTCAATTTTCTTGAACTGATAACCGATGCGACTCAGTAAGCGAGAATCACTTACTTTGAACTGACCTTTGATCAAAACTTTTCTCGAATGTGAGGACTAAATCAATATTAAATAAGAATGGCTTTCTTACTTCATATTTCTTTGTCACTTGTAAACCTTGTTTAGATTTGACAGTCGCAATATCTTTGAACTCAATGTCACGGATATTGTTCATGCTAAATTTCTGCCCCATTGTTGAAGCAAACTGTTGTGGTGTTGTCGCCTTTGAGCTGATTGCAACTTGCTCTTCAATCAATTGATTGATTAGTCGGTCATCCCAATAAGGCTGCCACAATGCTACGAGCACTTTAAGTCCAAATGCCGCAACAATTACCCCTAATAAAATCGCTGTATACGATGCACCACGTTGAGTGTTACGCATTTTTTATTATCCATATATTTGAAGATTACTGAATTTGACCATTACGACTGAATGATGGCAATTTCAAACCAGCTTCTTTATGCATCCATACATAAATTGCTTGTCCTGTTAAATTTGCCTCAGGTACGAATCCCCAGATTCGACTATCAGCACTCTGATCACGGTTGTCACCCATGGCAAAGTAATATCCTTTCGGAACAGTTACTTCCCAGCTTTGACCATTTGTTCTCACAAAGCGATCATTCGCAGTGGCAACATAAGGAAGATCTTGTTTGGTTTGTGCATAATTGAAATGCGCAATAATCGGGTTTTGACCTTCCAAATTACGAACCAAATACTTATGATCACCTAAAGTTTCATAATGATAAATTGAATTTGGCGTGTCTGAAACATCTTTTTCACGATTAAATTCAGCCGATTCCGTTACAACTTTTTCACCATTGATAGTTAATTGATTATTCTCAAAAACGATATGATCACCAGGTAAACCAATAATACGCTTAATATAGCTAATTGATGGGTTTGGTGGATATCTAAATACCGCCACATCACCACGTTCAGGCTCATTGACATTCAACACTTTGGTGTTACTAATCGGTAAACGAACACCATATTGATATTTGTTTACCAAGATATAATCACCCGTTTCCAATGCCGGAACCATGGATTCAGAAGGAATATTATAAGGTTCAAAGAAGAATGAACGCAGCACTAACACAACTGCAAGTACAGGCCAAAAATCATATGCCCATGTAATAATGAAATTTTCATTCCCTTTTCCTTTGGTTGCTCTTTGTTTGAGCACCAATTTATCCAGCAACCATAATCCAAAAAAGATTAGGGTTGCAGGTACGAGAATGAGGTTAAAATCAAAATCCATGGGATATTCCTTGTTGTTATCGCTCTACTTTTAACACAGCTAAGAAAGCTTCTTGTGGGATTTCTACACTACCCACCTGCTTCATACGTTTCTTACCTTCTTTCTGTTTAGCGAGAAGTTTCTTCTTACGTGAAACGTCACCACCATAACATTTTGCCAATACGTTCTTACGCATTGCTTTTACTGTCGAACGCGCGATAATTTGAGCACCAATCGCAGCTTGAATCGCCACATCAAACATTTGACGAGGAATCAAATCTTTCATTTTTTCTACAAGTGCAATACCACGATGACGCGCATCTTGACGGTGACAAATCATTGCCAATGCATCAACTTTTTCACCATTGATCAAGACATCTACTTTTACAAGAGAAGAAGACTCAAAACGGATGAAGTTATAATCTAACGATGCAAAACCACGTGAACATGATTTTAATTTATCGAAGAAATCCATCACGACTTCAGCCATTGGTATTTCAAATGTAATGGCTACTTGGTTTGCCATAAACTTCATGTCTTTTTGAACACCGCGTCGTTCAACACACAACGTCATTACATTACCAAGATATTCTTGTGGCACAAGGATATTACATTCTGCGATCGGCTCACGAAGGTCTTCTACAGTAGATCCATCTGGCATTTTTGATGGACTGTCGATATAAACTGTCTCACCACTCTTCATGACAGCTTCGTAAATTACAGTCGGTGCTGACGAAATAAGGTCTAAATCATACTCACGCTCTAAGCGCTCTTGTACAATCTCCATGTGCAGCATACCCAAGAAACCGCAACGGAAACCAAATCCTAATGCATCAGAACTTTCAGGTTCAAAGAATAATGCTGAATCGTTAATTTGCAGTTTTTGTAATGCTTCACGGAAAGGTTCAAATTCACTCGAATCAATTGGGAATAAACCAGCATATACCTGTGGTTTAACTTTTTTGAACCCAGGTAAAGTTTCTACTTCCGGCGTTGTAGCAAGTGTAATCGTATCACCAACTGGCGCACCAAAAATATCTTTGATACCAGCAATCACAAAGCCGACTTCACCTGCTTCTAAAATATCAGTTTCTGTATGTTTAGGATTGAAAATACCGACAGAGGTAATGATGTGCGTTTGACCTGTTGATTTCATCAACATTTTATCGCCTTTACGCACACGACCTTGCTTAATACGAACTAAGGATACAACACCTAGATAGTTGTCAAACCATGAGTCAATAATTAAAGCTTGAAGCGGCGCTTCACGGTCACCCGTCGGAGCAGGAATGGTATTCACAAGTGTTTCTAAAACACCTTCGATTCCTAATCCAGTTTTAGCTGAACACGTAGGTGCTTCAGTTGCTTCAATTCCGATAATGTCTTCAATTTCTTGAATAACACGCTCTGGTTCAGCTTGAGGTAAATCAATTTTATTGAGTACTGGAAGAACCTCAAGACCTTGCTCAATAGCTGTATAACAGTTTGCAACTGACTGAGCTTCAACACCCTGAGCTGCGTCTACAACTAAAAGTGCACCTTCACAAGCAGCAAGCGAGCGCGAAACTTCATATGAGAAGTCAACGTGCCCAGGTGTATCAATAAAGTTCAGTTGATATTCTTCGCCATTTGGGTGTGTATAATAAAGCGTCACAGATGCAGCTTTAATGGTAATCCCGCGCTCACGCTCAAGCTCCATTGAGTCTAGAACTTGCGCTTGCATTTCGCGATCTTGCAAACCACCACAGGTCTGAATAAAACGGTCAGCTAAAGTTGACTTCCCGTGATCAATGTGAGCAATGATCGAAAAGTTACGTATATTTTTGATATTTACGGATTTTTTAGCTTGCGCCATGGGTTACCTTGAACAATAAATTGCGCTATGTATGAAGTAAAAACTACATAGCAAAAGCTGTTTAACAAATTGCGGACGATTATAGCAGATGGATTTTTCAAAGTATTCATAATAATGAACACCATGTGGTGAAATATTTAATTCGTCCGACTCAAGCAATTCTTTAGACAGCGGATAAAGAATAATCTTGAGTGAAATCCAAAGGATTTAATACCCCAGAAATAGGCTGATAAGCTTGAGTAAATGTTGGAGATAATCGTTTGGGTCTGCCTGTCGCAATCTCTACACAGGCCCATTTGGTATTTCCCACAAATAATAATGATTGGTCTAAAGGTCTAAAAAAAGCGTACTGACGGAATGAATACATCGCATTCAAATCATTAAGCCAAGTTCTTAAAATAATTTCATCATTTTCAAAACACGCCTTTCTGTAATTCATGTGATGCTCAACTGCAACCATGGCATGTTTGAGTTCTAGATATTGCTCAACCCCTAAACCCAGTTGTTCAATATGTGCTGTTGCAACATCTTGCATCCATTTTACATACACCACATTATTCACATGACCTAAAATATCAATGTCTTGTGCTGTTGCTTTTATTTTAAGGTCAAAGATTGTACTCACTGTATTCCCTTGTATTGCGTATTCATCATCAACATTCGAAAAGAGTTTAATATAATTTTAGGGTTAAATAAAAAAGACCTTGCTATCGCAAGGCCTTTTATTCAATTCATGTTTACTTGATTCTCAATCCGATCATGGCATTTCGCCCTTCACGGATGATACCCACTCGTGCAACTGTATTCGTTTTAAGATTAGCCACCGCTTCCACAAAATCTTGTGTTGTACTTACATTCTTACCATTAATCGAGGTGATCACATCACCAGCCATAATACGAGATTGTGCCGCCAAACCTCCGCGTACAACCTCTTGAATGTAGACACCACCTTTAACACCAAGACGTGTTTTTTCAACAGGTGCAAGTTCGCGAATCGCAACACCTAGTGTAGGTCCGCGTTTTTTGGCTTCACTTACATTTTGCGCTTGTGCTGGTGTTTCGTCTGGTGCTGATGCAAGTGTTGCTGTAATCGTACGTACACGTTCATCACGCAATATTTCTAACTGAATTTTTTGATTTGGCTGTGTTCTATTTAAGTAATTTAATAGCTCACTCGTTCTTGAAATTGCAGTTCCGTTGTACTTCAAAATAATATCATTTTGTTTTAAGCCAGCGCGCTCTGCTGGGGAATTTGGCGCAATTTCTGTGATTAAAGCACCTTCAGGTTTTGGTAGTTTATAAGCTTCTGCGAGGTTACGATCGATCTCTTGTAAATGAATACCAAGATATGAGCGAGTAACTTTACCATTTTTCTTTAATTGATCCGCCACATCCATGGCTACATCGATTGGAATGGAGAACGACAATCCCATATATCCGCCAGTACCACTGAAAATACGAGAGTTCACACCAATCACTTGACCTTGTTGATTAAACAATGGTCCCCCAGAGTTACCAGGGTTTAATGCGACATCGGTTTGAATAAACGGAACTGATGTTTCACCCAACATATTTCTTGATTTGGCACTGACAATCCCCGCAGATGCCGAGTATTCAAAACCAAACGGTGAGCCAATCGCGAGAACAGGTTCCCCAACTCTTAATTGGTCGATATTCCCCGTTGAAAGTGCTGGGTAGTTCGTACCTTCAACTTTCAGTAATGCCACATCAGTACGTTCATCACTACCAATAACTTTGGCATCAATCTCGCGACGATCATTTAACATGATGGTGATTTGTGAAGCATTTTCTACAACATGATGGTTGGTAATCAGGTAACCATCACGGCTAATAAAAAATGCACTCCCAAAACCCGTTTTCTCTTGAGGAGCTTGGCGCTGCGGAATAATAATTTGATTGCCGAAGAATCGTTTCAGTAGTTCAGGTACTTGTTGTTGAAGAATTTCTTCTTGTGTCATTTTCTTAACAACATTCACGCTGACGACACCCGGACTTACTCGCTCTACAAGATTTGAAAAGTCAACAGTAGCCGCCGCTTGAGTTTGCACTGCCGCAGTAAAGACTGCAACAAAAAGTCCTGATGCTATAACGCGATTTTTCATGTTAAGTGAACTCTCATTTATGATTCTTGGATAAAATATTTTTTAGCACAATCAAAATTCTCTGTGCGTAAATAAATGTTTCTATATTAATAGAAAACAATACTTTACTTAAAATATGATTAAAAACTAATAGTTCAAGTGCATAAAAAAAAATTTGATCAATCAAACTCTTGAATTTTGCTTTGAAAAAGAGCCATATTAACGCACTTTTTAAAATTCAGTTTGCGAATGGAAATGCCGAAAAATACAAGTGCGCATCAATTTGATGTGATTATTGTGGGCAGTGGCGGTGCGGGTTTAAGTCTAGCACTCTCATTACCTGATCATTTTAATATCGCAGTGTTAGCAAAATCTCATTTGAAAGATGCCAGCACGTATTATGCTCAAGGCGGCGTTGCAGCTGTTCTTGATGAGGCTGATTCTATTCAACAACATATTGATGACACGCTCATTGCAGGTGCTTATCTCTGTGAAAAACAAGCTGTTCAACACACGGTTGAAGGGGGGAAACCCTCTGTTGATTTTTTACTGAAACAAGGTGTTAAATTCACACTGGATGATGAAGATAACTTGCATCTCACACGTGAAGGTGGGCATTCTCAGCGCCGCATTATTCATTCCGCAGATGCAACTGGCAAAGCAATTTCAACTACTTTAGTTGAACGTGCACAAGAAAAAAACAATATTCACATCTTTGAAAATTACATTGCGATTGACCTCATTACAGCGCATAAGCTGGGGCATTTGAATCAGGAAAATCGTGCTTTGGGCTTATATGCTTTAGATGAGCAAACCGAGCAAGTGCATACTTTCTTAGCACCTTTTACTGCACTGGCATGTGGCGGTGCCATGAAAGCATATTTATATACCTCTAACCCTGATATCGCTACAGGCGATGGTATTGCAATGGCATATCGTGCTGGATGCCGCGTAGCCAATATGGAATTTAATCAATTCCACCCAACCTGCTTATATCATCCTCAAGCACGTTCCTTCTTAATTACTGAAGCAATGCGTGGTGAAGGCGCTTATCTTCGTTTACCTGATGGCGAACGCTTCATGCTCCGTTTCGATGATCGTGCTGAGTTAGCACCACGCGATATTGTAGCTCGAGCTATCGACTACGAAATTAAACGATTGGGTATACGACATGTCTGGCTAGATATTACCCACAAAACCCCTGAGTTCATTAAAGAGCACTTCCCCACTTTGTATGCTCGCCTACTCGAGCTGGGTATTGATATTACCAAAGATATGATCCCAGTTGTGCCAGCAGCGCACTACACCTGTGGTGGTGTAGTCGTCGATGAACATAGTCAAACGGACATTCAAGGTCTATATGCGATTGGTGAGACATCTTATACGGGTTTACACGGCGCTAACCGTATGGCAAGTAACTCACTTTTAGAATGTTTTGTATATGGCATGAGTGCAGCAAAGCATATTCAAGATCAGCATCAAAATATTATAGATCACTATGAAGTCCCTGAATGGGATGCTTCTCAAGTCATGAATCCTGATGAAGACGTTGTCATTTTACAAAACTGGGATGAGTTACGTCAGACCATGTGGAATTATGTAGGTATTGTACGAACGACCAAACGTTTAGAACGTGCATTACATCGCGTTGAAATGCTGAAACATGAAATCACCGAATATTATCAAGATTATCATGTCAGTAAAAATCTAATTGAGCTTCGTAACCTTGTACTCGTTTCTGAGATGATTATTCGTTGTGCGATGCAAAGAAAAGAATCACGCGGATTACATTACACTTTGGACTATCCTGAGCCTTCGCAAGAATTACGAAAAACCGTACTCACCCCACCAAATTTTGAAGTGGAAACACCTTTAGTTGAGGTTTAAGTTCAAAATAAAAAAGCGAGTTCATACTCGCTTTTTTATGCCCTTTTGGGAGGAATTGAGTAAGTCCCAGTAACGTGCGCTATAGGCTCATCGTCCCCAATAGAGTACAAGTAAACCTCTCCGACAACTAGAGTTTTGCCAACTTTCATTAATTTACAAACACCCTTGATGTCACAACCACCTTTCGGTTTTTTAAGAAAGTTTATATTCATATTGGTCGTCACTGTAAGACCTACAATACCAATTTCTCCCAGTATTGCGATATACAATCCATAATCGGCTGCTGTCATCATAGTCGGACCTGAAACTGTCCCTCCAGGTCTTAAATCATTTTCATCAACATGATAAATGACTGTAGCACCACGTGGCTCTACTGACACTATTTCACATTTTTGGAGACTTTGTGGAAATTCGGTTTGTAGGAATTTGAATATTTCTTCTTTATTACTGATCATATTGAGTCTAATCGTTTTTCCATAAACAATGACTCAATATAAATCATATTTGCTTTTTTAATTAGCACTTATGCTCAGCTTTCCATGAACTAATTCGTTCAATTGCATCATTAAATACTTGCTCAGGACTTTGTGTTGCATCAATACGCTTAACACGATTCGGCTCTAACTGATGCAATTCAGCAAATCCTGCACGTACTTTTTCAAAAAAAGCTGCTTTTTCTTGTTCAAACCGATCCAATGCTCCACGCGCTCGTGCTCGTTGCATTCCGAGCTCAGTCGGAGCATCCAACCAAAATGTCAGGTCTGGCATTTTTAGGACAAAGTTTTGGTTTAAAAGTGCTAATTTTTCACGACTTAACCCACGACCTGCACACTGATACGCGAAACTGCTGTCACAAAAACGGTCGCATAACACGATCGAACTATTTTCAAGTGCAGGCATTATGACTTGTTGCAGATGTTGCGCTCGAGCTGCGTACATTAATAATAGTTCAGTATCATTACTCATTCTTTCTTCATGATTCACCGTCAGAAGTACGGAACGAATTTGCTCAGCGAGCGGAGTACCACCTGGTTCACGAGTTAGAACAACTTGCTTTGATTGCTCAAGGAAGTAGTCACGAATTTTATGAATTAATGTCGTTTTACCAACACCTTCTGTGCCTTCAAAGCTAATAAACACGTCTATTTTACCCCTTATTTTTTAGATCGAATCACAGCAAGATATTCTTGAACAGCGCGATTATGGTCAGCTAGATTGGTACTGAATTTGTGACCTCCATTTCCAGTCGCCACAAAATAAATATAGTCAGAATGATCTGGATGCATTGCCGCTTCGATCGCTTTATCACTTGGTAATGCGATCGGTGTTGGTGGCAATCCGTAAATCGTATATGTGTTATATGGTGTCGGCGTTCTTAAATCTTTACGGGTAATGTTGCCCGTATATTGATCGCCCATGCCATAAATTACGGTTGGATCAGTTTGTAAACGCATACCTATTTTTAATCGACGAACGAATACGCCCGAGACTTTATCTAACTCATGATCAACATTGGTTTCTTTCTCAATGATTGATGCCATGATGAGCGCTTCATATTTATTTTTATAAGGCAAATCAGAAGCTCGATTTTCCCAGGCTTTATCTAGTGCCTTCATCTGATGTTGATACAAATCAGTTAAAATTTTACGATCTGTTTCACCCTTCGCAAAAAAATAAGTATTAGGCGCAAATAAACCTTCTGGATGTGAAAATGGAATATTCAATTCCTTTAATATTTCTGCATCACTCAAATGAACTAGCTCTTTCGTCACCAATTCATCATTTTTGAGTGCATTTTTTAACTGCTTAAATGTTGTACCCTCAATGACCAAAATTCGATTCAGTTGTGCATTTTCAGAATTCGAAATCATGTCTAGAACTTGACGGACACTCATTCCCTCTTTAACTTCATAAACTCCAGCTTTCATGCTGTCATGAATCATCAATCGTTGATAAATCTTTAAAATAATGGGAAATGAAACTTGTTTATTTTGAGCTAAACGATCAATAAATTGTGAGTAAGTATCACCATGATTAATCGCGAGCATTTGCTTTTTACCCTCTACAGGATAATCCTTCCATAGACTTGTAGATAGAATCATGGTTGCAAGCAACATTAGGCCTGCAATAATGAGTAGAAGCGCTTTAGGTTTAAAGGATGTCTTGCTGTTCTTTTTCTTTGTTGATTTCTGAGGAGAGGACATAAGCTTTAAATCTGATTAAGTTGAAGGTAGTGAAAAAGATCAATACACGCTTGTGTATCTAATCGACGATCATCAAGGCAAGAGGCGATTTTCATTGGGTGGAGCGCATTACAATAAAATACACTTTGAATGTGAGGAAGCTCATTCAAATCAATTACTCTTTTTTGGAACGTTATACCATAATGATTCATGCGCTCCAAAATTTCAGCACGCATCACCCCATGAACTCCATTATAACGAAGTTCAGGGCAAATCCACGTATCATTCAATCGTATAAAGCAGTTGCTGCTGATTCCTTCAACAATATAGCCTTGCACATCTGTAACTAAGGCTTCTTGAAAACCCTTCTCATCAGCTTCCTGCTTTAGTAACACTTGTTCTAACCGATTCAGTGATTTAATTCCCACCAATTGTGGCATGGTTAAACCCATCGCTCGCTCAAGTAAACCACTCACAATGACTTCATAGTGATGATCAGTCACGTTTTGCGGATAATAATACAACCAAAGATCTGCTGAATGATGAGGTAAACTGTATCCTCGTTGCCCCTCGCCTCGACTCAGTACAATTTTAATGGTCCCGTTTAATTGATCATACTCTTGGTGTAAATACTGGATAGACTCAGAAATATAGTCAAGATTAGCTTGAAGTGACAATCGCTCAATGGCGGTATTCAATCTTTTTAAATGACGTTCAAATAATTCAATTTTATTATTTCGAATTCTCGCCGTGGTAAAACAGCCATCTCCATAATGGAAGCCTCGATCAAAAATAGATATTGCATCTATTGGCTTGGCATTTTTTAAACAGATCATTTCAAGCAACCTCATTCCGTTCTCATAGTGTAAAAAGTCACTCACAAAATGAATAGCTGTTTTGATCATAACTTTTTCATTTCTTCTTATTTTTTTATTTTAAAAAATTTCCCTATGCTCAAATCATCAAAAAACGACAAACACATAGGAATAATGATGCGTTCTTTTAAAATTGGGGTCATTGCAGCTTTACTTTCAGTCACTTCTGTTTCTACACTCGCAAAAGATTTTTTAAATGTTTCATATGATCCAACTCGCGAACTTTATGACAACTTTAATAAAGAGTTTGGAGCATATTGGAAAAAGCAGACTGGTCAAGATTTGAATTTTAAACAATCTCATGGTGGATCTGGTAAACAAGCGCGTGCGGTCATTGATGGCCTAGATGCAGACGTCGTGACTCTCGCACTCGCAGCAGATATTGATGCGATTGCTGAAAAAACCAATTTATTACCAAAAGACTGGCAGAAAAAATTCCCACAGAACTCTACACCCTATACCTCAACCATCGTGTTTTTAGTCAAAAAAGGCAATCCCAAAGGGATCAAAGACTGGGGAGACTTGATTAAAAATAATGTTGGAATTATTACGCCAAACCCTAAGACGTCAGGTGGAGCGCGTTGGAATTACTTAGCAGCATGGGCTTGGGCAAAACACCAACCCGGCGGTAACGATGCTAAAGCACAAGAATTTGTACGACAAATTTATAAAAATACTAAAGTGCTAGACTCTGGTGCACGTGGTGCCACAACAACTTTTGCAGAGCGTGGCATTGGAGATGTACTCCTAGCTTGGGAGAATGAAGCGCATTTAGCACTTCGTGAACAACCTGGAAAATTTGAAATCATTACACCAACACTTTCCATTCTTGCTGAGCCCCCTGTAGCAATTGTTGAGAAAAATGCGCAAAAAGATGGCAATCTCAATGTAGCAAAAGCCTATTTGAATTATCTGTATTCACCAGCTGGTCAAACCATCGCTGCCAAAAATTTTTATCGACCACGAAATGCAACGGTACTTTCAAAATATCAATCCGTGTTTAAACCTTTAAAATTAGTCACGATTGATAAAGAGTTTGGAGGTTGGACAAAAGTCCAAAAACAACATTTTGATAATGGCGGGATATTCGATCAAATTGTCAAAGCAAACAGTAATAAATAAATTAAGATTTAAGCTTTAACTTATGGCTTGCCGATCATATTCATGATCGGCATTTTTTTAACAATACACCTAAATCTTTTTTTTTCATATAAAATTCATTTTTTATTATTTTTTATGCATAAAGATTAGATTTATTCTAGCGCCATGTAACAGAATATTTTCTTTTGAGGTTGCCATGCGCTTTTCAGCTAAATTAAAACTTGGGGTTATTGCAGCTTTTGTTTCAGCTGCTTCGCTTAGCGCTTCCGCTAAAGATTTATTAAACGTCTCTTACGATCCTACTCGTGAACTCTACGTAGAAGTAAATAAAGAATTTGGTGCGTATTGGAAATCTCGGACTGGACAAAATGTCAATTTTCGTCAGTCTCATGGCGGTTCAGGTAAACAAGCGCGTGCAGTCATTGATGGTTTAAATGCAGATGTTGTGACTCTAGCACTTGCAGCTGACATTGATGCGATTGCTGAAAAAACCAATTTATTACCAAAAGATTGGCAGAAAAAATTCCCACATAACTCAACACCCTACACTTCCACAATTGTTTTCCTCGTCAAAAAAGGAAATCCAAAAAATATTGAAGACTGGGGTGATTTAGTAAAACCGGGTGTGGAAATTATTACGCCAAACCCTAAGACCTCAGGTGGTGCACGTTGGAATTATTTAGCGGCTTGGGCATGGGCTAAACACCAACCAGGTGGAAATGACGCCAAAGCACAACAATTTGTTCAACAAATTTATAAACAAACCAAGGTCTTAGATTCGGGTGCTCGTGGCTCAACTACAACTTTTGCTGAACGCGGTATTGGCGATGTTTTGCTTGCTTGGGAAAATGAAGCTCATTTAGCACTGCGTGAACAACCAAGTAAATTTGAAATTGTGACGCCAACACTTTCTATACTTGCTGAACCACCTGTAGCGATCGTTGAAAAAAATGCAGAAAAATCAGGCAATAAATATTTGGCGCAAGGTTATTTGAATTTCCTTTACTCGCCTAAAGGACAACATATTGCCGCAAAGAATTTCTATCGTCCGCGTAATCAAACTGTATTAAAACAATATTCATCAACATTTAAGCCACTGAAATTGGTCACAATTGATCAAGAGTTTGGTGGCTGGGCGAAAGTACAAAAAGCTCATTTTGAGAATAATGGTATTTTTGACCAAATTACCAAAGCAAATAACACAAAAAAATAACCAATGGAGCATGACATGATACATACACTCATTGTACCCGGCGTCGGCGGAAGTGATGAAAATCATTGGCAATCATGGTTGCAACGTCAAGTCATGCCATGCTCACGTGTTCAACTAGATGATTGGAACTTTCCTTTACTCTCAGATTGGATCCATCATTTTGTAGAAAAAATTTCGCAGATAGATGCACCCGTACAGATTGTTGCACATAGTTTTGGCTGTTTAACGTCTGTCGCTGCTCTGCATCAGCACCCAGAAATAGCACAGAAAGTTAAACAACTGGTTTTAGTTGCACCAGCCAATCCAAGTCGTTTTGGTGAGAATGGTTTTGCTCGTTTGAGTTTGACTGATTATAGTTTTTACTTTCATCAAATTAAGATTAGCGTTCCCACAAAAATGCTCATCAGTGAAAATGATCCGTGGTTAGGTTTTGAGGATGCAAAAAAACTAGCAAAATCATGGGGTGTAAAACCGATTAACTTAGGTCAAGTTGGTCATATTAATGTTGATTCAGGATTTGGACCATTTCCAGAGATCTTCGATTTTTTGATTCATGATAAGCTGTCGAACTATATCAATAGTATTGATAATGGCAAGTTGTATTACAAATTTGCAATTTAAAGTTCGCCACTTATTCTTGATAAATTTTTTAATTCAATTGCTTATTGATTTCGGTAAGCTTTTTCTCTCATTTGAGGAGTAGTCATGTCGCAGCGATCCCGAGTGCTGCCAGGATTTGGTCTATCTCTAGGCTTTACCCTAGCGTATTTATCTTTAATTGTGCTCATACCCTTGTCGGCTGTTTTTATTAAGTCTTTAGGTATTGGCTGGGAAGGTTTATGGGAGATTTTAAGCTCTGAGCGTATCTTAAAATCATTACAACTAAGTTTCAGTGCTGCACTTATTGCTGCCTTCATTAATGTGGTATTTGGCTTATTACTTGCTTGGTGTCTCGTGCGCTATAGTTTCCCTGGTAAACGAATTGTTGATGCATTGGTTGATTTACCCTTTGCGTTACCAACAGCTGTTGCTGGGATTGCATTAACATCTTTATATGCTCCGACAGGCTGGATTGGTCAATATCTTGAACCCTTAGGAATTAAAGTCGCTTATAGTCCTATTGGGATTACATTAGCCCTGATATTTATTGGCTTACCTTTTGTGGTTCGTACAGTACAACCTGTACTGAGTGACTTAGAGACTGAACTTGAAGAAGCAGCGTCAGCATTGGGTGCGAATCGACTGCAAATTGTAACCAAAGTGATTTTACCGATTCTTTTCCCTGCATTAATCACAGGATTTGCTCTCGCATTTGCCCGTGGCGTGGGTGAATATGGTTCGGTCATCTTTATCGCAGGTAACCAACCCTTCGAAACTGAAATTGCGCCATTAATGATTATTTCTCGATTGGAAGAATATGACTATGCAGGTGCAACGACGATCGCCGTTGTCATGCTCCTTATTTCATTCGCTATCTTGTTCTTGATTAACTTGTTACAAGCATGGGCGAGTCGTCGTACAGGGAGAACTGCACAATGAGTTTGAATACAAATAGCAATGCTCTAGCTGAAAAATTGCAATCTCGTGATGCGACGCGAGAACCGACTTGGGTTCGTTATACACTCATTGTCGTTGCCATGATTTTCTTCCTCAGTTGCTTAATCCTGCCTTTGATTTTAGTTTTTGTTGAAGCATTCAAACAGGGTATCGGCGTTTATGCGCAAGCTTTAGTTCATCCAGACACGTTGTCAGCTGTAAAGCTCACCTTACTAACAGCTGCAATTGCTGTACCGCTCAACGTAGTATTTGGTGTAGCGGCGGCTTGGTCTGTTGCGAAATTTAATTTCCGTGGTAAATCCATATTAACCACGATTATTGATATGCCTTTCTCAGTATCACCTGTAATCGCAGGTTTGATGTTGGTATTGATGTTTGGTACTCAAGGTTGGTTCGGCGGATGGCTGATGGATAACGACATTAAGATTCTATATGCCGTTCCAGCAATTGTACTAGCAACCATCTTTATTACAGTTCCTTTTGTGGCGCGTGAGCTCATTCCACTGATGGAAGCTCAAGGTACAGAAGAAGAGGAAGCGGCAATCGTTTTGGGTGCTTCAGGCTGGCAAACTTTTTGGAAAATCACGATTCCAAATATTAAATGGGGCTTGATATACGGGGTTATTCTTTGTAACGCACGTGCAATGGGTGAATTCGGGGCAGTCTCTGTAGTATCGGGTCATATTCGTGGAGAGACCAATACATTGCCACTGCATGTAGAGATTCTCTACAACGAATATACCTTTAGTGCAGCATTTGCTGTTTCATCCCTCTTGGCTTTATTGGCGATTGTGACATTGATTCTTAAAACATGGGTCGAAATTCGCCAAGAGAAATTAAGCAAACGTAATGAAGATTCTACAGTTTAAAGGAAGTATCCGATGAGTATTCAAGTTAAAAATATTGAAAAACACTTTGGTGCTTTCCATGCACTAAATAATATCTCCCTAGATTTTCCTGATGGTCAACTCGTTGCATTGTTAGGACCTTCAGGCTGCGGTAAAACGACTTTACTTCGCATTATTGCTGGTCTTGAATCTGCTGACAGCGGTCAAGTGATCCTTGAAGGTCAAGACTCAACGAATGTTCATGTTCGCGAACGTCAAGTCGGCTTCGTATTCCAACACTATGCTTTATTCCGTCATATGACAGTATTTGACAATATTGCTTTTGGTTTACGTGTTCGTCCACGTTCAACACGCCCTTCAGAATCTGAAATCAAAAAACGAGTTACACGACTACTGGATTTAGTTCAATTAGGATTCTTAGCAGATCGTTATCCAGCACAATTGTCTGGTGGACAGCGTCAACGTATTGCACTTGCACGTGCGCTTGCAGTTGAACCTCGTGTACTACTTCTGGATGAGCCATTTGGCGCACTTGATGCAAAAGTTCGTAAAGAGTTACGTCGCTGGCTGAGAACTTTACATGATGAACTCCACATCACCTCGATTTTTGTAACTCACGATCAAGAAGAAGCGCTTGAAGTTGCAGATCAAATCATTGTAATGAATAAAGGTAATGTTGAACAAATTGGCTCACCTCGTGAAGTTTATGAAAAACCAGCAACGCCTTTTGTATTTGACTTCTTAGGTCAAGCCAATAAGTTCGAAGGTCATAATCAAGCGGGAATCGTACAGATCGGAAATGATCGCATTCAACTGCCTTTAGCTAAAGATGCACCTGAAGGTAAAGTGATTGCCTTCATTCGACCAGATGAGTTCCAAATTCATGCTCAACCTACAGACAATGCAATTCAAGCAACGTTCTTACGTGAAGTTTGGATTGCAGGAAAAGTGGTTGCCGAACTTCAAGGTCAAGATGGCAATCTCATTGAAATTCTACTCACTCCAGATGAAGCTAAACTGCATCAATTCCGCCCAAATCAATCGGTTTGGTTAACGACTAATACATTGCACTTATTTGCACAAGAAAACGCATAAAAATGTGTAGATGGGGCTTTTATATAGCCCCATCATTTTAAAGGTAACAAAGACTATGAACTTTCAACAATTAAGAATTATTCGAGAAACCGTCAGACAAAATTTTAATTTAACGGAAGCTTCCGCTGCCCTTTACACGTCTCAATCAGGCGTAAGTAAGCATATTAAAGATTTAGAAGATGAATTAGGTGTTCAACTATTTATCCGAAAAGGTAAACGCTTATTAGGGTTAACTGAACCTGGTCAAGCTTTGCTCGGTATCGTAGAGCGCATGCTAGTCGATGCAGACAATATTAAAAGATTAGCCGATGATTTTAATCGTGTAGATGAAGGTACATTAACCATCGCAACCACTCATACTCAAGCGCGATATGTATTACCACCAATTGTAAATTCATTCAAAAAATTATTTCCCAAAGTTCATTTGATTTTGCAACAAGCAAGCCCAACTGAAATCACTGAAATGTTACTTTTAGGCGATGCAGATATTGGTATTGCTACTGAGAATCTGACTACTGAAGAAAACTTAGCAAGTGTCCCTTTTTATAACTGGAAACACAGTATTATTACGCCTCAAGGTCATCCACTTACTCAAATAGCAGCGCGAGAGATTAGCTTAGAACATTTGGCAGAGTATCCGATTATTACCTATCACGGTGGTTTTACGGGACGTTCAAAGATTGATAAAGCCTTTGAAGACTCAGGACTTGATGTTAATTTAGTGATGTCTGCGCTTGATGCTGATGTAATCAAAACTTATGTGGAATTAGGTATGGGTGTCGGAATTGTCAACGATGTAGCCTACGATACAGAACGAGATCATCGCTTAAAACAAATTGATACTGATTTATTCGGGGTGAATACCACTTGGATTGCTGTACGAAAAGGTCATTTGTTACGTGGATACGGTTACGAGTTTATTTCGCTATGTGCACCTAGTGCTGATATCAAAGCGTTAAAACGTGTGGCTTATCCTGAGGATTAATAAGCTACAAATAACAAAGGCGCCATAAGCGCCTTTGTTATTTGCTTTAACTTGCATAAAAAAACGAGACGAAGCTCGTTTTTAAATTTGATCTTACCAGTGGAAGCTCACACCCACTTTACCAACTGGAAGCCATTCGTATTTGTCATCGTTACGAATTTTATCTTCTTCGCGAGCAATATTATCCACTAGTGAACCACCTGTTGGATTGTTTGCTGCACCGCCACTTACTAATTCTAAATTAGCTTTTGGGTTACCAGAATAATAAGCACCTACTTCACCAAATACACCAATGTTTTTATTGATTTTAGGGGCAAAACCAAAACCTACATATGGAGCAAAGTCATTTTTGTATTCTTGTTTACCACGAATATGAGCACCATTCGTTCCAGCAACAAAGTCTGTATTATTTACGCTGAAGCCTTCTCCTGGTTTGACACGACGGTCAAGTTCATACTCATTATCAATATATGCAACACCTGCAGCCATATAAAGACCTTGAGCCCATGGATTTTCACTCGCACCCCAAGGACGAATTTCAGCATTTAAATACGCTAAATTGTTATCCATATCTAAATCATATTTTGATCCATTAATTGATAAATCATCAGACCAAGAGATATCACCACCGTTGTAACCTAAAGCAAGACCAACGTATGGGTTAGCAGTCCAAAGTAATGCACCACCGTAACCAGTTGTACCAACTTCAGCACGAACACCAGTAGGGATTAATTGATTAGCTTCAAATACATTACCTGTACGTACTACTTGAGTGTCCGCCATAGCGAAGCCTGAAACAGATAATGCTGTTGTAACAGCGAGTAATTTTAACACTTTCATTTTTTTCTCCTCAAAGAAATGAGTTGTTCTTTAATCATTAATGTGTTCGACTCGGAAGCATCTTAATGGAGATTTCAAAGCTGGTTAATATTCAAATTGATGCTTTTTTGTTATTTTTTGATACAATTTTGATTTAGTTGTTGTTTTATAAATAATTTGCACTTAAGTCTTTTATTAACTTTTATTAACATACTTATAAAGAATAGTCATTATTGTCGGACATTTTTTCAGGATTAATTGTAATTTTTATAATCAATTTAGTGTAAAATCTTTGAAATTTTTTTTGGAAGAGAAGATTATGTCTCAGCTTTCGTCAATCATCGAACAAGCGTTTGAAGATCGTGCAAACTTCACAGCTACAGATTGCCCTGCTGAAATTCGCCAAGCAGTCGAGGAAGCAATTGCTGGCTTAGATAATGGTTCATTACGTGTTGCTGAAAAGATTAATGGTGAATGGGTTGTTCATCAATGGTTAAAAAAAGCTGTTCTATTGTCATTCAAACTTAATGATAATAAACCAATCGAATCATGCGATCTCCAATTCTATGACAAAGTAGACACTAAATTTACAGGTTGGACTGAAGAGCAATTTAAAGCAGCTGGTGTACGTGTTGTACCGCCTGCAGTTGCACGCAAAGGTTCTTATCAAGCTAAGAATGTTGTACTTATGCCATCTTATGTCAACATTGGTGCTTATGTTGATGAAGGTACAATGGTTGATACATGGGCGACTGTAGGTTCATGTGCGCAAATTGGTAAAAATGTTCACCTTTCTGGTGGTGTTGGGATTGGCGGTGTACTTGAGCCTCTTCAAGCGAACCCTACGATCATTGAAGACAATTGTTTTATCGGTGCACGTTCTGAAATCGTTGAAGGTGTAATCGTTGAAGAAGGCTCAGTGATTTCAATGGGTGTTTACATTGGTCAATCAACTAAGATTTATGACCGTGAAACAGGTGAAATTCACTACGGTCGTGTTCCAGCAGGTTCAGTGGTAGTTTCTGGTAGCCTTCCTTCTAAATGCGGTAAATACAGCTTGTATGCTGCAATCATTGTGAAAAAAGTCGATGCTCAGACTCGTGCTAAAACAAGTTTGAACGACTTATTACGCGCTGACTAATTTTTTTATACTTTATAGTATTTGGAGTTACACTCCACATCTCTACGGTTAGTAATAATCGTAGAGATTTTTCTTTTATATAATCTCTATTTTAGTTTGGTTTTGTCGATATGAGTAATTTGCGATCTTCCGCTATTCCTGTTTCTGATCCGTCTGCGGGGTTACGTATTACGGAGATCTTCTATTCATTACAAGGTGAAGCCAACACTTCAGGCTTACCTACAGTGTTTATACGCTTAACAGGTTGTCCACTGCGTTGTACTTATTGTGATACCACCTACTCTTTTGAAGGCGGTGAACGTCAGTCTTTAGAGGATATTATCCAGACCACGCTTGATTTTAAAACACCTTATATTTGTGTTACTGGTGGTGAACCATTAGCCCAACCCAATGCATTACCGCTCATGGAGCGTCTAGCAGATTTAGGCTGTGAAGTTTCACTTGAAACGAGTGGAGCGCTAGATGTTTCAAAAGTGGATCGTAGAGTTTCTAAAGTCTTAGATTTAAAAACACCAACTTCAGGTGAAGACTCACGTAATTTAATGAGTAATTTAGACCATTTAACTCAACATGATCAGATTAAATTTGTCATATGCAATCGTGAAGATTATGAATGGTCTAAACAACAAGTGAGTCAATATGAATTGCACAAGCGTGTAAGTACAGTTTGGTTCTCACCTGCGTTTGCTGTAGAAAAAGGTGCTGCAAAGTTACCGCAACTTGCGCGTGATTTAGCACAATGGATCTTAAAGGATCACTTACCAGTTCGTTTCCAGCTTCAATTACATAAGTTGCTCTGGAATGACGAAACAGGTCGTTAAAACGTAAAAAATAGCTCAAATTAAAACAGTACAGCACTTTTCTGTACTGTTGTTTTAGACAAAATGATCTTTTAGTGTGCTGACACTTTAATGGTCGTGCCATTCAAATTAATCCCTTTTATTGAAATATCCCCAATCTTATTATTTATTGTTGATGCATCCCCAACGCCTACCCCCCATAACATGGCATTAAAACCATTTTGATCTCCAAGACGATTTATTTTGAGTTCCAGTCCATCTGTACGTATCGAACCTGCAACATCAAAATCAAGATTATTGATGCCAAAACGCCCTGGTTGAGTATTTTTTAAATTAATAAATTCTATTCCAAATGCGCCACCACCATCATGATCGTGGACTTTAAAGCCTTCTAAACGTAAACCATCTTTAAATATTCCATTGAGTTTTAAAAGACTGCCTTGAGGTGCTGAACCGAGCTGAATATTGGTTGAGAGGTTGGATACATAAAATTTCATATTATCCATAATTTTAACGGGGTCACTATAGCCTCGTCCTGTTGGACTAACTTGACCCGATTTACCCACCCAAATATCACCGGTATTAATAATAATATCTTCAGGAACAAATACACCTAAATTCAGAAAAGGCCCTGTAGTACTACTACCTCCTTGAGCATCGATTTTTAAGGTAATACTAATATCTGCCGAACCAGAAGAAAGTGATAATGGATTCTTACTACGTCCATTCGCTGTACCGAAAATTAAGGCACCTGCTTTTGTGTTTCCTTCGTTGTAATCTGGCCCGAATCCACTGTTATCGTGCCAAATCAAATCAGCTTGAATGGGTCCACCTGGTAAAAGGCTAATCGTAATACCATCTTGTGCTGCATATGTTGACAATTCTTGATCTGAAAGCTCTTCAAATGCAAAAGAATTTGTACTGATCAACGCAGCAGTGGTTAAAATTAAAGTATTAATTTGATTCATTTTCATTCCGTAAAAATTATTTTTGTAAGTTTTAATCAAGTATTTGTTAAATTATATTTAATATTTAAACAAAAACAACAACTGTTTAAACTTTATTCGACTCAAAAGAGTGTTTTATCTCATCTTCTAAAACGAACGTTTCACGTTCTTTATAATGATCTCATTTAGTTTTGTGACTTCTGCAGATCTATATATTCAAAAATTTATACCCCATTATTCTTTATATAATCAGTTATAATTCATTTTTTATTTACTTTAATTTTTTGGAGTTCTCCTATGCGCCCTCGTGCCATTGTATTGTTATCAGGTGGTTTAGACTCAACGACTTGCTTGGCTTGGGCGCAAGCACGCTATGAATGTATCGCTTTAAGTTTTATGTATGGTCAACGCTCAACAACTGAATTGGATGCTGCACGTAAACTGACACAACAAGCAGGCGTTGAACATCGCGTGATTAATATAGATTTGGGTAATTTAGGTGGTTCTGCATTAACTGATCATTCCATTGATGTTCCTGATCAAGAACAAGAAGGGATCCCTGTCACTTATGTTCCAGCACGTAATACGATTTTCCTGTCTTATGCACTTGCAGCAGCAGAAGTGTTTGACGCAGAAGCCATCGTAATTGGAATTAATGCGGTAGATTATTCGGGTTATCCAGATTGTCGACCACAATTTATTGAAGCATTTGCCAATATGGCAAGATTAGCGACAAAAGTAGGTGTGGAAGGAAAACCTCTTAAATTTGAAACACCTTTACTACAATTATCCAAAGCAAATATTATTCGCTTAGGCATCGAACATGGCGTAGACTACAGTCAAACGGTGTCATGCTATCAAGCAGATGACCAAGGACGAGCTTGTGGAAAATGCGACAGCTGTCGTTTGCGTAAACAAGGTTTTGCAGATGCTGGCGTTGAAGACCCAACTCGTTATATACCGTAATAACAGGGTGCCATATATGAAAAATTTAAAATCAAACATTATTCTTTCAGCCATTGTTTCTGCTGCAGCACTTTTCGGTTCTGCTGCTCAAGCAAATGAGCCGAATAATAAAATGCAGCAAGCCTATAAAAGTACTAACGTAAAATCTGCACTGATTAATGTTTGTAAGGAAGAAACTGCTAAAGGGAACAAGCTTTCTGCTGCTGAAGTCAGCAAATATTGTACATGTGCAATTGAAGCAGACGGCAAGCTCACTAATGCTCAAAAATGGGAAATCCAAAGCGCGATTAACCAAAAGAAAAGCCCTTCTACTTTAGCTATCGTGAAGAAACAGAACGCTGATCTTCAAGCATGCTTCGGCCCACAGTTAACGTCTAAGCTACAGTCGTTAACAGAGGAAGCAATGAAAGCAGCACAAGCTAAAAAATAATCGCAGTTAACATAAGATAGCCACCTCGTGTGGCTATTTTTTTTGAATTACCCTATAAATGTAGTGACAAATTTTGAGGAAAATATAATGTCTACGGAAACGATTAGTTTACCCAATCAAACATTCCCAACGACTACAGGTTCTGTGAATTTAACTGAGTTGAATACAGATTGGCTCATCATTTATTTTTATCCAAAAGATTCAACGCCTGGGTGTACAACGCAAGCTGTTGGTTTTTCATGTTTGAAAGATCAGTTTGATGCGCTTCATACCACTATTTTCGGTGTTTCTAGAGACTCAGTGAAAGCCCATCAAAACTTCACCGAAAAGCAATCTTTAACAATTGATTTGATTAGCGATAAAGAAGAAGTGCTTTGCCAACACTTTGATGTGATTAAAGAGAAAAATATGTATGGAAAAAAAGTGATGGGGATTGAGCGCTCAACTTTTATTTTTCATCAAGGCAAACTCGTTAAAGAATATCGTAAAGTCAAAGCTGCAGGGCATGCTGAACAAGTGCTTGAAGATTTAAAAGCTTTGCAAAACTAATAAAAAACCCACGATTGACGTGGGTTTCATCTATTTATAATTCTTTTTGACTACTATTAGAAATCAAAAGTTACACCAAGTTTATAAGTTCTTGATCCACCAATCAGCGCATAATTCGAATTAAAAGCACCTTCCCAATATTTTTTATCTGTAACGTTATCAACATTAGCTAAGAACGTCGTATTCACGCCACCAAGCTTGGTCTTATAACGTGCACCTAGATCAAGGACAGTATAATCTGGAAGTTCCAAGGTATTGGTATCATTTAAATACTGTTCGCTGACATAACTTGCTCTGGCATTTAAATTTAATCCTTCGAGTTGTGGGACATCATAATCCACCCCAAGCGTTGCGGTAAAATCAGGTACGCCAAAAACTTGATTTCCTTGATTCATTTGAGCTTTAGAATATTTTGCATCAATATAAGCCATACTTCCCATTAGGTTTAAATCTTCAGTAATCGCTCCAGAAAATGACCACTCAATGCCGCGTGATCGAGTTTCAGCACCATCTGTTGTAATTTGATTAATTGTTACGCCATTTTCTGTATAAGGTTCAATCGACTTGCTCATCGTGCTTGGTTTTTCAATTTGATAGAGTGCCAGCGTATTCAGCCAAGTTCCATGCTGATGTTTTGCACCTAACTCATATTGCTTCGTCACAAACGGCGCAAAAGTGACTTTATCGTTTGCATCATTGACATTATCAACGGTCGATCCTTCTGATAACCCTTCTACATAGCTTGCATATAGTGACAAGTCTTCACCAAAAGGTTTAACGACGATCCCTAAACTTGGTGAAATACGGTCTTCTTGGTAATTTTTTTTGGTCTGTAAATTATTCGTTTCAATATCTTGATAACGAGCGCCTACAATCAATTGAAGCTGATCATTCAATAATGAAATTTGATCAGTCAATGTATAACTGATGTACTTATTATCTGCTAAAGGTGCAATTTCTGGACGCTGTAAAGGCATATTGCCTTCTTTACTTGGGTCATAAAGATTGGTGTTAAAATCTACAGGAGGAGCTCCACGTCCTTTGTGTTGATCCGATTTTTTATTTAAATAATCTGCACGCAATCCAACATTATGCTGTATTCCTGCAGTATCAAATTTTCCTTCAACCCCAATGTGTGCTGTTTTATTTTTTTCATTTGCACCCACTCGGTAATATTGGGAAGAGGCATCGCCGTCCTCATTCTTTACGATCATTCGTGTACCGAATAAATGACCATCATATGATTTTTCAGCATATCCTAGACCAGCAAAGGTTTTCAAATTAGGAGAAAATTGATATTCACCTGATAAGCCAGCAAATTTACTGTCAGAATTCCCTTCTAACCACGGAAAATAGTTTTGGTCACCTTTAGGCGGTGCAATGACTTTGTTAACTGTATCTTTTCCACCCAGTGCGACCATTGTCGGTGACCCACCATCGCGATTTTGCTTAATAGCATAACTATCAAAATTAATTTTAAGTTTATCCGTGGTGTAATCCGCAGCGATGGAACCAAGAATAAGGCGATCATTCATATCATTAATGATATGTTCGCCATCACCATATGCACCATTGACCCGAACACCAAACTCACGGTTTGCACCAAATCGTCTTGAGACATCAACACCTGATTGATAGTAGCCGCCATCTTGGTATTGTGTGTTTAGTCTTGTGATGTCTTGGTCAGCGCGTTTAGAGTTGGCAATGACCACACCACCAACGCCTCCATTCGGTGCCATACCAGCGACAATTGCATTTGGTCCTTTCAAAACTGTCACTGATTCTAAAAATTCAGTCGGCACTTTTCCGTATGGTGCAACACCATAAAATCCGTTGTAGTTCATATCCTCATGATTTAAGTCAAAACCACGAATTTTGAAGTTTTCGTTTAAATGACCTTGATTTGTCGTTAGTCGAATACTGGCATCATTTTTTAAAACATCACCTACGGTGGATGCCTGTCTTTCTCGTATTAATTGCCCCTCATATTGCGTTACAGTAAATGGTGTATCGATTAATTTTTTTTCACCTAAAGCACCCAACTTAGATACATTGCTTAATTTTCCATCTGCATAAGCATTTATCGCTTCAGCTTGTGTTGTAATCGTAGGAAGTTGGTTTTGATCATTTGCCCATGTGATAGTCGCTATACCGCCACTCATCATAAGAACACTTACAGATTGAGAGAGTAATTTGATACTGTAATTTTTCATTTTCGGAACAATTAAGAATAATGAGAATCATTATTATATGATTCTCATTATTATCTTTATGTGAGTTTTTGTTCATTAAATGTTGTCATCTAATCGACGTACAAGCTTTAGAGGAACTCATTTAATCAATATTCATATAATTAAGTGATAGGCGATGTACCACATGATTAGAGCAATCAAAATATCCAAGACTTGCCATGCGCGGGGATTGTGAAAGTAAGCTGATAGATATTGCGCACCAAAACCCAAACTAAAGAAAAATAACCATGATGCCGTGATCGCACCGATAGCAAACGATAATAAGTGATCTTCAAATTGCGTCGATATTGCGCCTACAAGCACGACAGTATCTAGATACACATGGGGATTCAGCCATGTGAATGCCAAGCAAACGAGAATAATTTTAAACCATGAAACAGCCGTATGATGATCAAGACACATCGATTTTTTGGTCGAAAATGCTTGATAAAAATGATGTAAACCATATACCACTAGAAATATAGCCCCACCCCATTGTGCATATGTCATCACTTGTGGATGGCCTGAGATAAACTGCCCAAATCCAAATACACCAGCCAAAATTAAAAGTGAGTCTGAAAAGGCGCAAATGAGGCAAATAGACAGAACATATTCTTTTTTTAAGCCCTGTTTAAGGACAAAAGCATTCTGAGCGCCTATCGCCATAATCAAACTTAAACTCGTTACAAAGCCATTAAACAGTACGGATAAAGACATAAAACACCTAATATTTATCATTAGGCGGATTATGAACAATTCAATCTTAAATTGAGTATTATTAAATTAATATTAAGTTCATTAAGTTTTTCTAAATCATGATTTTCAATTATAAAGACTGTGTCGCGTTTATCACCGTGGCGGAAACTGGAAGTTTTGATCTGGCTGCTAAAAAGCTTTGTCTCTCTGCGGCTGCAATTACTCTTCGAATCCAACAATTGGAACGGCAGATTGGGCAAACATTAATCCTGAGAGAACGACCTTGTCGTGTGACACATTCAGGTGAAATATTGCTTGAACATTTATTAAGGCAAAAGCGTCAAGAAGAAAATGTTCTGCAGCTTATTCAGGGAAAAAGTCAAAATTCTGAGTTTTATAAAATTATCATTGGAACGAATGCAGATTCATTAGAAACTTGGCTTTTGCCTGCGATTGCTGAAAAGTTAATAGAGCATAAAATCACAATACAACTTCGAATAGATGATCAGGATCATACGCATCAATTAATGGAATCGGGCTATGTAAATGCATGTATAAGCGCTGAATCCCAACCCATGACAGGTTGCCACTCAGAATTTTTGTTCACGATGCGTTATCAAATGGTGTGTACGCCAGAATTCAAAATAACATGGTTTAAAAACGGACTAAATCGCGATTCCTTTCGCCGTGCGCCTGCGGTCATCTTTAATGATAAAGATCATTTACATGAAACCGTTCTACTGAATCAATTTGGATTACCGCAATCTAGTTATCCATATCATTATGTCCCCTCTTCTAAGTCATTTGTCGATGCAATCCAACTCGGCTTAGGCTATGGCATGGTGCCTGAACTGCAAATTCAAGACTTACTCGACCAAGGACTATTGATTTGTTTGTTGCCTGAGGCAACACAAGACGTTGATCTATATTGGCATCATTGGAAACAGCAGTCCCCACAACTCAAACATATTACTGACATACTCATGACATTAAAAAAGCAGTGAGTGAATCACTGCTTTCTTTTCATCGATTTAGTTGGCTTTCCACTGCCCTTCAAGCTTGATATTCACTTTTTCGCCAATTCCACCAATCGCTTTGCGCATACCGAAATCACTACGATTGATGACTGTTGTAGATTGTACATTCAACACATTTGGATTCGATGCATTTGGAGTTAAAGTTGTATCAAATGAAACTGGGCGTGTCACACCACGCATGGTGAGTTGACCATCAAATTTGTATTTATTATTTCCTAAAGCACGAATTTGATTACTTTGAAAGGTCACAGTTTTATATTTGCTTGCATGAAAGAAACTGTCACCAAAGACCATATCCTTTAAAGAGTTTTTGCTCAGTTTAAGGCTATTCACATCCATCACAAATTTAGCTGAACCTTGATTAGGCTGTGCCGGATCAAAATTCATCTGTGATTGATACTTTTGAAACTGCCCATTTACAATCGACATTCCTGCAGATCGGATATCAAAGCTGATCTTACTGCTAGGTGATAGTGTCCATGTTTGCGCTTGAGCAAAAACAGAAGCAGATAACAGCACTGTGGCCAAACTCATTTGTGTAATAGTACGCACGATTTCCCTCGGTTTTCTTGTGTTAAACACAATCATTCAATTGATGCACTCAAACTTGTACTGTCTTGACGTTGGTATTTAGTTTTCAGTTGTTGGTAAATTTCTGAATTTTGAAACGCTTGTAAAAATTGAATAGTTCCGTGGGGAAGTTCTTTTTCCATAATTTCCCCCCGATAGTATGCTTCGCGAAGTGGTGTTGCAGAAATTGCACCTTTTAAACTATCGAGTTCCAACATCTCCCATTCTGGGAAAAATTTTAGATAATAGGATGAGTCATCTTTAAAGTGACCGATTAAGCCAACTTGATCATTTGGCTGTACTACACTCGCCACTAAAGATTTGACCAATTTTTGCCATTTTTCATCATTATAAACATCAATGACGTGTACAAATTTGATTCTTGCCTGTTGATCAGGAGAAAAGTTAGACAAAATCATCTGTTCACGTTCAATGGCTAAAAATGGATTTTTTATATTCCGCTCTAATTGAGCAGAACCAAGCGCTAAAATAGCGTTCTGGCTATGCGTTAGCGCAATTTTAATGGTTTCCATATGTGCCAAATGAAAAGGCTGAAAACGTCCGATATAAACCAAATAATTAAATTTATAATTCATCGCCAAGTCACGTTTATGAACTGATCAGTTATGTCACTCTTCGCCAGAATACGACATAATAGATTTCATAAAATCTATATCAATTGAAAGCAAGGATAGTACGATGTCATTAAGTTGTATTCAACAACCTCATGAGCATTTAAATGCAAAATTAGAAGATGGTGTGCTGACCTTGGCGATTAATCGTCCTAAAGCCAAAAATGCATTATACGGCGAATTATACCTCTGGATCGCCAAAGCCCTTGATGAAGCAGACAAAGATCAAGCTGTTCGTGTGGTCATTTTACGTGGCGAAGATGCGGATTTCAGTGCTGGTAATGATATGCAAGACTTCATGAAATCTGCGGCGATGAAAGATCAAATTCGTCCAGAAGATGGTCCTCCTTTTGTGCTTTTAAAATCTGCTGCTAAATTTTCTAAACCCTTGATTGCTGCGGTACGTGGTGTCGCAATTGGTATTGGCGTAACGATCTTATTGCATTGTGACTTAGTTTATGCAGATAACACTGCTTTGTTCCAAATTCCATTTGTAAGCTTAGGTCTTTCACCTGAAGGCGCATCTAGTAAATTACTAGCACGCCAAGCAGGTCATGTGAAAGCAGCAGAACTTTTATTAACTGCTGATAAATTCGACAGTGAAAAAGCATTGGCTGCAAACTTGATCAACAGTATTGAATCTGACGTTTATGCAACTGCTGCTCAAAAAGCCACTCAACTGGCTTCACTACCACTTGCTTCTCTCGTGCAATCTAAAGCCTTAATGAAACATGATGTTGATGAAATCGTGTCCTGGATTGATCATGAAGCAGTAATCTTTATGGGGCGCGTCGGCTCGCCAGAAATGATGGAAGCTGTACAAGCTTTTATGCAAAAACGTAAACCTGATTTCACACAATTTAATTAAGTTAAAAGACCCGAGTCTCACGACTCGGTGAATACTCTCTATCTAAGGAATGGATCATGACGACTGAAAAAAAACGCTACTACGAACCTGCACCACAAGGCATTGATGTTGAAAATTTCAAAAAGGTCGTGACCAGTCGTCGATCTGTTCGGAAGTTTACAGAAAAACCTATACCGTCTGATATCCTCGATCAATGTTTAGATTTAGCACTGTTGGCCCCTAATTCATCCAACTTACAACCTTGGACTTTTTATGTTGTCCAAAATCCTGAAAAAAAACAAAAGATTGTAAAAGCGTGTCTAAATCAATGGGCTGCGCGCACAGCGGCTGAATTGATTGTCTGTGTCGCACGTACAGATCGAATTAATGAAATGGCAAAACTGAATATTCAAGAATTTCCATTTCCTGAGATTCCTCCACTCGTCAAAAAATATTACACCTATATTCCACTGAATTATAAAACGGGTTACTTAAATGCAATTGGTAACTTTAAGAAAGTAACTTTCAAAGTAGCACGTACTTTTGACAAACAAATGCCTGTTACCGCTTTTACACCTGCGGATGCCAAACTTTGGGCAGCGAAGACAACTGCTTTAGCCTGCGAAAATCTTGTGCTCGCACTCAGAGCTTATGGATTCGACAGTTGTATGATGGAAGGTTTTGACGAACCTTTAGTATGTAAAACATTGGGGCTCAATACTAAAGAGTTTCCAATTATGGTCATTGGTGCGGGAGAGCGTGCTGAAGATGGTGTGTTCTTCCCACAATACCGTTTCGATCGAGACTTATTTATTCAAAAAGTTTAAATGTAATATCACACATTTTTGATGACTTATTTTTCGTGTTGACACTTCAAACAATTGCTTACTGTTTGTAGTGTCAATTTTTTTATTTTATCTCGATTTATATTTTTGATTGTATTTTTCCAAAAATGATTTTAAGCCAAAATATTAATTGAGAATAAGATGAAAATTAAACTTCCCTCAAGCATTGTTAAACATATAGATCATTCAGCTCTAGTAAATGGTCAAGCTTTTGATCCAAACACTGCGATACACACACCTGTCGGGAAATATACCTGTGTACACTACGGGATCATGATTCCTAATCTACCTGCCCCATTCAACTTCTTAAATATGATTGTGGTTGCAGGACAACCTCTCGTTAAAATATTCAGAAATTCTCATTTAATAAAAACTTCAGATTTAGATACCGCAAATCTATTAATTGGTACTGCTGCAACGCAGCCTAATTTATTTTCTGGATATAGTATACAGCATGAATGTTTACTGGCGACTAATGGTCAATATCTCAAATTCGGTAATGACTTAGTTATAGAGGCTAACTACCCAGAAATTAAAGCAACTCGCCAAGGTCATACTTTCAATTATGAACTTGAATTAAAAGCGACTGATAAAATCGCACATTTCGTTAAACTTGCAGGAAGCATGTATGAACATTGGTCACTGCTTTGTGAGTACCAAGGATATTTAGAACTCGATGGGCAGAAAACTCAGGTTCAAGGTCTATGCACCTTCGAATATGCACGTGGTGTCAATATCAACATTCCCATTCGTTTTTTTACTTATCAAATCTTAAATATTAATAACCACACTCAAGTCTTATTTGTGGACACTCATGGTCCAATGGGCTTAGTTTTGCAAAGTCGTGTTTATGTTCGTTCTTTAGATCATCATGGAGGAATATACGAACGAGGGCTTAAATCTGTCGTGCATGAATATGAGCCTGAACCTGTAACTACACCAAATGGCATTAAAATGCGTTTACCTCGAGTCTTTGAATGGCAAGTGAATGATGATCAAGGCAATCTTTTGATTTCTATTTATGGTAAGGCCAATGGCGACTTTAAATATGGTATGGCTGGAGGTTATGCAGGTAGTTACCAATATGAAGGTCAATTCAAAGGTCAGCATATTCAGGGTCGAGGTTATATTGAGTATATTGATCCTATAAGCAATTAAGCGCTTCAAAATAAACTTTCAATCATTAAGCCTCATGAGATGAGGCTTTGACATCTAAAGACATGTTCATTCATTCAAATTATTTCTAAACTCATTTCAACATTATAATTTCAGCATTTTAAACTGAGGATAGAGCATCCTTAGTTTTTCCAATGCATGACTTGAGTCTTGAATATCGGTATGAGCGCAAGAAAAAATAAAATCAGAACCGATGCTGGTATTTTTCCAAGCATGGTATACGAGACACTGCAAAATATGGGCGTTGATGTGGATTTAATATTTTCGCAATTAAATGCGTTACAACATCCAATCGACTATCCTCAACGCGATTTAAGATATGACAATCGTGTTCAAAAAAAATTCTGGGAACTCACAGAAGTTATTACGCAAAATTCCAATATTGGTTTAACTGTCGTTCACCATCTACCCACTTTTCGTGGTCAACTTTTTGAATACATTTTTTTAAGTAGTGCAAATTTTGGCGATGCATTAAAAATAGCAATGAAATACTATCAATTTTTCACTACAGGATTGGATATTGAACTTCACATAGAAGATGACACCGTTACCCTAAAAGGTTTTCATCACCCTGTCCGTCATTATTTAGAATGCACGATTACCATTGTTTTATCTTTTTTTGATTATATCAGTCAGGGAAAGTTTCAAGCACAAGAAATTTGGCTCAGCTATGACAATACAGAATTTCAGGACTTATATCATGAGCTATGGCATTGCCCAGTTTATTTTAATCAGCCTCATGGTTGTATAAAATTCAAAGCAGAAATTCTAGAATATGCCTCTCCGTCTGCTCAGCCTGATTTATTTCTGTTACATCAAGCTATCATTGAGAAGCACATTGAACTTGTAGATAAACATGAACTAGTCATTCAAATTGAAGAGGCTTTAGGCGAACAACTAAAATTAAGACAATTCGCTCTAGAAGATATCGCACGAATTCTTAAACTCTCCCCGCGTAAAATCCAAATTTCACTCAAAGATATTGGAACGAATTACGAGAATGTTCTATCGTCATTCAGACAAAAACTTGCTCGTCAGTTACTAGCGAAAACCGCACTCAAACATGATGAAATAGTCTATTTAACAGGATTTTCAGAGCCATCAGCTTTTTCTCGAGCCTTCAAATATTGGACAGGAGAATCCCCATCCTCATATCGTCACCGCATGCAAAATTCAACCGATCATGGGTCAATAGAAATAATGTGTAAGAATTCAAAAGCTGGTTCTTCATAAGGATGACTCGCTTTTAATGCACGTGCCACTTCTATGGCTTTATCTTCAGGCACAATAGTTTCTACACGCCATTCTTCAACTTGTTCAAGCTCTCCGACTTGACCTATAAAAGGTTGAGCCGCATTGATGGGTTTGAATTGACCTAAGCCCTTGACCTGCCAAGCACATTGCTCATAATCACCAATTCCGCCTGCACCTGCTTCAAATACTGCCTGCTTCGTTAACTCTAGATGTGATTCTGGTACAAAATAGATCAGTTTAAGCATGAATAACCTCTTCCGCGCTTTTCACCTCTGTTGTCATTTGCATAAGGGCTTCAGTAATCATTTTCAATGCAATATTGTTTGAATGACGATGATAATTCGCATATAGACCAAGCTGTGGTAATTGCTCATCTGTTTTCACAATTTTGATATTATGATTTAAAAACTTCAGGAGGTATTCGGGAGCAAAACTAAATCCCATTCCCAAATTAATCAGATTGATA
>NZ_JFYL01000027.1 GCF_000632455.1 Acinetobacter sp. Ver3
ATAGAAATAAACACTCGCTCCATTAAAAAAAAAGTTAACCTTGCTCATTTTTATTTGTATTTTCAGGTGGCTAGTATGGGGGGAGTAGTAATTTCTAATTTTATAACTCGATATGTATTGCACAATTAGGTTATATAAATCATTTTGCCTGAGTTCGAAGAATAATCCGCTCATTACTCATTATTCACATTGGATTTAAAGGAGTACTTGCATAATTCGATATTCTTAAATTGGTTGAAAACTCAGTGCTTTAACTTTGATTGATTTTGATGCTTAAATAAACATGTGAATATGAAAATTTTTAATCTGAAAATTTAACACTGCTATTTGTTTTTATTCTTGAACCATACTAGACCTGCTTGAGTAAAAAAAATAAAAGAGCCATATAAGGCTCTTTTATTTTTAGATACAATAACGTGATCTATTACCAGCTTAACGCACCACCAGTTTGATAGTCTGTTACGCGAGTTTCGAAGAAATTCTTCTCTTTACGTAAGTCCATCATTTCTGACATCCACTGGAATGGATTGTTCACACCAGCAAATTGCTCAGGTAAACCTAATTGAGCTAAACGACGATTTGCGATGAACTTCAAGTATTCTTCCATCATTGCAGCATTCATACCTAATACACCGCGTGGCATGGTGTCACGTGCATATTCGATTTCAAGCATCGTACCTTCAAGAATCATTTGAATGATTTCTTCTTGGAACTCAGCAGTCCACAAATGTGGGTTCTCAATCTTGATTTGGTTAATCATATCGATACCAAAGTTCAAGTGCATTGACTCATCACGTAAGATGTACTGGAATTGCTCAGCAACACCATTCATCTTGTTACGACGACCCATTGACAAGATTTGAGAGAAACCACAGTAGAAGAAAATACCTTCAAGAACACAGTAGAATGCGATCAAGTTGCGAAGCAAGATTTGATCTGTTTCAGGTGTGCCTGTTTTGAATGTTGGATCACTTAATTCTTGAGTGTACTTCAAGCCCCATGCAGCTTTACGCGCAACTGATGGAACTTCGCGGTACATGTTGAAGACTTCGCCTTCATCCATACCTAAAGATTCGATGCAGTATTGGTAAGCATGCGTGTGAATCGCTTCTTCGAATGATTGACGCAAGATGTACTGACGGCATTCAGGGTTAGTAATGTGTCGGTAAATCGCAAGAACCAAATTATTTGCAACCAACGAATCGGCAGTAGAGAAGAAGCCTAAAGAACGCATCACGATGGTACGCTCATCTTCAGTTAAGCCATCTTCTGACTTCCAAAGTGCGATATCGTGGTTCATGTTAACTTCTTGTGGCATCCAGTGGTTTGCACAACCATCGAGATATTTTTGCCAAGCCCATTCGTATTTGAATGGAACAAGTTGGTTCAAGTCAGCGCGACAGTTGATCATTGCTTTATCATCAACTTGAACACGTTGAGCGCCCATTTCTAACTCTTCAAGACCTGGAGCAACGTCCAAATGTTCTAAGGCGTTAGATGCTCTTGCCAACGGATCGGCTGAATTTGTTGTTCCGTTTGAACTGGTTCGAGCGGGTTGTGCAGCTGCCACACGCGTCGGTTCGTTGCGTGCATCAGATACCACTTGTGGATTAGGCGCTTTTTGCGGTTCGATGGGCGCAGACTGCTGTGCTTGTGCAGTTTGTTTCGGTTCATCATCTTCGAAATCGTCCCAACTGAGGATAGACATATCAATTCTCTCTACGTTGCTTATATCTTTTTATTCAGACATCTCAACGTGAGACATCCTACTATACGCTTATATTGTGTAAGCAAAATTAAGTTTTGCCGATGTATGTACTCAATTTGTTCGTTTGAGTAGATTGAATTTCTGCACTACTTATTTTGCTTACGCTTCTGTTGTTTGCGAATGGCTAAAAAGGCATAGACCATCGGCGTGTAGAAGAAAATAAAGGCAAAGATCAATACCGCAAGTCCTAACATATAGTTATGGGTCATATGTGGCATGATGGAATCCTTTTTGTAGATGAATTAGTGTTAATTCTGATAAGCCTAAAAGGTTGATAATTAATACCAACCTTTTAGAGTGTTTTAGTTTTTCATTGCAATAATGATAGCTATAACGATAGGAACAACAATCGTTGAAAAACCTAAAACTATAGACAATATACCTAAAACTAAATCAGGATTAACACTATTCATTATTGACAAGCCTCACAATCAGGGTTGTCAATTGAACATGCCATTGGCACTGGCGCTGCTTGTTCGAAGCCTTCTTCTGACGCTGCTGCTTCAGGTTTAGCTTCTTGAGCAACTGCTGCTACTGGTGCTGCAACTGTCGCAGGTTTAACTGCGTTTAATGCACCTGTGTTAATCGTAGATTTCTCAGCAGATGTCGCACCTAATGCACGAAGGTAATAAGTCGTCTTAAGACCACGTAACCATGCCATCTTATACGTGATGTCCAATTTCTTACCGTTTGCACCAGAGATGTAAAGGTTAAGAGATTGTGCTTGGTCGATCCATTTTTGACGACGTGATGCAGCATCAACAATCCAGCGTGCTTCAACTTCAAATGCTGTCGCGAAAATTGCTTTTAACTCTTCAGGAATACGCGCAATTTTTTGTACTGAACCTTCGAAATGTTTCAGGTCATTGACCATCACAGAATCCCAAAGACCACGTTCTTTTAATGCACGAACGAGGTAAGGGTTGATGACAGTGAACTCACCAGACAAGTTCGATTTCACATATAAGTTTTGGAATGTTGGCTCAATAGATTGAGATACACCACAAATATTTGAAATGGTTGCAGTCGGTGCAATGGCCATCACATTCGAGTTACGCATACCATCTTTTTGGACTTTGGCACGTAACGTGTCCCAATCCAAACGTTGTGTACGATCGACTTCAAACATACGTTCTGGGCGAGATTTCGCAACCAGCTCAAGAGAGTCAATTGGTAAAATACCTTGATCCCACAATGAGCCTTTAAATGTTTCATACGTACCACGTTCAACCGCCAAATCGCTTGAAGTTTGAATCGCGTAGTAAGAAATCACTTCCATAGACTCATCTGCAAACTCAACCGCAGCATCAGAACCGTAAGCAATCTTCATTTCGTATAGTGCATCTTGGAAGCCCATGATACCCATACCCACTGGACGGTGTTTCAAGTTTGAATTACGCGCTTGTGGAACTGCATAGTAGTTAATGTCGATGACGTTATCGAGCATACGAACTGCAGTTTTAATCGTGCGAGCAAGTTTCTCACGGTCTAATTGACCACCTCGAACGTGTTGAACAAGGTTGATTGAACCCAAGTTACATACCGCTATTTCATCTTTGCTTGTGTTCAATGTAATTTCAGTACACAAGTTAGAAGAGTGCACCACACCTACGTGTTGTTGCGGTGAACGTAAGTTACATACGTCTTTGAATGTGATCCAAGGATGACCTGTTTCAAATAACATTGATAACATTTTGCGCCATAAGTCTTTCGCACGGACTTTCTTATGCAACATGTCTGTTTCTTTCGCGATGCTTTCATAGTAAGCATAACGTTCTGCGAATTCAGCACCCGTTAAATCGTGAAGATCTGGTGTTTCAGACGGGGTGAAGAGTGTCCATTCAGCATCTTCAAATACACGTTGCATGAACAAATCTGGAACCCAGTTTGCAGTGTTCATATCGTGTGTACGACGGCGGTCATCACCCGTGTTCTTACGAAGCTCTAGGAATTCTTCGATATCCAAGTGCCAAGTTTCAAGATATGCACATACCGCACCTTTACGCTTACCACCTTGGTTAACTGCAACGGCTGTATCGTTCGCTACTTTAAGGAATGGAACAACACCTTGCGATTTACCGTTAGTACCTTTGATGTATGAGTTCAAAGCACGAACTGGTGTCCAGTCATTACCTAGACCGCCTGCCCATTTAGACAACATTGCGTTATCACGCATAGCGCCATAAATATCGAACAAGTCATCATCAATCGTTGTTAAATAACAGCTTGATAATTGAGGACGTAATGTACCTGAGTTAAATAGGGTTGGCGTAGATGCCATGTAATCGAAGCTAGAAAGTAAGTTATAGAATTCGATTGCACGATCTTCACGGTTGTCTTCATTGAGCGACAAGCCCATAGAAACACGCATGAAGAATAATTGTGGTAATTCGAAACGTACGCCATCAGAGTGGATAAAGTAACGATCAAATAATGTTTGAAGACCTAAATATGTAAATTGATTAGAGCGTTCTGGTTTAATCGCAGCCGCTAATTTTACAAGATCAAAATTTAATAATTCTGGAGAAAGAAGCTCTAGCTCAACACCTTTTTTCAAGAAGGTTTCAAGCGCATCATTTTCAAGCGTGTCTTTAGATAGACCAAGAAACTCAAGACCGGTTGCAACTAAGTTGTCACGCAATAAACGTGCAGTGACATACGTATAGTTTGGTTCTTGTTCAATACGTGTACGTGTCGCCATCATCATCGTTGTAGAGATGTCTGATGCTTTAACACCGTTGTATAGGTTTTTTACAGTTTCATCGATGATTGCTTGAACATCAATGCCTTCTAAGCCTTCGCTAGCTTTTTCAATCTTCGCTTGTAAACGACTCAAATCTAATGGTTGGAGCTGACCATTTTGACCTGTGATCTGAAGAGTAGGGTGATGATGAGCACCTAACTCTTTACGCGCTTCAGCACGTTGTTCACGATAGATCACGTATGCACGCGCCACTTTTTGTTCACCTGTGCGCATTAAAGCTAATTCAACTTGATCTTGAATTTCTTCAATATGAATCGTGCCACCAGAAGGTAAACGACGCTTAAATGTATTCATCACCATCTCAGTCAGCTGAGTAATACGATCATGAATTCTGCTCGAATCTGCACTTGGTTGACCTTCAACAGCCAAAAATGCTTTACCAATTGCTACAGAGATTTTATCTGCATCAAAAGTGGCAACATCACCAGTGCGTTTAATCACTTGAAGTTGACCAGGGGTTGTATTAGCGCTCATTTCAGCGTCGCTCCATTCTCATCATTTTTATGCTTATGGACCATTTGAATCGGATACAAACTCAAAAAATGAGCTATCGCGATATTTGAGGGTAAACACAAGACTTAGTGGTTTAATGTAAATTAAGACACAAGATACGGTAAATTTCAGGGTAGATCAATATTGACATTTTGATAATTTTTTTTCTGAGTTTAACACTCAAATTTCCCTATACTTTTTCCATGTTCCGCCATTTTGTTATGTAGTCAGCGTCACAGGGTGCTAAGCATAACAGAGACTTTTTAGAGTGCTTATAGATAAGTTTGTGGATAACTCCGAAAGTGCAAATTGCTTCTCGAAAATAATTTTTTTGAAATATTTTGTTTAAAATATCATCAAATTGATTTGTGTTTGAAAGTTTAAAGTTGATTGAAAATATTGATCGACTTGGCAAAACTATCTATTTATCAATAGTTAATAAAAAGATAACAAAAGACTACGCTCGTGTATCAGTTTCGTGAACAGGCTCTTGTTTACAATGTAAACGTGTGTATATTGCAAAACATATCGATGTAAATCTGTGAAGTTTAATCAGCAGATATCGTAACAATATAGGGGCATTCTATGAGCCAAGAAGAAAAGTTACCAAAGATTTTGATCGTTGAAGATGACGAGCGTCTTGCGCGTTTAACGCAAGAGTATTTAATTCGTAATGGATTAGAAGTTGGGGTAGAACCAGACGGTAATCGTGCAATCCGTCGTATTATCGCAGAGCAACCAGATATGGTGGTGCTGGATGTTATGCTTCCTGGTGCTGATGGTCTCACCGTATGTCGTGAGGTTCGGCCACATTATCATCAACCGATTTTAATGTTGACTGCTCGTACTGAAGACATGGATCAAGTATTGGGTCTTGAAATGGGTGCAGACGATTATGTTGCGAAACCAGTTCAGCCACGCGTTCTATTAGCGCGTATTCGTGCTTTGCTTCGTCGTACAGACAAAACACCAGAGGATGAAGTTGCTCAACGTATCGAATTTGATGATTTAGTGATTGATAATGGTGGTCGTTCTGTAACCTTAAACGGTGAGCTTGTAGATTTCACAAGTGCAGAATATGACTTATTATGGTTGTTGGCATCTAATGCTGGTCGTATCCTTTCACGTGAAGACATTTTTGAGCGTCTACGTGGTATTGAATATGATGGTCAAGACCGCTCAATTGATGTTCGTATTTCTCGTATCCGTCCAAAAATTGGTGATGATCCTGAAAATCCTAAACGTATTAAAACAGTGCGTAGTAAAGGATATTTATTCGTTAAAGAAACCAACGGGATGTAATCACATCCCCGCGGTAATGCCCTCACTCCTCAGAAGGTCATACCTTAGTGTCTAAACACAGTATATTCCTGCGCATCTACGCAGGTCTCGTCATTTTGGTGGTGCTGGTTGCCATATTTGGTTATTTGCTTGTGCAAATCATCAACTATCAACGCGCGCAGGAATACCGTGAGTCATTGACTGATGGGATTTCGTACGTCATCAGTGAGGGTGTTTCAAGACAACAAACCATGCAACAAAGAATGGATTGGATATCAGATGCATCTGATTTGCTCGAACTTCCAATCTATTATCTAGAATCTGATAAAGTCGAACTTTCACGCACCGAAAAATACCGTTTAGAAAAGCGCAAAGCAGTGGTGCGGTATGACGCCAAAGAAAGTATTGCTTATGTCATTATTGGTTTAATAGATGACCCTGAGCATTTACTTTATGTGAAAGTGGATAATATCGGTGAGCGTCAAATGAAGGCCTTGCCAATCTTTGTATGGGAATACTTGGTTTATTATCCAGGGCAGGAAAGGGAATATCTTGCAAAAATTAAGCAACACTTTTCTTATGATTTAAGCATTCAAAATCTGTCTGATCTCAATTTAGATTCCGAGCAAATTGGTCGTTTACGTGCGGATCAAGGGGTTATCCTGTATCAGGATAGCGCTAGCATTCGTGGTACTACGATTTCTGTCATTTCTCCAATGACGAATTCGTCTGGTGATGTCTTGGTGATGGGACCAGTGCCAATGTTCAATTGGATGCCATTCCAATTGGCGGCAGGGATTACTTTGCTGAGTATGTTTATTTTGTCGCTTGGTGTGTATGGTCTGATTGTCCCAATGCAACGCAAGTTGAAGCAAGTTAACTCAGCCTTAAATGTTATGCAAAAAGGGGATATGTCCGTTCGCGTTCCTGTCGAAGGATATGATGAGTTAGCACATTTGGCAGCCAGCTATAACAGTATGTCAGATCATATACAGCGTTTGATCGAAGCTCAGCGAGAGTTAATGAGAGCTGTATCACATGAGCTGCGAACGCCAGTCGCACGTATTCGCTTTGGTATGGAAATGTTGGTTGATGAAGAGGATTATGAGTATCGTCAGCAACAAGTAGAAATGATTGATAAAGACATTGAGGCTTTAAACACGCTCATTGATGAAATTATGACCTATGCTAAACTTGAGCAAGGCATGCCCTCTATTGATTTTAAGGAAATTCGACTATACGAAGTGCTTGAGCAAGTCGCTATTGAAACTAAAGCATTAAAAACCAATAAAAATATTCAATTACACTTGCCATCACAAGCTTTGGTGGTGGATGCGGAACGCCGTTATTTGCATCGTGTAGTACAAAACTTAGTCGGAAATGCGATCCGATACTGCGATGATACAGTGCTGATTACTGGTGGAATTGATGCTCAGGGGATGGCGTATATTTCAGTTGAAGATGATGGTCCGGGGATTCCAGAAGAGGATCGTAAGCGAGTGTTTGAAGCTTTTGCTCGCTTGGATGATAGTCGTACACGTGCCTCAGGCGGATATGGTTTGGGCTTGTCTATTGTAAGCCGAATCGCCTATTGGTTTGGTGGTACGATTCAAGTGGATCAAAGTCCTAAAATGGGCGGTGCACGATTTACTATGCAATGGCCAGCCAAAAGATTTAAAAAGAAGAAGATTGTTCAAACCAGTCAAACATCAGAGTAAAGCGAGAATTAAAAAAAGCGCGATTAAGCGCTTTTCTTATAATTTATATTGCCTTTTATTGGTAATTATTGGCATTGGGTTCAATAATGCGTTTTCCTTCCTTAAGTGCATTTAAGGCATCGGCATTGAAATCGATCAGTAAACTGTTATTGGTTGCATCAACATGATAATTGCTAATCAGTTTTTGATCGCCGTGAATGGTCTCAACTGTATATTCATCTGCGATGTTGAGAATCGCATCAAGATTAGTGGTTGTTGAGGCGAGGTCTTGGCGGAAAATTTGATAAATATCGCGTAAATCAAAAATAGCATTCGTTGCATCAGGATGTTTTTTGATATAGCTGTCTAAATGATGGACGATCAACTGAGCAAATAAAAAATAGTTAGGTTTGTGTGTGAATTCTAGACTCATAGATCTTCTCCTTATTATTTAATTGAGCATATAACGAAAATCAGCACGATTTGTATAAAGTTAATTAAAACATTGTAAGCAATTAAAATTTAAAACTTTTAAAATAGAATAAATCAAAAATAATTGAGCCATATTGGTGCAAAAAAAGCTGACCTAACACGAATGGTAAAACTAAAAAAGTGATAGTGTCTGGATTGACGCCTCTTGAATTTTTTGAATGATTATTCGGAAAAAATAATCAGTTGTATCACCTTGATAACTTTCTACGATTAAATAAGGTTTTATTGACTTTAATCACCATGAAATCTGGAAAAAGGGCAAAATTCATCCTAAAGACTTAGAGGGATTGGCTAGCAACAGAAATCATAAATCAGGTACAATTGGCGGGATTAATTTTGTGTTTGGTGTATTTGAAGGCCAATACATACATTCTTTGTTAATAAATAGGCCTGCCAGGAGTTATCCCCGCATGAGTGCCATTACTCCATACGATTGGGCAATAATTGCCTTCGTGATCGGCGTTACATTTTTATGCGTCTTTATGCTCACTGTCCCGCTACTCCTAGGGGGTAAATCGTGGGGACGTGCTAAGCAAGAGCAGTTCGAGTCAGGCGTAGTTAGTGCTGGTGGAGCACGAATTCGTCTATCTGCAAAATTCTATTTGGTTGCAATCTTCTTCGTTGTGTTTGACTTAGAAGCGCTCTATCTCTATGCATGGGCTGCGTCAGTTCGTGAAGTGGGTTGGATCGGTTTTGCAGCAGCAGCTGTATTTATTTTAGTTTTACTCGTTGGCTTGATTTATGAGTTGTCTACTGGTGCATTAAATTGGGCGCCATCTGATAAGCGTAAAGCAGCAGGGATTAAACCTAAAATTGGTTCGCCAAATATGGATCTCGCAGAAATTACTCGCTTCAACTCAATTGAGGAGTTGGTGGTTGACCCTACAGGTCAAATTCCAGCGCAATCATCTGGTCGTGTAAAAGCTTCGCCAACGACTACATCATCTGATAAGGAGTAATACGGGATGAAATATACATTAACCCGTGCGAATCCGGATGCTGATCAGTATCCACTTCAAGAGCGTATCGTTGTAGAAGATCCGCTTCTACAAGAAGAAGTGAATAAGAATGTGTTCATGACTCGTTTAGAGGATTTGGCGCATACAGCAGTAAACTGGGGTCGTAAAAACTCAGTTTGGCCGTTCAACTTTGGTACATCTTGCTGCTACGTAGAGTATGCAACGACTTTAACAGGCGTGCATGACTTGTCACGTTTTGGTGCCGAAGTAATTCGTGCTTCACCACGTCAAGCGGACTTGATGATTGTTGCGGGTACATGCTTCGTCAAGATGGCACCTGTAATTCAACGCCTTTATGAGCAAATGTTAGAACCTAAATGGGTGATCTCAATGGGTGCATGCGCAAACTCTGGCGGTATGTATGACATTTACTCGGTTGTACAAGGTGTCGATAAAATTATTCCAGTGGATGTGTATATTCCAGGTTGCCCACCGCGTCCTGAAGCATTAATCCAAGCGTTGATGTTATTGCAAGACCAAATTCAATTAGAGCGTCGTCCGCTTTCTGCGGTGATCGGTGATGATCTTAAGCCAGTTTATAAGCCAAAGATGCAGCCTGAACGTGACCGTAAGAATGCTGAACGTATTGCAGTAAAACACTTACGCTCTATGGATGAAATTAAATAATCTTAACGGCAAATAATATTGATGCACCCGCTTGGGTGTAATTGTCGTTTTGGTTGAATGAATTTGTATTAAATAGGAAGCCAAGCCAATGGCTGAAACTGACATTGCTATGCCAGAATCAACTCCAGTTGATTCACGCCCAGCATTTGCAATTGTAGAAGAGCTCAAAACCAAGTTTGGTGAGAATTTCTACGTGCAAACGACTTTTGAAGACTTTCCAACAGTCTGGGTTGAGCGCTCACGTGTACAAGACGTATTAATGTTCTTGCGTACAGTGTCACGTCCTTACGTGATGTTGTTTGACTTGTCAGCGGTAGATGAGCGTTTACGTACTCACCGCGATGGGTTACCTGCGTCTGACTTCACTGTGTTCTATCACTTGTTGTCACTAGAGCGTAATACGGATATTCGTATTAAAGTTGCGTTGAATGAGTCTGATCTCAATATTCCAACAGCAACCAACATTTGGCCAAATGCCAACTGGTACGAACGTGAAGCTTACGATATGTTCGGCATTAACTTCGAAGGGCATCCAATGCTCCGTCGTATTTTATTGCCAACGTATTGGGAAGGTCATCCGTTGCGTAAAGAATATTCTGCACGTGCGACTGAATACACACCTTATCGTCAGAACCAAGCGAAACAAGATTTCGAACAAGAGCATTTACGTTTTGTACCTGAAGATTGGGGTCTAAAACGCGGTAATGCTGATGAAGACTTCATGTTCTTGAACTTGGGTCCTAACCATCCATCTGCGCATGGTGCATTCCGTGTGATCTTGCAGTTAGATGGCGAAGAAGTGAAAGACTGTGTGCCTGATATCGGTTATCACCACCGTGGTGTGGAAAAGATGGCTGAACGTCAAACTTGGCATTCATTCATTCCGTATACTGACCGTGTTGACTACTTAGGTGGTTGTGCGCAAAACATGCCTTATGTGATGGGTGTGGAGCAGATGGCTGGGATCACTGTGCCAGAACGTGCACAATGTATTCGTGTCATGATGTCGGAGCTATTCCGTATTAATAACCACTTGCTTTACATCGGTACAGCGATTCAGGATGCCGGCGGTATGACCCCTGTATTCTATATGTTCGCCGATCGTCAAAAGATCTATGACGCGATTGAAGCAATCACTGGTTACCGTATGCACCCAGCATGGTTCCGTATCGGTGGTACTGCACACGATCTTCCAAACAACTGGCAACATTTGATCCGTGAAATTTTGGATTGGATGCCTAAACGTTTGAAGGAATATCATACTGCAGCACTGAAAAACTCGGTATTTGAAGGTCGTACCCGTAATGTTGCGCAATACGATGCAAAATCTGCATTGGCATGGGGTGTAACAGGTACAGGTTTACGTGCAACAGGTATTGATTTTGACGTACGTAAATATCGTCCATATAGCGGTTATGAAAATTACGACTTCGAAGTGCCTGTAGAATACGAAGGCGATGCATATGCACGTGTGATCGTTCACTACCGTGAAATCGAACAATCTTTAAAAATCATCAAGCAGTGCTTGGATAACATGCCATCTGGTCCTTATAAAGCGGATCACCCATTGGCTGTTCCACCACCGAAAGATAAGACACTACAAGACATTGAAACTTTGATTACGCACTTCTTAAGCGTGTCATGGGGTCCTGTCATGCCAGCAGGTGAAGCATCTGTTATGGCGGAAGTGGTAAAAGGTGCATCGAACTACTACTTGACTTCAGACAAGTCAACGATGAGTTACCGTACCCGTATTCGTACACCAACCTTCACGCACTTACAGCAAATTCCTTCTGTAATTAACGGCAGTCTTGTATCTGACTTAATCATTTATTTAGCGACGATTGATGTCGTAATGGCTGACGTGGATCGCTAAGGGGTACGCATTATGATGATTTTGACTGATAAAAAGCCACGTGTGAATGTCGAAGGGATTTTAACTGCGGAAGAAATCCACGAAATCGAGCATCACATTGGTCATTACCCATACCCACGTGCGGCATGTTTAGATGCGCTTAAATGCGTTCAACGTCGTAATGGTTGGGTGGATGATGCGCAAATGAATGCGATTGCGCAGATGTTGTCAATGAGCCTTGCTGATTTGGAAGGTGTGGCAACATTCTATAACCGTATTTACCGCCAGCCAGTAGGTCGCAACGTAATTTTGCTTTGTGATTCTATAGCTTGCTTCTTGATGGGTGCAGAAACTTTAGCAGAAGCATTCCAACGCGAACTCGGGATTTCATTTGGTCAAACGACTGCTGATGGTCGTTTTACTTTGCTCCCGATTTGCTGTTTAGGAAACTGTGATAAGGGTCCAACCTTGATGATTAATGAAGATACTCACGGTCTAGTAGAAGTTTCTTCAGTGAAACAGTTATTGGAGAAGTATGTATGAATACTGAACCAAAACCGATTTATGGCGACGGTAACCCAGAAACTCACCCATTAACATGGCGTTTGAGCAAGCAAGAATTTGTTCATAGTGTAGAAGACTATGAATCTCTTGAAGGGTATGAGGGTTTCAAGAAAGCACTCACAATGCCGCCTAAAGATGTATTGGAAATCATTAAAGCAGCGACTGTGAAAGGTCGTGGTGGTGCTGGTTTCCCTGCAGGGATTAAATGGTCGCTCATGGCGCCAAATGACAATTCAGGTCCTCGTTACTTGATTTGTAATGCCGATGAGATGGAACCAGGTACATTCAAAGACCGTTTGTTGATGGAAAAGCTTCCTCATCAATTGATCGAAGGGATGTTAATTGCAGGTTATACACTTGAAGCAACCCATGGTTATATTTTTATCCGTGGTGAATACATCGAAGCTGCGAAGTATTTGAACCAAGCTTTAGAGCAAATTCGTGCCAAAGGTTACTTGGGTGAAAACATCCTTGGTTCTGGCTGGAACTTTGAACTACATGTGCACACTGGTGCGGGTCGTTATATCTGTGGTGAAGAAACTGCATTGATCAACTCGCTTGAAGGTCGCCGTGCAAATCCACGTACAAAACCACCATTCCCACAAGTTGCAGGTGCTTGGGGTCGTCCTACGATTGTGAACAACGTAGAGACCTACAATAACTTACCTGCAATTATGCTGCGTGGTCCTGAGTGGTATATCAATTTATCTGCAGGTAAGTCGAAAGATCCAGGCACTAAAATTTATGGTGCATCAGGTAAAGTGAAATTCCCTGGTCTTTGGGAGCTTCCATTCGGTACAACTGCACGTGAAGTGATTGAAGAACATGCGGGTGGTATGCGTGATGGCTTAAAGCTTAAAGCATGGTTACCAGGTGGTGCATCAACTGACTTTTTGGCAGCTGAACACATCGATCTTCCAATGGATGCGGAAAGCATCATGAAAGCAGGTTCGCGTTTAGGTACGTGTTTGCTTATGGTGGTTGATGAAACTCAATGTATGGTTTCAGCAACACGTAACTTAGAAGAATTCTTTGCGCGTGAATCATGTGGTTTCTGTACACCATGTCGTGATGGTTTACCTTGGGCGGTGAAAGCGCTTAAAGCACTTGAAGATGGTACAGGCAAGAAAGAAGACATCGATCATTTGCAAGAGCTTACACGTAAGCTTTGGATTGGTAAGACTTTCTGTGCTCACGCTCCTGGTGCTATGGAGCCACTCATGGGTGCACTCAAATATTTCCGTGGCGAATTTGAAGCAAAAGTGGTGAATGCCGCTGCTCAAGTTAGCAACGTAGAACAAGCTTAAGGAATTCGACTATGGCTACAATTCATGTCGATGGCAAATCGTATGAAGTCAATGGCTCAGAGAACTTGCTACAAGCATGCTTGTCTTTGGGTATTGATATCCCGTACTTTTGTTGGCATCCATCCTTAGGTTCTGTCGGTTCTTGCCGTCAATGTGCTGTAACTCAATACGCGAATCCAGAAGATACTCGCGGTCGTTTAGTTATGTCATGTATGACACCTGCAGCTGACAATACCTACATCTCGATTGAAGACAAAGAAGCAAAAGATTTCCGTGCATCTATTGTTGAATTCTTGATGACGAACCACCCACATGACTGTCCAGTCTGTGAGGAAGGTGGTCATTGTCACCTTCAAGATATGACTGTGATGACACAACATGACCGTCGTCGTTACCGTTTCACGAAACGTACGCATTACAACCAAGAACTTGGTTCGTTTATTGCGCACGAGATGAACCGTTGTATCGCATGTTACCGTTGTGTTCGTTACTATAAAGACTACGCAGGTGGCACAGACTTCGGTGTGTATGCAAACGCTTCACGTGTTTATTTTGGTCGTCCAGAATCAGGTACTTTAGAGTCTGAGTTCTCGGGTAACTTAACTGAAGTATGTCCGACGGGCGTATTCACAGACAAAACACACTCTGCACGTTATAACCGTAAATGGGACATGCAGTATGCGCCAAGCGTCTGCCAAGGCTGTTCTTCAGGTTGTAACATCTCTCCGGGTGAGCGTTATGGTGAATTACGTCGTGTAGAAAACCGTTTTAACGGTGAAGTCAACCAATACTTCCTGTGCGATAAAGGCCGTTTCGGTACGGGTTATGTGAACCGTGAAGACCGTCCACGTCAACCGCAATTCCGTTCAGGTAGCAATGTAGAGACTGTTTCAGTTGATACAGCGTTAGACACCGTGATTGAGAAAATCCAAGGCAAAAAAGTATTGGGTATTGGTTCTCCACGTGCATCTCTTGAGTCTAACTTTGCGCTTCGTGAATTGGTTGGACAAGCAAACTATTCAACAGGTATGTCTCAAAAAGAGCAAAACTTGGTTGAACTTGCTGCATCAATTATGCAAACCGAGGGTGTATATAACCCAGGTATGCGTGAAATTGAAAGTTACGATGCTGTCTTAATTCTCGGTGAAGATTTAACTCAAACTGCACCACGTATGGCATTGTCTGTACGTCAAGCTGCGAAAAACAAAGCCAAAGAAATGGCTGCAGAACGCCGTACACAAGAATGGTTGGCTGAGCCAGTACAACGTATTGCTCAAGACGAAAAATCACCAATTTATATCTTGGCTGCGACTCAAACACGTTTATCTGACGTAGCTACTGGTGAAGTCGTTGCTTCTCCAAATGATATCGCACGTTTAGGTTTTGCTGTTGCTGCGGCGGTGAAAGGTGAAAGTATTACCGGTTTAGAAGAAGATGCAAAAGCATTTGCTCAAACCATTGCTGACACTTTAAAAGCTGCAAAAAAACCATTGATTATCTCTGGTACAAGCTTGCAAGAAGCTGCAATTATGGAAGCTGCTGCACAAGTTGCACAGAATCTGGGTAATGCGGGTCTAACTTTGACTGTTCCTGAAGTGAACTCAATGGGCTTAGCAATCTTTGGCGGTAACAGCCTTGAGCAAGCATTTGCACAAGACTATGACACTGTCGTGATTGTAGAAAACGACCTTTATCGTCGTTTACCTGCAGTGCAAGTAGATGCTGCTTTGTCTGGTAAAGACGTGATCGTGCTTGACCATTCAGAAACTGAAACGGTGAAAAGAGCGAATATCGTTCTTTCTGCAGCGAGCTTTGCTGAAGGTGACGGTACTGTGGTATCTCAAGAAGGCCGTGCACAACGTTTCTATCAAGTATATGACCCAAGTTACTACAAACCAGAACTTGCGATCAAAGAATCTTGGCGTTGGTTACATGCCATTGAAACTGGCGTGAAAGGCAAAGCAATTTCTTGGACTGTGCTTGATGATGTCATCGAATCAGTTGCCAAGAATGTACCTGCGCTTGAAGCGATTCAAGATGTAGCACCAGATGCAGGATTCCGTGTCCATGGTCTTAAAGTGGCACGTGAACCACGTCGTTACTCTGGTCGTACTTCACTTCGTGCGCCTTTATCTGTCCATGAGCCTAAACAACCAACTGATCAAGACTCTGCATTAACATTCTCTATGGAAGGTTATGTCGGGAACCAAACGCCGTCAGCGTTAGTTCCATTTGCATGGTCAGCAGGTTGGAACTCGCCACAAGCTTGGAATAAGTTCCAAGAATCAGTGGGCGGTTCTTTAAAAGGTGGTGATTCAGGTATTCGTTTATTTGATCGCCTTGCGAAATTACCAGCACGCACATACGTTGCACCAGCACCAGTTCTTGTAAATGCTGAGAGTTTCCGCCTTGTTCCAATGCATCATATTTTTGGTTCTGGTGAATTCACAGTGAAAACACCTGCAATGGAGTCTCGTATTCCAGAAGCGGTATTTGCAGTGGGTGAGCAAGATGCAGCGCGCTTGAATGTGAAAGACGGCCAAAACATTACTGTGAAAGCAGGTGAGGCTTCGATCGTTCTTCCTGTTCAAGTCATTGAATATTTACCTACAGGTTATATTGGTTACCCAATTGGTCTCGCGCCAACGGTATCGTTAGCTGAGCCTGTATCAGTCGCGGTAGGAGCATAATTCATGGAACAAGAATTAATCCGTCAAACGCCGCTTTGGGCTGAGAACTGGCCAATTGCCTACTCTGTAGTTCAAGCGATTGTGATCTTGCTCGTTGTAGTTTTGATTGCTGCGTTGATGTCTTTCATTGAGCGTCGTTTACTTGGCTTGTGGCAAGACCGTTACGGTCCAAACCGTGTAGGTCCTGGGGGGATGTTCCAGATTGTTGCCGACATGCTGAAAATCATGTTCAAAGAAGACTGGACACCAAAGTTTGCAGATAAATTGACTTTCCGTTTAGCTCCAGCAGTTGCGATGGCAACTGCGGTGCTATCGTTCATGGTTATCCCTGTATCACCTTATTTAGGTGTTGCAGACATGAGTATCGGTCTATTGTTCTTTATGGCAATGGCGGGTATTGCAGTGTATGCAGTTTTATTTGGTGGTTGGTCATCAAATAACAAATATGCATTACTCGGTGGTCTTCGTTCAGCAGCGCAAACGATTTCTTATGAAGTCTTCTTAGGTATTTCTTTGATGGGTGTGGTTGCGATTGCAGGCTCATTCAACATGCGTGAAATCGTAGAAGCTCAAAAAGATGTATGGTTTGTTATTCCACAGTTCTTAGGTTTCTTAATCTTCGTGGTCGCAGGTGTTGCGGTAACGCATCGTCATCCATTTGACCAACCAGAAGCGGAACAAGAATTGGCGGAAGGTTACCATGTCGAATATGGTGGTATGAAGTGGGGGATGTTCTTCGTTGCGGAATACGTCAACGTTGTCCTGATCTCAGCTTTGATCGTAACCTTATTCTTCGGTGGTTGGTTAGCACCATTTGGTCTAGATTTCCTACCTCCAGCATTCTGGTTCATGATTAAAACAGCATTCTTTGTGATGATGTTTGTCTTGGCACGTGGTTCATTAATGCGTCCACGTTATGACCAAGTGATGAACTTTGGTTGGAAGATTTGTTTGCCTTTAGCGTTGGTCAACTTGTTGGTGACTGGTGCTGTGATTCTGATGAATCAGGCCTAGGACAGCAGGGAGAACATTATGTATAAAATTCTAGCTGGGTTTGGGTCAATTGTACGTTCGTTGTGGATGGTATTCAGCCACGCAACACGTAAACGTGACACTATTTTATACCCTGAAGTTAAAGCAGAAGAAATCGTTCCACCACGATTCCGTGGCCGTATCGTATTGACACGTGACCCAGATGGTGAAGAGCGCTGTGTAGCTTGTAACTTGTGTGCTGTAGCTTGCCCTGTTGGCTGTATTTCATTACAGAAAGCTGAGAAAGAAGATGGTCGTTGGTATCCGGAATTTTTCCGGATCAACTTCTCTCGTTGTATTTTCTGCGGTATGTGTGAAGAAGCATGTCCTACAACTGCTATTCAGATGACACCTGATTTCGAACTCAGTGAATACGTTCGTCAAGACTTAGTTTATGAGAAAGAAAACTTGCTCATTTCTGGTCCTGGTAAATATCCAGACTATAACTTCTACCGTGTAACTGGTATGGCTGTAGCTGGTAAAGACAAAGGTCAGGCTCAGCGTGAAAGCGCACCTGTCGATGTACGGAGCTTATTACCATGATGTGGCCATTTTATTTGATGGCACTTGTGGCCATCGTTTCTACGGTTCGTGTTGTGACTAATGCGAATCCAGTACACGCACTTTTAAGCTTAATCGTTTCGTTACTTGCAGTTGCTGGTATGTTCATGATCGTGGGTGCACCATTTGCAGGTGCACTTGAGATTATTGTTTACGCTGGTGCAATTATGGTTCTTTTCGTCTTCGTTGTGATGATGTTGAACCTTGGTTCTCAAACTGTTGAACAAGAACGTAAATGGTTAACATCTGATGCTTGGGCTTACCCTGCATTGATGAGCTTTTTAATGGGTCTGGTTTTAGTTTGGACAATGACTTCAGAGCACAGCATTTCTGGTCCTTTAATGGGTACAGAAGTTGTAGGCCCTAAAGAAGTTGGTCAAGCACTCTTTACACAATATTTATTATTGGTTGAAGTTGCCGCAATGTTATTGCTTGCTGCGTTAGTCGCTGCATTCCACTTAGGCAAACGTGAACCAAGTGCAGAAGAGGAAAAAGAATAATGGGTAATATCCCTTTAGAGCATGGTTTGATTGTTGCAACCATTCTTTTTGCACTCGGTTTCTACGGTGTAATGGTGCGACGCAACCTTCTATTTATGTTAATGAGCCTTGAGATCATGATGAATGCAGCAGCGCTTGCATTCGTCCTCGCTGGTAGTGCATGGGTGCAACCAGATGGTCAGATCATGTTTATCTTGATCTTAACGCTTGCTGCGGCAGAAGCGTGTATTGGGCTTGCGATCGTCCTTCAGTTCTATCATCGCTTCCATCATTTGGATGTAGATGCTGCTAGTGAGATGCGCGGATGAGTTTATTAGCATTAACCATATTATTTCCGCTCATTGGTTTTATCCTTTTAGCGGCAGGGCGTAATAAGCTTCCTGAAATTGTAGCTGCCATTATTGGTGTGGGTTCAGTTGGCCTTTCTGCACTATGTGCATTATTGGCTGGTATGAATTTCATCAACAGCGGTGAAACATCTCAAGTGACTCACCTTTGGACTTGGTTCAGTGTGGGTGGTTTTGAACCAGGCATTAGCTTGCACTTAGATGGTTTATCTTTACTTATGCTTGGCATGATTACGGGTGTGGGTTTCTTAATTCATATCTTTGCATCATGGTATATGCGTGGTGAAGAAGACTTTGCACGTTTCTTCTCTTATTTCAACCTATTCGTTGCAAGCATGTTATTGCTTGTGTTGGGTGACAATCTTGCGTTGTTATTCTTAGGTTGGGAAGGTGTTGGTCTGTGCTCATACTTGCTGATTGGTTATTACTACCAAAATCCAGCAAATGGTGCTGCTGCAATTAAAGCATTCACCGTGACACGTATAGGTGACGTTTTTTTACTCATCGCATTGTTCTTAATTTTCCAACAATTTGGAACATTGAATATTGCTGAAATCGTTGCTGCTGCGCCTGTGGTAATGACACAAAGCTCATCGTTAACCATTTGGACTGCATTAATGTTGTTCTTGGGTGCTGCAGGTAAATCTGCGCAAATCCCATTACAAACATGGTTAGCAGACGCGATGGCGGGTCCTACACCAGTATCTGCATTAATCCATGCTGCAACAATGGTAACAGCAGGTGTTTACCTATGCTGCCGTATGTTCTCTGTATTTGAAATGGCACCAGAAGTCATGGTGTTTATCTCAATCACAGGAGCGGTGACATTATTAGTTGCAGGTTTTGCTGCACTGGTTCAAACAGACATCAAACGTATTCTTGCTTACTCAACCATGAGTCAGTTGGGTTATATGTTTATGGCTGTAGGTGCTGAAGCATACCAAGCTGGTCTATTCCACATGTTGACACACGCATTCTTCAAAGCGTTGTTGTTCTTGTCATCAGGTGCGGTGATTCTTGCATACCATCACGAACAAAACATTTTCAAAATGGGTGGTTTGTTCAAGCGTAATAAATTCTTATTTGCTTGTTTCGCGATCGGTGGCGGTGCCTTAGCAGCGATTCCATTCTTAACGATTGGTTTCTTCTCAAAAGATGCAATCTTGGCGGCTGTGTGGACACAAAGTCATATCGCAGGCTTACCTGTATTCAATACATTGTATTGGGTCGGTGTGGCTGGTGCATTCTTAACGTCAATCTACACGTTCCGTTTAATTTGGATTGTGTTCTTTGGCGAAGAGAAAACGCCATATCACGAAATCAAAGGTGCAACTTACTGGGCTCCTTTAGCGATTCTTGCTGCCCTTTCTACAGGTTTGGCAATCGTACTTAAAGCGCCAGTCATGAGTATTCTTGATGCAGCACAAATCCCTGCATTTGTTATTCCTGAAGCGCTAGAAGCTGGTGCGCATGGTGCAGAATATGTCGCTATTGCAATCGCACTTGCTGGTTTAGCGGTTGGTGTTGTCTTATTTGCTTTTGCTTATAAAGCAGTTCAAGGTTTTGCTCGCACTTCATTGGGTGCTGGACTTGCAAATATCTGTCGTAATGCGCTTGGTTTCGATGCGTTATATGACCTCGTGTTTGTAAAACCTTACTTATTTATTGCAAAAATGATTGGTCGTGACCCGATTGATGGCGTATGGCTTGTATTGCCAGCGATTGTTAAAGGTGGTCATAGCTTCACTAGTTCACGTCAAACAGGTTCTTTGCGTGAGTACGCATCGAGCATGGCGTTCGGTATCGTGGTGATTATCATGATTCTGATCGTGACTCAGATCGTGGGGAAATAAGATGGAAAACATCAATAACTGGTATTTACCCGCGCTGATCCTCATTCCGTTCATTGCTGGTTTTATTTGTTGGGTCGTTGATAAATTAGATCAACACCTACCACGTTATATCGCACTTCTGGGTATGCTCATTACTTTGGGCATGACCGTTGCTTTATGGCAATCAGGTACCTACAGCTACCAAATTGGTGAAACTGTACCGACTTGGTCTGCAGAGTTCTATGTACCTTGGATTCAAACCCTTGGCATTAACATCCACTTAGCGGTGGATGGTCTTTCACTTCTCATGGTCGGTTTAACTGCTTTACTAGGTGTATTGGCGGTTGGCTGTTCTTGGGGTGAAATTCAGAAGAACGTTGGTTTCTTCCACTTAAACCTTTTATGGTCTTTAGGTGGCGTGATCGGTGTATTCTTGGCTGTTGATTTGTTCTTGTTCTTCTTCTTCTGGGAGATGATGCTCGTTCCAATCTACTTCTTGATTGCACTCTGGGGTCACAAAGGTGCTTCTGGTAAATCTCGTGTTTACGCTGCGACTAAATTCTTTATTTACACGCAGGTGGCTGGTCTGATCATGTTGATTGGTATCTTAGGTCTTGTGATCTACGGTTTCATGATGACAGATACAATCAGCTTCAGTTATAACCATTTACTCGCTGTTGCGAATACATTGGATGCTAACCCACAAACGTCATCAATTGCCTTTGCATTTATGATTTGTTTGTTTATTGGTTTTGCAGTCAAACTTCCTGTTTTCCCATTGCATGGTTGGTTACCAGACGCGCACGCACAAGCACCTACAGCAGGTTCTGTAGACCTTGCGGGTATCTTAATTAAGACAGCGGCTTACGGTTTACTTCGTTTCGTCATTCCATTCTTCCCAGTTGCTTCAGCGCAGTTTGCTGATGTAGCAATCATTTTCGGTTTAATCGGTATCTTCTACGGTGCTTGGTGTGCTTTCCAGCAAACCGATATGAAACGTTTGTTGGCGTATACGTCGATTTCACACATGGGCTTTGTTTTACTTGCAATCTACGCAGGTAACATCCTGACCTTCCAAGGTCTGATGGTCATGATGTTGGCTCACGGTTTATCGTCAGCAGCATTATTCATTATGTGTGGTCAAGTGTATGAGCGTCTTCACACACGTGATTTACGCTTGATGGGTGGTATTCGTGGTCAATTCCAGTATTTACCATTCTTCTTGATGTTCTTTATTGCTGCGCTTGTAGGTATCCCTGGCTTAGGTAACTTCATTGGTGAGTTCCTCATCTTGATGGGTGCATTTGCTCAATTCCCTACATTCACGATTATTGCTGCGATCAGCTTAGTATTTGCGGGTCTATATGGTTTAATCCTGATTCATAAAGCGTTATTTGGTGTGCCAAACGAAGAGCAAAAACAACACTATGCGAACCCATTAAAAGATCTTAATGCGCGTGAGCTTGGTATTTTGTTAATTTGTGCGTTCGGTCTGTTATGGCTTGGTTTGTATCCACAAAGCTTCCTTGATATTTCAGAATCAAGTTTGGCTTGGATTGCGAATAGCTACATTCCAGTACAAGAAGTAGTTGAAGTGGTTGAACAAGCCACAACTCAACTCGAAAATGTGGAGATGCAATAAGTCATGAACTTCACACTATCATTTTCTGAGCTAATGCCATTAGCTCCTGTGATGATTGTTGCTTTAACAGCAATCATCGTAATGATTTTGACTGCAATCAAACGTAATCATAATTTGATTGCGACAGTATCTGTTATCGGTCTTAACCTTGCATTGTTGAATATTCTATTCACGTTGTTTACAGGTTCTCAGATCTCACCAAATGTCATGAACCTATTTATGGTTGATGCTTTTGGTCTGTTCTATCAAGTGATTATTTTGATTGCTGCATTGGCTTGTTGCACACTGTCACATGCATATATCGAAACCTATAAAGATAATCGTGAAGAACTTTATCTATTAATGTTGATCTCTGTTTCAGGGGCAATGTTAATGGTAACAAGTTCACACTTTGCATCATTCTTCATTAGCTTAGAGTTAATGTCGATTCCAGTGTACGGTCTGATTGCTTATACCTACCAACGCGGTAAGTCACTCGAAGCGGGTATTAAATATCTTGTACTTTCAGCAACTGCTTCTGCAATGTTGTTGATGGGTATGGCTTATGTTTACTCAGTTCTAGGTTCATTATCATTTGCGGGTCAAGTGGATGATATGTTCTGGGCGTTAACTAAGTCTCAAGATCCTCAATTGATGATGGCGCTGCAAGCTTATATTCCTCAATTTGGTGAGAAACTTACCACTGTATTTGGAATCTTAGGTCTTGGTTTAATCATCGCAGCTGTTGCATTTAAATTGTCTTTAGCGCCATTCCATAAATGGACGCCAGATGTGTATGCAGGTGCTCCAGCACCAATTGCAACATTCCTTGCTACTGTAGCTAAAGTTGCAATGATTGGTTTATTCGTACGTTACTTACTGTCTTCAGGTGTAATTGGTATCGAATCGATCAAAACGATTTTGATCGTCATTGCAGTGTTATCAATCTTGATTGGTAACATGCTTGCAGTGAAACAAGTGAACTTAAAACGTATTTTGGCATACTCGTCAATTGCGCATTTTGGTTACTTATTCCTTGCTGTTGTTACGACATCTTTCTTAAGCTTAACGTCAGTAAGTTTATATGTATTAACGTATGTATTAACGACGATTGGTGCGTTTGGTGCTGTAGCGTTGATGTCTAGCCCATACAACAACAATGACGAAGCAGAATCACTTGCAGACTACCGTGGTCTATTCTGGCGTCGTCCAGTATTGACGGCAACACTGACTGTGATGATGCTATCTCTTGCAGGTATTCCGTTAACTGCAGGCTTCATCGGTAAATTCATGCTGATCATGACAGTTGTGTCTGAAGCACATTGGTTCTTCGCTGCGATGATCATTGTGGGTTCTGGTATTGGTCTATACTATTACCTACGTGTCATGATCGTCATGTATATGACGCCACCAGACACACCACGTATTGATGCTGATAAACATTGGGGTCAAAAAGTGGGTGGTATTATGGTATTGCTTGCTGCGCTTGCAGTGCTTGTAATCGGTGTATATCCAGATCCAGTCATTGCGATGGCAAATCAAGCACAATTGATCGCGCCATTACATATCGTTCTTCAATAGTTGATCGATTAATCTAAAAAAACTATTGTTGTTAACAAAAAAAGCCCTCATTCATTGAGGGCTTTTCTTATTTCTTATATTAAAAACATTTATAATAGACAGAATTTACATTTATACTTCAGGTGTTCTCCCGTGCCAATCCAAGAAATTCGTCATCCGCTCATTCGTCATAAATTAGGTTTATTACGCCGTGCAGATATCAGCACGAAGAACTTCCGTGAGTTAGCGCAAGAAGTCACAATGTTACTGACTTACGAAGCAACCAAAGATTTACCTGTTGTAGATCACGAAATTAATGGCTGGAATGGCCCGGTGACAACACAGCGTATTGCAGGTAAAAAAATTACTGTTGTACCAATTTTACGTGCTGGCATTGGTATGCTTGATGGTTTCTTAAATCTTATTCCAAGTGCAAAAGTTTCTGTTCTTGGTTTAGAGCGTGATGAGGAAACATTAGAAGCACGTACATACTATAAGAAATTGGTACCTGACGTACAAAACCGTATAGCGATGATTATTGATCCAATGCTTGCGACTGGATCATCATTGGTTGCTGCTATTGATGTCCTTAAAGCGAGTGGTTGTAAAGATATCCGAGTGATGGTTTTGGTTGCAGCACCAGAAGGTATTAAACGTGTGGAAGAAGCACATCCTGATGTTGTCATTTTTACCGCAGCTGTGGATAACGGGTTAAACGAGAATGGTTATATCGTTCCGGGTCTTGGGGACGCTGGCGATAAAATTTTTGGTTCTGTACAAAAAGATTAAAATTTGATTAAATTATAGAGGAGGCTAAGGCCTCCTTTTTTATTAAGATTTTGATTCAACGATAAATTTAAAAAAACTAATTACTAAGAATCAATCTTTTTTATGCTGGGGAAATAACATGTTTTACAGGGGTGTTTTACATTCGTACGACCCTGCATTGAAAGCAGGAATTATCAAAATCAATGATCATGATTTTGATGTACATTTCGTATTGAATGACATGGCAAATTCCAGTATCGCGCCTCAAATTGGTGAGCGTGTGAAATGTATCGTGGTCGATAAAGACGACCAGCGTCATGCAAAATTTATCGTGCGGTTAGACAATAAACATGCACGCGTCGAACAACCCTTGAATCAACTTTTTTATCGTGCGCACGAAGATTTAGAAGGTGAGTCTAAGAAGTTTGAACAAGAGCTAGATGAGCTGATCGAAAAGCGTCTTGCAGATCAGGAAAGTACGCTTGACTCACAAACACAAATCCAAGATTTTGAACTAAATTTTAATACACTGAGTAAAGAATCAATCGTGTTGGATGGTTCTGGTGCTGAACATCATGCAGATCAAGTTTCAGATCCAGTATCTAAAATTTCCTTAGGTGAACCTCTTGAGGAAGAGCAAATTAAAGAAATGCTCGAATCAAAGCCAAGTCGCCGTGTGCCAGTCTTAGATGAGTCAGCTGTCGTACCACTTACGAAAGTTCAACCTTTGAATGAGAGTGCGCCTGAAGAGAACGTAGATGATCATCTACCCGAGCCAACCCATGCAAAAGGGCGCCCACCAAAAGTTGTACGTAAAGAAATTCCTGATGTTAAAACGCATTTTCAATTAAAATTTAATGCGCAAAAATTCATTACGAGTTCGCGTGTTGATGAATTCGGAGCTGATAAAAAATCAAAGAAAAAAGCCAAGAAGATAAAAGATCCAAACAAGCAATTTAATCCATGGATATTTGCAAGTATTGTCCCTATTTTAGTGTTTATTAATCTGGGTGTTTGGGGATTTCAAAAATATGAGCAATACAGAGAAGAGCAAGACGCAAAAGCAAAAATTTATGCGGTAGAACAAGAACACATTATCAAAGAACAAAAGAAAGAAGCTGAGAAATAAAAAAAAGCTCCAATGAGGAGCTTTTTTTATTAAGCATCACAGAATTTCATAAAGGCTTTTAAACCAGGTCCCTGATATTTTTGACGGTGTACTAACATAAATAAAGGGCGTGTGAGTTGCCAGAACGGCGTTTCTAAAATCACCAGTTGCAGTTTCTCTCTTAATGGTTCAATGGCTAATTTTGAAATACATGACATGCCTAAACCACCAGCAACAATTTTCAAAATAGCTTCATTATGACCCAAAGTTAAACGAATATTGGCATTCGGTAAGTCTTGCAGGATTGCGTTGTCAAAGACTTCACGAGTCCCTGAACCTTCTTCACGTAAAATCCATTCAGCCTGTTTAAAGTCTTCAATGGTCAGAGGGCGGTCTAATTTCGCTAGGGGATGATCTGGTGAGCAACACACAGCAAGCTCATCATCACGCCAGTGGATCGATTGTAATTGAGGTAAGTGACATGAACCTTCAATAAGGGCTAAATCAAGTTGGAATTGATTAACAGCTTCAATCATTTGACGCGTATTGCCCACTTGAAGTTGCAAATGTGCTTGTGGTTGTAATTGAAGAAAATCAGCCATTAAATCAGGCATCAAATAATCACTAATGGTCAAAGTCGCCCCAATACGGAGATCAATACTTTGAAGCTCGCCTTTTGCCGCTTGTTCAAATGATTCACATCGACCTAAAATTTCAAGCGCCTGTGGGAGTAAAAAACGACCCAAGTCATTCAGTTGAAGTCGTTTTCCTAAGCGATCAAATAATGGTGCACCGAGACCATCTTCAAGATCTGCTAACGCCATACTTGCAGCACTTTGTGTGAGTCGTACAGCATCACTTGCTTTAGTTACTGTACCCTCTTGAGCGACAGCTACGAAAACAGCCAGTTGGCGTAATGTCATGCGCATGAATGAAGCCTTAATGTGAAAAAATATTAATAAATTATATTGTCATGCTACCATGAGCGCAGTCTGTCATGCCACGTAGAAATTATGTCAATTGAAAAATTTAGCGTAGAAAAAGTCCTTTCTGTACATCGTTGGACCAACACTTTATTTAGCTTTACCATGACGCGTCCCGCACATTTTAAATTTACCGCTGGGCAGTTCGCGCGTATTGGTTTGAAAGTTGGCGATGATTTAGTGGTACGTGCGTATTCTGTCGTTTCATCGCCTTTTGATGAAACCTTAGAATTCTTTTCAATTGTTGTACCAGATGGTGCTTTTACATCAAATTTACAACATCTCAAAGTTGGTGATGAACTTTATTTGGAAAAGATTCCTTATGGATTTTTGACGTTAGCACGTTACCAGTTACCTATGCCAAATGACCTGTGGTTATTGGCGACAGGCACGGGGCTCGCACCATTTATTTCTATGTTGCAAGACTTTGAAGTATGGCAAAAATATAAAAATATTCATTTGGTTTACAGTGTGAGAACAGCAAGTGAATTGGCTTACGTAGACCGAATTCAGGAAGTCGCGGATACCTTTGGTGAAGGTCATACAGGATTTAAATTTGTGCCAATTATTACACGTGATCCAAATGCACCATTGCATGATCGATTGCCAGTATTAATCGAAAATAGAGCGTTAGAGAAAACCGTAGGTGTCGATTTTAATCCGCAAACGTCACATATCATGCTGTGTGGGAATCCCCAAATGGTTGAAGATACAAAAGAGGCTCTGAAAGCACGTGGCCTGACCATGAATCGTCGTGGTGAAGGAAATATTGCGGTAGAGAACTATTGGTAAGTCCAAATCACCCTATCCTACGAGGAGAGGGAATTGAGGCACAAAAAACCTCCATCTCGGAGGTTTTTTTCTAAATTACATAAGAATACTATGCGACATACTTAATGGACAAACATATCCATAAATTGACGAATCTCTTGAATCGCAGTATCTACATCACTCGTGAGCCAAGTCGGTTCAAATAAACCTGCATAATGCTCCAAACGATCGTGTGGAACCACTAAACGAATTGGGCATTCTTCCTCGAGTAAACGCCAAGGAATAATGGGCACTTCATTATCTAAGAAGCAAGCGATGTTACGAATGTCGATGATCATGCCGTTGACACATTCAGGAAAGGGCATCACCGAAAATTCTTCAGTGCGACGGCGGAAATACTCTAAGTCACCCCACTTCAGCACATAGCTTGGTTTCGTAAACTCAATAATTCCAATCAAATGCCCATCACGGGTATGATGCAAAGAACAGGCATGAGTGACATCTGTGTCTAAATCTAAAGAGACACTTTGTCGGCGATAGGTCATACAGATCGACAATAAAAATGAGGAGGGTGCATATTATACTCTATTTTGCATCACAGCTCATGTGCTTTGATCAGTACGAATTGATAATGTTTTTTCACACAAAACAACATGATAGATTGCTAGTATAAAAAATCATCAAAATACATAAGAGGGGCATCATGGTAGATCAATCCAATCATCCGACCCATAATGATCAAAAGAAGAAAAGTAAGATCCCAGTGTATATTCTGATTATCGTTGGTATTTTTTTAGCAGCCTTCATTTTCTATATGCTCGCTGATCGTGAACCAACACCAGGTCAAATTCCTGCTGATACGACTATTCCTGCAACTCAAGATAATGCAGATACAGCAACGGCAACAGATTCAGCAGTGGATAATACCGTTACTGCGGTCGCAAACGATCAATAAACCACTACACTTTTCACGTTTAAACCCAGCTTCGGCTGGGTTTTTTCTTGATTTGCAACAATGTGTTGTATTTATGATGCTTTGAGTTGATTAAAAAATATTCGAAATTTATGGTGTGATGACGCGATCGAAAAATGATCTAGGGAAAAGAATTAAATCAATCGTAATTCAGAACACTTAACATAAGAAGAGGCGTAACCAATGAATGATGAATATAACGGCTTCACTCGAACTGGGGGCTTTGATGCAATGTATTATTGGGAGCAATTCCAACCAATTATTGCTGCAGTGGCCATTTTACTCATAGGATGGATCATCGCTTTAATCGTTGCCGCAGGGGTTAAGAAGGTACTTGCAAAATTAAATACCAATCAAAAATTGAGTAGTGCGACAGGACATCGCTCAAATATAGAAAATATCATCTCCAGAGTCGTTTTCTGGCTGATCCTCATTATTGCTGTTATTGGTTCACTCAACGTTTTAAATCTGACCAGTGTGAGTGGTCCTTTTAGTAATATGGTTCAACAATTCTTACTATTTATCCCACAATTATTGGCTGCTGTAGCAGTTGGTTTTATTGGATGGATCGTAGCAAATTTAGTCAAAGTTGGATTAACTCGACTACTCAGTCGTACGCAACTGGATGAAAAACTCAGTCAAGATGTCGGTGTGAGCTCATTTAGCCAAAATATCAGTGAAATTGTTTACTGGCTCATTTTATTGCTGTTCTTACCGATCGTGCTGTCTATTTTGGGCTTAAATGGTTTGTTATATCCAGTTCAGAATATGGTGACTGAAGCCGTTGCATACTTGCCGAATATCTTTATGGCAGGTGTGATTTTATTTGTTGGTTACATTTTGGCAAAAATTGTACGCGGTATTGTCGAAGGGCTACTTTCAAGTTTGAATGTCCAACAGCAAGCTGAAAAAGTCGGAGTTTTTAAAAATTCTAATCTGCCTAAGCTATTAGGATCATTTGTATTTGCCTTAGTAATCATTACTTCACTGATTATTGCGTTTGAGGCTTTGGGTGTAGACGCGATTTCACAACCAGCAACGGCTATGTTGTATGAAATCATGAATGCAATTCCACATATCATCGCAGCAGGTTTAATCCTGATCATTGCTTATGTGGTCTCACGTTTCGTATCTAATCTTGTGGTTGAAGTGATCGCTGGGACAGGTGTTGATAACATTCCTCAAAAGCTCGATATGCAACGATTTTTGGGTCAAACCAAAATATCAAAAGTTGTCGGTCATTTGATTGTATTCTTCACCATGCTCTTTGCGGTGTCTGAAGCTGCGAATCGTTTGGGCTTTGATCAAATTAGTGATTTGATTGCGATGTTCATTTATTTCGGAGCGAATGTACTTTTAGGAGCAGTTATCCTCGTCATTGGTTTCTGGTTAGCAAATCTTGTTGCCGATGTGGTGAAGCGTGGTGAGACCAATAGCGCACATTGGTTAGCGAATCTTGTCCGAGTACTGATCATTGGTTTAGTCGTGGCAATGGGCTTGCGTGCAATGGGAATCGCTGACTCGATCGTAAATTTAGCCTTTGGATTAACACTTGGAGCGGTTGCTGTCGCTTTTGCACTTGCATTTGGTCTAGGTGGTCGCCAACCTGCAGAGCGATTGTTGACTGACTTAATCGATAAAGCGAAATCTGACGCGAATAAGCCAAGACCAAATCAGCCTGAACAAGTCACGCCACCACTTACTGAGCAAATGGATGCTTCAACTGTTGCGGAAGAATATCAAGACGAAGACATTCCACCCACGCAAATTGATGTAGAGGCACCAACTCAACCATTGAATAATCCTTATGGGTCTACAGGGGAGTCAGATCAAAATACGCCGCCTAAAAATGACCCTAAATAACATGTAATTTTGTGTCGGGATCAGTCAGCATGGTTTGGCTGATCCTCATGAAAAAGAGTAAAAATTATGAGTAAGAAATTTAATAAATTATTCGCCCCAATAGTGATTGCGGGTATCACCGTGGGTTTTTTAGCAAGCGCTTACCGCTTTGTTTTTGCAAATTCAAAAGCTACTGAAAACAACAGACTCAATACACCATCTATTGATGATGCAGTAACAGATCCAACCACACAAATGATTGATTCAACTGATACCAACGCCCAAAGACCCTCATAAATTACTTCCTTTAGAAAAGATAAATCAATAATGAAGCATTCGATTGATCAATAGGGACGATATTCAAAGAGGGCAAAGGATGCCCCCTTTAATGAAAAAATGAACAATACTCGTTGTTAATTAGACATACTCAGATGCGGCATGTGCAGATGACCAAGCCCATTGAAAGTTAAATCCACCTAAATGGCCAGTTACATCGAGTATTTCACCGACGAAGAAAAGTCCTTTTTGCTTTTTACTTTCCATTGTTTTTGAGGAAACTTCAGTGGTATCAACTCCACCTAAAGTCACCTCAGCCGTACGGTATCCTTCAGTCCCAGAAGGTTTAACTTCAAATGCATGAAGGCGCTGGGCAATCGTCTCTAACTTCTCATCACTGATATTACCGATTGATATTTCAGCTTGATCCATCCAAATCAACTGTTGCAATTCAACTACGACACTCTTGGGTAAGTGTTCAGCGAGTAAGGTGCGGAGTAACACTTTAGGTTGATTTTGTTTTCTAGTTTTAAAAAAATCCAAGAGATCAAGACTCGGTAAAAAGTCGACTTTAAAACTTTGACCCACATCCCAATAGTTTGAGAGCTGTAAAGAACTTGGACCACTTAAACCACGGTGCGTAAACAAGAGTGCTTCAGTAAAGCTATTGAGATGATTGCTTAATGTCGCTTCAACAGCATTGCCACTGAGTCGTGTCGTCACTTCTTTGAAACCATCAGAAAAAGTAAAGGGGACTAGACCTGCACGAGTCGGATAAACATAGTGTCCAAATTGTTTAGCAATCTCATAGCCAATGCCTGAGCCTCCAAGCGTCGGAATTGAGAGACCACCAGATGCGACCACGACAGATTCAACTTCAAAATAACCTAAATTGGTTGCTACTTGAAAACCGTGCTCCTCAAGGGCGTTGACGGCTTTCACCTCGCAACTGGTTTTGATGTCGACTAGACCAGTTTTGTCACATTCAGCAAGTAACATGGCTAAGATTTCTTTCGCGCCGTTGAGGGTAAAGAGCTGACCGTGTTTACGTTCTTCGTATTCAATGCCATATTCGCAGACCAAGGCAATGAAATCCCAATTGGTATAACGAGTGAGTGCTGAGATAACAAAATGCGGGTTATGTGAAATATAGTTGTCAGGCTCAACATACAGATTGGTAAAGTTACATTTACCGCCACCTGACATGAGAATTTTTTTCCCTACTTTATTGGCTTTTTCAACCACCACGACACGACGCCCACGTTGAGCAGCCATATATGCGGTCATTAAACCAGATGCACCCGCACCTATTACTAAAACATCGTATTGCTTGGAAGACATGAAAATAATCAAAAAACGAAACAGCGCAATTATAACGGTAAATTAAGATGAACTGAGCATTATCGGATTAATTCAAGCGAACAGAAGCAGAAGCAAGATCAACTAAATCGTTCGACCTTGAAGCCCGCCCGAATGAATGACTAAAACTTTAGCGTTTTTGGGGAAATAGTTTTGTTGTATAAGATCATGAATGCCAAACATCATTTTTCCGGTATAGACTTGTTCAAGTGGAATACGGTATTCATATTCAAACTTTTCAATAAATTGAATCAGTTCAGGTCGGGTTTTGGCATAGCCTCCGAAGCAATAATCATCAGTGATATGCCAGTTGTTTTTACCCGTCAGTAGTTTTACTTCATCATTCAGAAAATTGCCTTTTAACGCAGAAAATCCAATAATTCTTTGATGGCTTAAACTGCGTTCAATCAATCCTGAAATCGTACCGCCTGTTCCGACAGCACAACAAATGAAGTCAAAGGTCTGATCAGCATCTTTTAAAATTTCTTGAGTGCCCTGAATGGCAAGCGAGTTGGTGCCACCTTCTGGAATTAAATAACTTTCAGGAAAGCGTTGCGCTAAGTGAGCTAAAAACTCAGGATCATTTTTGTGTCGATATGCTTCTCGTGAGATAAAGTGCAGCGCCATACCAAAACGTTCTGCGGTGGCGAGGGTGTGATTGCGTGCTGAGTTTTTAAGTTCTTCACCACGAATGATCCCAATAGACTGAAAGCCAAATTGATGCGCAGCAAACCCTGTGGCGGCAATATGATTTGAATAAGCCCCACCAAAGGTCATTACTTTTTGAAAGCCTTGACGTTTTGCCTCAATAAAATTGTATTTCAGTTTATAAAACTTATTTCCCGAGATATGTGGATGAATTTGGTCTAAACGGCGAACGGTGATGTTTAAACCATTTAAAGAAATTTCCTGATCTTGAACCTGTTGGGCTATCGTATCAAACATAGTGCGAGAATTTGGTTTTTTAAGAGTATAGCGGATTTCGAATCTTAGCTCTTACTCGGAGAAATTGAAAAACAGTGAAAAAATATGTTTAAAAAATAATCAAAAGTGCTAATCTGAAAGAAAACGGAATTTTGGGAGGGTGGCATGAAGCAATCTCTATCCATTTTATTATTGGGTTTGTTTGTTTTAACGGCCTTAGGCTGTGAGCAGGATTTTCTAAACAAACCAAAAACTGAAGCACGAAGTATGATTATTGCTGGCGTACCTGTACAGGAAAGGGACTATCGTCTGTCTCCGCACGAAACTGCATATAATGAAGCACTGTCAGATGATGATTAGCATGACTTGGCTATTTTTATAAAATCAATTGTATTTAATTTATACAGTAAACTAATTCGCTAAAAATAATAAAATAAATAGTGAATAATTTTAATATTTAAAAAAATCACTCAAATAATTAGGGAAATATTCATAAGGCTTCCAAGTAGAATAACGCGATAAATCAATCATCTACTATGGAATTAATGTGGAATCAATTTGGATTTTAGGTTCGATTGCAGCAGCACTTTTACTGGGCGCAATGAGTCCGGGGCCGACTTCAATCTATGTCGCTAAAAATTCAATCGCTATTTCGCGTAAACATGGTTTATTTACTGCACTAGGAACTGGTTTCGGTGCTGCGATTTTTGGTTTATTGGCAGTATTAGGTTTACAGGCATTCTTACTTGCAGTGCCTTCAGCATATTTGGCTTTGAAAATCTGCGGTGGATTATATTTATTGTTTTTGGCTTATAAAATTATCAAACATGCCAAAGATCCAATCGAAGCTGATCATTCTGCATCGCATCCGATGAGTTTACGACGTGCATTTACCACAGGCTTAATTACTCAATTGTCGAATCCTAAAATTGCCATTGTACTTGCCAGTATTTTCACAGCTTTATTACCCAAAGAGATTCCGTTGTATTTTTACTTTGTGTTACCAATGCTGTGCTTTTTTATCGATGCTGGTTGGTGCTCGTTGGTGGCGGTTGCATTATCAGCGGAAAAGCCGCGTGCGGTATATTTAAAATTTAAGAAAGTATTTGATCGTGGTGCGGGCATTGTGATGTCTGTGCTCGGATTGAAATTGATTTTTGGTGTGAAGTAGATCACATTTTTAATCTTGTCTAACAATTTTTATGATCTGACCTGAATTCACATTTGCCAGTCCTGATCAGCTATAAAGAACTGAGGAGAGGTTGTTTAGGGTGTAAATATCTCTCATTGTTTGTGAGTTTGTTATGTATTCTCTCCTCAGTAGTCATTCAAAAAATAAAAGTCTACAACAAAAGTTCTACTATCAATTGGGTCAAATGGCCAAAAACCTTTTGGGTGCAGTAGAGCCAGAAGAACAAGCATTTTTACCGCGTGAATATAATTTAGATGCGCATGTTTTTCATCGTCAATTCGCGAGTACGCATTATGGAATTATGATTCCAGATTTGCCTGAGCCTTTTCGGTATCTGTCCTATGCTTCTGTCATTGGTGATGTTGGTGCGAAGATAACGCATTTACCCAAGTCGATTTCTGGTCTTAGTCCTGAAAATACCGCTACTTTGGTCCATGGAACAGCCTTATCGACAGATGAAGAAGCCTTCCGCATTTATAATATTCAAGACGAAATTGTATTCCATCAAAAGCCATTTAAGGTTGAGTTTGGTCGAGAATCTTTCCTTGCTGAAATTGAAAGGAGTTATCATCTAGTATCTGAACGTGATGATCTGCAAGTTGATCTTTGGTTAACCCCAACGCCTGCCATTACGTGGTTTGCACATAGCATGTTATATCAGCACTTTAGTGTATTGATGCAATATGACGGTCATCTCACCCAACATGGAAAACGTGTTGAAGTTCAAGGACTATGTACACTGGAACATTGGAAAGCAGTCTCAAGCTCAATGTTGCCGAGTCCCATTAAACCGACCACAGGATTGGTGCCGTTAGACAGTTTTAGTTATCAAGTCATCAACATAGATGATGAGTCACAATTGGTCTTGGCCTATATCGGTTTTGCAGGTGAACCTACTTATACGGCCGTGTCGTATCGTCATATTGATGGTACTTCTATTCAATATGATGGTGAGGTTGCTTTTCAAGTGATTGCATTAAAGCCTGATCCGAAAATAACACTTGATGGTTTTGAGATGGAGGTGCCTCAGTCTTTTAGATGGATTGCACATCATCAAGGTGAGAAAGTGTTAGATATTCTTGCGGTGGCAGATACGGAATATTGTTATGGTTTAGCCGCAGGTTATGTGAGTTCTTATCAGTGGAGTGGTTTGCTGAATGGAACTGAACGTAAGGGGCGAGGTTATGTTGAATATATCGACCGAAGACAGAACGTAAATTTAGACACCTAATTTTTGAATTAAATACGCCTAAAAAAAAAGCCTCTAAACGTATTAGAGGCTTTTAAAAATCTTATTTCTTACATTCAGGCTGTGAACGGTCAATTACTTGTGTACCTTCTACACGATAACCAATTTGACCAACAATGAATGCTTGATTCAATTGAGTGATCACCACATCAGAAAGAGCCACAGCGCAACGGTTTTTTTCAATAGCACGATCTACAGCAGTTTTAAAGTTTGGAACCCCTAAAGGGAACAAGACAACTGGGACCTTATCTTCACCTGTTACACGTTCACCTTTCACGAACTGATTTGAGTTAAGATTGTAGTTTTTAGTTGAAGCAACTGTCATATCAGCCATACGAACTGAACAGCCTGTCGCCAATACTGAAGTTGCTGCGATAATTGAAATTAATAATTTTTTCATTAGTTTACCCCCGTTTTTTAAGCGAGGGAACTTTAAATAAAAATACTTGAAATTTCAACCATTGCATGACTTTAGTTTAATCTTTAAAGTGAACCGGTATCCATTGGTAGCTTTGTCCATCTTTGGAATAAATGTGCCCAAGTCCTGGGAACGGTAAGTGTGGTGCTGCAATCAACTGCCCATCTTTGGCATATTCAGCAAAGTGCTTTAAACGAGTTTGAATTGCAGTTTGTGGGTCAATATCAAACTCAATGGCAGTTTCAGGTTTGTCGAACTGCAAGGTATGTGAATGTACGATATCGCCAATAAACACCACTTCTTGTCCATCAGCTTTCAGTTTAAAGCTGTAATGCCCTGGTGTATGACCAAAGGATGGTTTAAATTCGATATCACCAAAGCGTAAAGATTTATCAGATAAGACTATTACTTGTTTCGCTTTTTCATATGGTGCAAGCGCTGCTTTGATTTTTTCGACTGTTCCTAAAAAACCTGCTTGTTTGTCTTTTGGCAGTTTTTTTACGGTATTTGGACTCAGCCAATAGTCATATTCCGTTTTTGAAATATGCAGCGTTGCATTTGGATAATTCGCTACGCCGTTGTTTGAAATACCACACACATGGTCAGGGTGCAAGTGAGTGAGGAAGATACCATTCACTTGCGTAGGCTGATAACCAGATGCTTTGAGGTTGTTATAGATTGAACCTAAATGTGCGCCAAAGCAGCTAGCAGCTCCGCTGTCGACCATCAGCAGTTGGTTGCCTGTATTGATGAGAAAGGCGTTGACTGAGGTTTGTATGCCTTTGTCGTTCACCGCAGCGTATTTCTTTAGGATTTCAGTTTTATCAAAGTCGCTTAAGCCTTTAAACATAGATGGATTGAGATGGTTTGTACCATCGAGTAGGGCGGTGATTTGGGTGTTTCCGATTTGGTGATGGTAGTAGCCAGCGACTTGTTTTTGCGTTGGGATATGGTTTGGTTCAGCAGCTTGGGTGCTGAAGGCTGTGGTGCTTAAAGCGAATGTGAGGAATAGGGGTTTTAGAGTTTTCATAGGCTTCTTTTAGATTTTAAAGGATTACTTCTTTTTTATCATATTTATAGTTGTTTTATAAAAATGACCCCTCCCTAACCCTCTCCTAAAAGGAGAGGGAAATGCACGAAATTATTATAGTAATGCGTTCTCCCTCTCCCTATGGGAGAGGGTCGGGGTGAGGGATATAGGCATGTCGCTGAAAACTTGTTGTTCGAGCAAATTGCCGTTAGAAAAGTTGAGGAAGCACCAGTTTAAGTTTGCTGAGTTTAAAAAAGCGTACGATGTGTTTAAGCATGCAGCAGATGAAAATGCGATGAAAGTGATGATTGCAGTCGAATAATTCATTTTTGAGTTGCAATAAAAAAGCCTCTATTAATTAGAGGCTTTTATTTTACAACATAGCTATACCTAATTGATCTATTTAATTTGAGCTAAATTAA